>NZ_VYTZ01000019.1:0-128383 GCF_008728085.1 Microbispora cellulosiformans | reverse complement strand
TCGTTGGTGCCGATGTGCAGCAGCACGGTGCGCGGGGTGTAGGAGCGCAGCCAGCCGGTGATGTTGGCGTCGATCTGGTCGATCCGCCAGCCGGGGTGGCCCTCGTGGTCGTGGTCGCCCAGGTTGCCCGGCCCGTTGTACTGCGAGCCGACGAAGTCGACGGTGTAGCGGCCGGCGGCCAGGCGCTGCCACAGCCCGATGCGGTATCCGCCGGGCACCTGGGTGCCCTCGGTGATCGAGTCACCCAGCGGCATCACCCGCACCCCGCCGTTGGACTCCGCGCTCGCGGCGCCCGCCCCCAGCACCGCGCCCGACGCCGCCATGGCCACGGTCAGGAGCGGCGCGGCCAGCCATCGGGTCAGCAACCTTCGCGCACTCGACCTGCGCGGGCGACGGCTCTTGTCTGTTATCGCTAACATTTTTGTATCCAGCTCTCTCGGGGGGCGAACGCCGTGAAGTGGTGGCTCTGCGGCCGGGCATGATCGGATGGCCGGCGGTCGGGTGCGGGCCGCACCGCTGCGAGGAGTCGCGGGCAGGCCGATCCGGCTCCTCCCGCGCTCTGTACGGGCGACCTCCCATCGACGGAAGCGGCGACGAGGGGGAGGCCGCGGAGGGAGGGTGGTGTCCGTCCGGGGTCTCGTACCGCTCGGGTCGCCGGGTGCGCTTTCAAGACGGGGTGCTGTGCTGAGACGAGGTGCTGTTAACGTTAACAACGCCGTAAGGGCCCGAGCTCCTTTCTCTGTCCGACGCGCCTACATGGTGGTGGGGCGGAGCAAAGCCGAGGTGACAAGGTGGCGTCAAGGACCCGTTCCGCCCGCGTCGGGCGCGCGCGACGACCGGGCGCGGGCCCAACTGGTCTTATGTCATACGTCTCACCCCAGGCGCGGGGGATGTGTGATGAAACTTTCAGGCATTCCGGCCCGACCGGAGATGGCGGCTCGCCGCAACGTTTCCGGAGACCGGGGCCGATGCCCACGGGGGGCGATGCCGCCCGGCGAGGGCCGGCCGTTCCGAAACTTTCACTGAAGTCTTGACATGTTTCGGCGAGGTTTCCACACTGAGTCCCCGAGGCGATCTCCTGCCTGATGGTGGTGCTCAGGCGGGGGGCCGTCCGCGACGTCCTGGTGGTACGCACTCCCGATCGAGGGAGCGCGGCGTCGACTCGCGACTCTACTCGCCTCACTCCCTTCCCGTTTAGTTATGGAGGCTCAGGCATGGGCGTACGCGCCAATTCCCGGCCCGGAACCCGGCAGTCCTTCACAGGACTGCGCCGGGCTCTGGCCGTCGGTGCCCTCGGTGTGCTCGGCGCGGTCACGGCGTTCGCGGCGGCTTCGGGCCCCGCCGACGCGGCGGCCAGCACGCTGGGCGCGGCGGCGGCGCAGAGCGGCCGCTACTTCGGCACCGCGATCGCTTCGGGCAAGCTCGGCGACTCGAACTACACGACCATCGCGAACCGCGAGTTCAACATGGTCACCGCCGAGAACGAGATGAAGATCGACGCGACCGAGCCGAACCGCGGTCAGTTCAACTTCTCCGCCGGTGACCGGGTCTACAACTGGGCCGTGCAGAACGGCAAGCGGGTGCGCGGTCACACGCTGGCCTGGCACCAGCAGCAGCCGGGCTGGATGCAGTCGCTGTCGGGCAGCTCGCTCCGGCAGGCGATGATCGACCACATCAACGGGGTCATGTCCCACTACAAGGGCAAGATCGCCTACTGGGACGTCGTCAACGAGGCCTACGCCGACAGCGGTGGTGGCCGGCGTGACTCCAACCTGCAGCGGACCGGCAACGACTGGATCGAGGTGGCCTTCCGCACCGCGCGGAACGCCGACCCGGCCGCCAAGCTCTGCTACAACGACTACAACATCGACAACTGGACCTGGGCCAAGACGCAGGGCGTCTACAACATGGTCAAGGACTTCAAGTCGCGCGGCGTGCCGATCGACTGCGTCGGCCTGCAGTCGCACTTCAACAGCCAGAGCGCCTACAACAGCAACTACCGCACCACGATCTCCAGCTTCGCCGCCCTCGGCGTCGACGTGGCGATCACCGAGCTGGACATCCAGGGCGGCTCCGCGCAGACCTACGCCAACGTGACCAACGACTGCCTCGCGGTGCCGCGGTGCGTCGGCATCACCGTCTGGGGCGTCCGCGACAGCGACTCCTGGCTCGGCGCGAACACCAGCCCGCTGCTGTTCGACAGCAACGGTAACAAGAAGGCCGCTTACACCTCGGTCCTCAACGCCCTGAACAACGCCGGCCCCGGCCCGTCCAACTCCCCCAGCGCCACTCCGACGGTGACGCCGACGACGACCCCGACCTCCGGCGGGGGCAGCGGGGCGATCCGTGGTGTGGCCTCCGGCCGCTGCGTGGACGTGCCCAACGCCAGCCAGAGCGACGGCACGCAGGTGCAGCTGTGGGACTGCAACGGCCAGAGCAACCAGACCTGGTCGTCCTCGTCCTCCGGTGAGATCCGGGTCTACGGCAACAAGTGTCTCGACGCCGCCGGCACCGGCAACGGCGCCGCCATCCAGATCTACTCCTGCTGGGGCGGCGACAACCAGAAGTGGCGGGTCAACTCCGACGGCACCATCACCGGTGTCCAGTCGGGCCTGTGCCTGGACGCCGTCGGACAGGGCACCGGCAACGGCACCAAGCTCCAGCTGTACAGCTGCCACGGCGGCAGCAACCAGAAGTGGACCTTCAGCAGCTAGGCGAGTCCGTCCGCTGACTCTCCTCCTCTCAGGGTCGCTCACCCGCCACCTCTCCTGGTGGTGAAAGAAGGCCCCCGGTACGGCGCGCGCCGCCGTACGGGGGCCTTCGCGCGTTGTGGGGGAAGTTGTGGGGGAGTGATCGGAAGGCGCCGCCCGGGTCGCCGAGGCGCGCCGCCCGGGCGGTCCGGTGATGTAAATTTCAGTGATTCTCACCCCTCGGGCGGGGTGGCCGGATCGAAAATTTCCAACGCCCTGGGCAGCCCATATGCCGAGGCGGGATGCCAAATGGGCGATAGGCCGCCTCCGAAAGTTTCACCCCAGTCTTGACATGTTTCGGGGTGGTTTCCACACTGAGGTCCCGAGGCGGCCCTCCTGTCCGGTGGTGGTGCGCAGGCAGGGGGCCGCCGTTTCGCGACGCCTGACGGGTGGCCGGTCCCAGTGATGGGGCCGGCGTCCATCCCGCGCGGCATGTCGCCGCAGTACTCCCTTCCCGTTTCAGCTTTGGAGGCTCAGGCATGGGCGTACGCGCCAATTCCCGGCCCGGAACCCGGCAGCCCTTCACGGGGATGCGCCGGGCTCTGGCCGTCGGTGCTCTCGGTGTGCTCGGCGCGGTCGCGGCGTTCGCGGCGGCTTCGGCCCCCGCCGACGCGGCGGCGAGCACGCTGGGTGCCGCCGCGGCGCAGAGCGGCCGCTACTTCGGCACCGCGATCAGCGGGGGCAAGCTCGGCGACTCGCAGTACACGACCATCGCGAACCGCGAGTTCAACATGGTCACCGCCGAGAACGAGATGAAGATCGACGCGACCGAGCCGAACCGCGGTCAGTTCACCTTCACCAACGGCGACCGGATCTACAACTGGGCCGTGCAGAACGGCAAGCGGGTGCGCGGTCACACGCTGGCCTGGCACCAGCAGCAGCCGGGCTGGATGCAGTCGCTGGAAGGCAGCTCGCTGCGGCAGGCGATGATCGACCACATCAACGGCGTCATGTCCCACTACAAGGGCAAGATCGCCTACTGGGACGTGGTCAACGAGGCCTTCGACGACAGCACCGGCGGGCGGCGCAACTCCAACCTGCAGCGGACCGGCAACGACTGGATCGAGGTGGCCTTCCGCACCGCGCGGAACGCCGACCCGGCCGCCAAGCTCTGCTACAACGACTACAACATCGACAACTGGTCCTGGGCCAAGACGCAGGGCGTCTACAACATGGTCAAGGACTTCAAGTCGCGCGGCGTGCCGATCGACTGCGTGGGCCTGCAGTCGCACTTCAACAGCCAGAGCGCCTACAACAGCAACTACCGCACCACGATCTCCAGCTTCGCCGCCCTCGGCGTCGACGTCGCGATCACCGAGCTGGACATCCAGGGCGGCTCGGCGCAGACCTACGCCAACGTGACCAACGACTGCCTCGCGGTGTCGCGGTGCGTCGGCATCACCGTGTGGGGCGTCCGCGACAGCGACTCCTGGCTGGGCGCGAACACCAGCCCGCTGCTGTTCGACAGCAGCGGTAACAAGAAGGCCGCCTACACCTCGGTCCTCAACGCCCTGAACGCCGCTCCCCCCGTCTCGCCCAGCCCCTCGCCGTCGGTGAGCCCGTCTCAGTCGCCGTCGCAGTCCCCCTCGCAGTCGCCGTCCCAGTCTCCGTCGCAGTCCCCGTCGCAGTCCCCCTCCCAGTCGCCGTCGCAGTCGCCGTCGGCGGAGCCGGGCGGATGCAGCGCGACGATGCGGACGGTGAACTCCTGGCCCGGCGGGTTCCAGTCCGAGGTGACGGTCACCGCGGGCAGCGCGCCGGTGAACGGCTGGACCGTCAACTGGACCTGGCCCGGCGGGCAGAGCATCAGCAGCCTGTGGAACGGTCAGCAGACCGTGTCCGGCTCCAACGTGACGGTCCGCAACGCGCCCTACAACGGCTCCATCTCCGCGGGCGGCTCCACCACCCTCGGCTTCACCGGCAACGGCAGCGCGGCCACCCCCTCCGTCACCTGCACCAGCCCGTGACCCAGTGAGACCCACCGAGATCCACTGAGAACGAAACGAACGACCGGACCGAGCGGGTCCGGCCGGGAGCACGACTCCCGGCCGGGCCCGCTCGTTCGTGTTGCGGGGCGAGACAGTGTCGCGGGGCGGAGACGCTGGCGCCGCCGGCCGGATCGCACCGCCTCTGGCCGGGCAGTTCGCCGTCGCGCACCCCTTTGGCCCTGACTAAAACCTTTTATACGGGAAGACCGTCCGGGTTATCCTCACCGCGACGTCCGGCCGTACCATCCCGGGGCTTGACTGGGGCATGACCTCCGGCGCCCCCCCGGCATTCGGGAGCGACATGAGATTCCAGGTGCTGGGTGACGTGGAGATCGTCGTCGACGACCGGGTGGTGTCGCTGCCGTCACGGCGCCAGGGGCAGTTGCTGGCCCTGCTCATCTGCGCCGAGGGCCGTCCGGTGCCGGCCGACCGGCTGGCCGACGCCCTGTGGGGAGGGCGGCCCGGCTCGCAGTCGGGCAAGAACCTGCAGGTGATCGTGCACCGGTTGCGCAGGACGCTGGACGACCCCGGCCGGATCCAGTACGGCCGTTCGGGTTACTCCCTGGTCGCGCAGCCCGCCGAGGTGGACTCCTGGGAGTTCGCCGCTCTGGTCGAACGGGCCGGGCAGGCGCTGGGGCGCCGTGAGAGCCGCCGTGACAGCCGCCGTGACACCGAGGACGCGGCCGTCCTGCTGGAGCGGGCGCTCGCGCTGTGGCGTGGCCGCGCCTTCACCGGCCTGGACGACCTGGCCCCGCTGGCCGAGGAGGCCGAACGGCTGGAGCAGCAGCGCAGATGGGCGCTGACCGAGCGCATCGACGCCGACATGGCCCTGGGCAGGCACGCCCGGGTCGTCCACGAACTGGTCGCGATGGTGGACGAGAACCCGCTGGCGGAGCCGGCCGTGGCCCGGCTGATGGCGGCGCTGCATCACACGGGGCAGCGCACGGACGCGCTGGAGCTCTACCGGCGGACCCGTGCCGCCCTGGTCGGGGAGCTGGGGCTCGAACCCGGGCCGCAGTTGCGCGCGCTCCATCAGGCGATCCTGCGCGGAGACAGGGAGATCGGCCCGGCCGTCCCCGGCCGGGAGACGGCGCACGCGCCGCACGCGCCGCCGGGGACCGCGCCCTGTCTGCTCCCGCCGCAGCTCGGCGACCTCACCGGACGCGACGAGGAGCTGCGGCTGATCGCCGCCGTCCTGCGCGAGCGCTCGCCCACCGGACCGGCCAGGTGCGCGATCTCCGGCATGCCGGGCACGGGCAAGACCGCTCTGGCCGTACAGGCCGCGCACGAGGCGCGCGACCACTTCCCGGACGGCCAGCTGTACGTGAACCTGCACGGCGGGACGGCGAGACCGGTCGATCCGTCGCACGCGCTGGGCCGGTTCCTGCGTGCCCTCGGCATGCCGGCCACGGCGATCCCCGACGGTCTCGACGAGCGCGCCGAGGCCTTCCGGGTCCGCCTGTCCGGCCGCCGGGTCCTGGTGGTGCTGGACGACGCGGCCGACGAGGCGCAGGTCGAGCCCCTCCTCCCCGCCGGGAGCGGGTGCGCGGTGCTCGTCACGAGCCGCGCGGCGCTGACCGCGCTGCCGGGGGCCCACCGGATCGCGCTCGGCGTCCTCGGCGACGCCGCCGCCGTCGACCTGCTGAACGTCATCAGCGGCCGGACCGGCGACGACGCCGACATCCCCGCCACCGAGCGCCTGGCCGCGCTGTGCGGACGGCTCCCCCTGGCGCTCAGGATCGCCGGGGCGCGGCTCGCCGCCCGGCCGCACTGGAGCGTCGAACGGCTGGTCGCCCGGCTGGCCGGTGAGCATGACCGGCTCGACGAGCTCACCCACGGGTCCCTGTCGGTGCGGGCCAGCCTCGCCCTCGGCTACTCCGGGCTGGCCGGGCCGAGCCGTGCCCTCCTCCGCCGACTCGGGCTGCTGGAGACCCAGGACTTCGCCGGCTGGGTCGCCGCGGCGCTCCTGGACGCCGCGCCGCGCGACGCCGAGGACGTGCTGGAGGGCCTGGTGGAGGCCCGGCTCGTCGAGTACGCCGGGCTCGACTCGATCGGCGAGCCGCGCTACCGCCTCCACGACCTGGTGCGGCTGCACGCCCGGGAGCGCGGAGTGGCCGAGGACCCGCCGGAGGTCGCCGGTGCGGCGTTGTCCCGGCTGGCCGGGGGGTATCTCCGGCTCGCCGAGCAGGCGCACCGGCTGCAGTACGGCGGCGACTACACGGTGCTGCACGGAAAGGGCACGCGGTGGGACTGCGGCCCGGCGGCGGTCCGGCGGCTGCTCGCCGACCCGGCCGGCTGGCTGCGCAGCGAGCGCGCCGGGCTGGTGGCGGCGGTGCGGCACGCGGCCCGCCTCGGGCTGAGCGAGACGTGCTGGGACCTGGCGATGACCGCGGTGACCCTGTTCGAGGCGCAGGGCCTGTTCGACGACTGGCGGAGCACATCGGAGACCGCGCTGGCGACGGCGCGGGAGGCGGGCGACGCGCGCGGCGAGGCCGCGATGCGTTACTCCCTCGGCACGCTGGCGGTGTTCCGGCAGCGCTACGCCGGCGCGCGCCCGCACTTCGACGCCGCGCTGCGGCTCTTCGAGCAGGTGGGCGACCGGCACGGCCAGGCCCTGACGATCCGCAACGCCGCGCTGATCGAGCGGGTGGAGGGGCGGGGAGAGGACGCGCTCGCCAGCTACGAGCGGGCGCTGTCGATGCTGCGCGAGGTCGGCGACCGGCATGCCGAGGCGCACGTGCTCGGCAGCATCGCCCAGATCCACATCGAGCACGACCGGACCGGGGAGGCGGGCCCGCTCCTGGAGACCGCGCTGGCCGTCTACCGCGAGCTGGGCGATCTACGGGGAACCGCCCAGATCCTCAACCGGATGGGCGCCCTGCTGCTGCGGGAGGAACGGGCGGCGGCGGCCGAGGCGGCCTACCGGCAGGTGGGCGCGGCCGCCCGGGCCGCCGGGGACCGCATCGGCGAGGCCCACGCGCTGCTCGGCGGCGGGGAGGCCCGGTTGCTGGCGGGGAATCTCGACGGCGCCGCCGAACTGCTGGAGTCGGCGCTCCGGCTCGCCACCGAGGTCGGCGAGCCGTTCGTGGCCGCACGTGCGCGGCTGACCACCGGCCGGCTCGCCGCCCTGCGTGACGACCTGCCCCTCGCGGCGTCGCTGCTGAGCCGGGCGGCGGAGGCGTTCGAGGAGATCGGGCTGCCGCTCTGGCACGACCGGGCGACCCGCGCGCTGCGGGATCTCGACGGGACGAAGGGCCCGGCGCGCCCGCCGGGGTGAGGCGGGCGCGCCGGGTGGAGATCCGTCAGCCGCTCCCGGGCTCGCCCCGGTCCATCCAGTGGCTGTCGCAGCCGTACGGCCCGTACTTGCAGGGGTTCTCGTACGCCGCGGCCGGGGCCGCGAAGCCGCCGAGCAGCGCCGCCGTCGCGACGGCCGCCAGCACCGCCTTGCGTATCCTGTTCATCTCTCTCCTCGGTTGGACGACACGATCAACGACTTCACGATCAACACTGCCACGCCCACCAGGCGTCGCAGACGGTGTCCCGCAACTGGCCGGGCAGCGGGTCTCCCGGCCCCTTGACTCCGGCCCGGCCCTTGGAGATGTCCCAGGTCACCACGTTGTACTCCGCGGCGGGCTCGATCTCGCCCTCGGCGATGCCGATGCCCTTGGCGTCCTGGAGGCCGTTCCAGTTGCCGTCCTCGTCGACCTTGGGGCCGACGCTGTAGCAGGGGCCGACCGGGATGACGATCGCGCCGCACACCGAGGCGCCGACCGGGCCCTGTTCGTCGGGTGACGCCGACGCCCACTGGACGGCCCCGCCGACTCCCGCCCCTCCGGGGCCGGCGCTGAGCTGGACCACCCCGCGCTGGTAGCTGAGGGACGCGCAGAGGCCCGCGCAGTATCCCACCTGGACCTTGAGGTGCTCGTGTACGGCTCGCCCGAACTTGCGGGTGCTCTCGTTGCACTTCCCGGGATCGGGGAAGCTGGAACAGCTGAACGGTTTGCCGAGGCCGCTCCGGTTCAGGAGCGGCCGCACGTCGCAGCCGGCGATCAGCATCCGGCAGGCGCGTGAGGTCTGCTTCCGCACCGCCCGCTGGGCCCGCTCCCTGGCCTGCTGGGCCTTCCTCCGTAGCTCCTCGGCCTTCCTGCGCGCCTCCGCCGCGCGCCTGCGCGCCTCCTCGGCCAGTTGCCGCGCCCGCTCGCGGGCCCGCTCGACCAGCCTTCTCTGGTAGTCGACGAAGCGGTGCCACGCGTCCCGGATGGCCTTCATGCTCGCCATGAACGCCCTGGTGATCGCGGTCACCGCCCTGATCAGGAGACCGCAGAGGATGCAGCCCCAGTCGTTGCCGTCCGGGTCGCTCTCGGTGACCGGGTTGTTGCCGGCGTACGTGTACCCGTTGAGCTTCTGCGGCTCGTTGGAGTCGAACACCGGGTCCACCGACAGGAACCGTCCTTCACTCGGCAGGTATTCGCGGGCGCCGAGATGGACGAGGCCGGTGGAGAGGTCGGCGGTGCCGCCGACGAACGCCCGCTGTGAGGGCCAGGAACCGGGTTGCTCGCCCCGGGGGTTGCCGAACGGGTCGAACCTCCGCCGGGTGACCTCCAGGGAGGCCGCGTCGATCGCCAGCTCGGCCGTGCCGTGGTGGTCGGAGACGAGCCAGGTGAGCCGCTGGTCGTTGCCCCTGACCGCGATCGTCCGGTCGCCGTGGGTGTAGTAGCGTGTGGCGCTCGGAGTGGTGGAGCCGGTGTCGACCCGCACCTCCATCACGCCGAGGTAGAGCACCGTCCCCGACGGGTCGCGCCGGATGAGCCGGTTGCCCTCGGCGTCGTACATGTACGAGGTGGTCCTGCCCGCCTCGGTCACCTTCGCGAGGTGACCCTCGGCGTCCCACTCCAGCGTCTGCTCGGCGGAGCCGATCCGGCGCGTGGTGGTGTTGCCGGTTTTGTCGTAGAGGTAGGCGTCGGTCCGGTTGACGCCCGGCCCGGTTGTGCTCACCTGCTTCGGGGCGTGTGCCTGGGGCTGCCCGGTGGCCGGATAGGTGAAGGTGCTGACGGTGTCGCCGGTGGCTCCGTTCACGGCGTGCCGGGTCTCGGTCTGCCGGGCGCCCGTCAGGTCGTAGGTGTAGGAGTTCCAGTACGGCGTGGCGCCGCCGACCCCGCTCGGTGTGACGCCGCCGTTCGCGTCCGGGGTGGTGGCGCAGGCTCCGGTGGTGGTCCAGGCGTGCGACACCCGCCGCAGGTGGTCGTACCGGAAGCACTGGATGTCGGAGGCGGCGTTGGCCGCCGGAGGCGTGTCGGCGATCCGGGTGAGGTTGCCCGACTCGTCGTACTCGTAGTTCAGGTCGCCCTGCCGAACCTTCGAGTCGGTCTGCCGGTCGGTGATCCGGCGCAGCAGCCGCCGGGTGCCCTCCTCGTAGGTGTAGTCGTTCAGGATCTGACGGCCGTCCTCACCCCAGCGTTCCTGCAGTGCCTCGCCGCTCTTGCTGTAGAGCGTGTCGTTGACGTACGTCCCGAGGCCGCTGCGGGTCTGCAGCGGCATCGCCTGGTCGGTGTAGGTGGTGCGCACCGTCTCGGCGGGCAGGTTGCCGGCCTCCGGATGCGTGACCGACTGGACCGTGCCGTCGGGGTTGTAGCGGGTCTTGAAGGTGTACGTCCCCGCGAGCCTGCCCTCCGACGCCGGGATGACGTAGCTGTTCGCGGTCGCCCGGTAGGCGGAGTCGTAGGCGTCGACCCGCGTGACGTAGGCGTTCGTCCCGTTCCAGCGCGTGGCGGAGACGGGCATGCCCTTGACGGAGGTGCCGTCGGGGAGCGTGTCGTACGTCCACGACGCGATCGTCGGGTCCTGCGTCGTCTTCCCGGCGTGGACGGCGGTGCGCCGGCCCAGCACGTCGTACTCGAACGCCAGCGTGCGGTTCTCGGCGTCGGTGCTGGTCGTGATCCGGTCCAGGTCGTCGTAGGTGTAGGTCGTCGTGCCCCGGTCGGGGTCCTCGGTCCTGACGACCCGGCCGCGCAGGTCGCGGGTGGTCCGCCACACGTTGCCCGCGGGGTCGGTGACCGTGTCCTGCTCCCCGCCGCGGCTGTAGCCGTACCTGGTGGTGTCGTACGCGCCGACCGGCGACGGGCCCTTGTACTGGCGCAGCTCGACCGTCCGGCCCCGGGCGTCGGCGATCGTGGTCGTCGGGGTCGAGCCCTCCGGGGGATCGACGTCCGTCCGTTCACCGTTGTAGGCGGTCGTGGTCCGCCACTTCTCGTCGCCCATCACCTTGAGGATCTCGGCGGTGGTGCGGCCCAGCCCGTCGTAGGCGTAGACCGTCTGCGCCGGGACCGCGCTGTCGGCCACGCCGAGGATGAGCGGGCCGGGGGCGTCGGCGTTGGCGTACACGTCGTTGACCTTGGCGATCTGCCCGAGGGTGTTGTAGACGGTGTCGCTGAGCAGGCGCCCGCCGCCGTGCGCCGGCTGCTGGTTCTGCCGCGTGCGCAGCAGGCCGTCGTAGATCTCGTAGGAGACGTCGTAGCCGCCGTCGTTGTTCAGGGTCTTCGTGGCGACGGCCACCGGTGCGCCCTGCTCGATGGTGTACGTGAACTCCTGGCTCGCGCTCTGACCGGTGGGCCGGTCCGGCAGCCACACCTTGGCCAGCCGTCCCAGCGGGTCGTAGGCCAGCTCTGTGTGCCGGCCGTTCGCGTCGTCCTGGGCGGCCGTCACGCTCCACTCGGGACGCAGGGCGGTGGTCTCGGTGTGGCCGAGCGGGTTGGTGACGACCGTCTTGACCGGCGCCGCGTCGGCCGCCGGGGTGTACGCCGTGGTGGACTTGGCGTCGGCCGCGTCGTAGCTCTCGGTCTTCCGTCCGTACGCGTCGTACACGGCACGCGCCGCCTGCTGGTAGACCGGCTGGCCGTTCGCGTAACCGCGCAGGTCCTCGGTCCTGGTCACGTCGCCCTTGGTGGGCGCGGCGCCGTAGGCCCCGCCGTCGTAGTACGTCCGGACGTCCTCGAGGACGTCGTCCGGCCGCCGGGGGGTGGTGTCGCAGGCGACCGCGACCTTCTCGCTCCGGACCACCGCGTTGAGGATCCACGCGCCGGTGTTGCGGGCGTAGGTGTTGCGCAGGCACTGGTCGTCGCTGGTGGTCCCCGTGTCGCCCAGGTCGTCGACCGAGGTCAGCGAGCCGTACGCGTCGAAGGAGTTGCGGGTCTCGGTCCGGCGGATCGCGCCGGTGCTGAGCTTGCTGCGGCCGCGTACCTTGGCCACCGAGAGGCGGTAGGCCTGATCGGAGCCCTCCGTCGCGTTCGGCCCCTGCAGCCAGGGGTCGTTGACGGTGGCGGACACCTCGGCGCCGTCCGGCCCGTCCAGTTGCCGGGTCTCGCGCTCGAAGCCCTGCAGCCTCCAGTGGTCGGTGACCTTTCCTCCCTCGGAGTCGGTCACCTGGACGCTCCGGGTGCCGCTCGGCTGCTTGTCGCCGTCCAGCCCGCGGAAGAACAGGTGCTCGACGGCCGTGCGACGGTCGGGCGCCTCGCCCGTGACGACCTGCACCTTCTCGTAGCCGCGCCACGCGGACCAGGTGCGGCGGGAGGCCGGGGCGAGCTCCAGGTCGTCGTACGCCCACGCCGGGTCGCCCTTGTAGACGTAGTCGGTGCGGACCATCGGCGAGCCGCCGGTGAGGTCGACCTCCTGCGTCTGCACGGCGACGTACTTGTGGAACCAGTCGATGCCGGGGGCGGTCGCGCCCTCCGGGGTCCAGAACACCGGGTAGCAGCGCCTGCCGTTGGCGTGCGGCTGGGGCAGCGCGGCGCGGGTGCACTGGGGGTCGGAGTAGACGACCGTGAGCCGGCCGCCGGTCTCGTTGTTCACGCTGCGGATGCGCCACTTCATCATCGGCGCGACGCCTTCGAGCGCGTCGACCCGGTTGGCCATCTCCACGCCGTCGAAGTCGACCGGCGGCGTGCTGAGGGAGCCGCCCACCTTGCCGGTGTGCTGGATCCGCGCCAGCCAGAGCGCGGCGCTCATGTTGTCACCGGGCTTGGGGAAGGACTGGGTCAGCGTCCAGGTGTCGACGTCGGTCAGCGCGCCGTCCTTGAGCACCTGGGTGGTCACCGCGGTCAGCCGCTTGCGGGTGAAGAAGACCGGCGCGTGGTTGGCGCAGTCGGCGCCGGAGGCGCACAGCAGGTCGGCCGGCACGTCGGGCCAGTAGGCGGCGTTGGCCTTGGTGAGCTTGGCGGGCGCGCAGTCGAACGTGGAGGTGCGGACGCACCGCTCGTCCACCGAGAACAGGACCTTCCCGACGGGAAGCTTGGCGTACACCTGCCCGGCGCGCTGGCCGTACTCGATGCGGTCCAGGTAACCGCTCGCCGTGTACGGCGTCTCGTCGGCGGCCTTCATGTTGCGGCCGTAGTGGTTGGTCTCCTTCGTATAGAAGAAGCTCATCGTGTTGCCGTGGGTGTCGATGACGTGGTCGAGGTTCCAGCGGTAGGCCTGCTGGCACCACGAGTCGGCGTAGGCCGTCTTGTGGCAGGGCTCGCCCGAGTCGTCGCCGTAGACGGGCACCGTCCAGGTGGACCCCGTCTCCTGCTTGCCGGAGACCCAGCCGGGCAACCGGTTCAGCCCGAAGAAGAACTGGGTGCCGTCGGGCTGCGTGATCTTCCAGTGCTCACCCTTGGCGCCGTCGCCGTCGCCGTCGTCCCCGTTGACGGCGCCGGTGAGCTTCTCCACCCGGGACCCGTCGTCGTTCTTCAGCCGCCACGCGCCGGTGGCGGCGTCGTGGACGAGCTCGTTGGCCCCGCCGCCGAGCACCACGACGGCGTTGTCGCCGCCCCAGCACAGCTCGCCGTTCTTGGGGGTGACGCCGTCGTCCGCGCAGGACTTGTACTTGCGCTCGATGAAGCCGCCGGGGTTGAGGTCGAAGCCCTCGCCCACCCAGCTCGGCTGGTTGTTCGTCGACGCGGTGCGCCCGTCGACGCCGCTGGAGGAGTAGGCCAGGGCGAGCTCCGGCGCCGGGCCGCCCAGCGACGGCGGCACCCGCATCGGGTAGGACCAGGAGAAGTCGCCCGACTGCGGGCTCACCTCCCAGTCGGCGCTGGGGGAGAGGGGGGTGGCGGTGTAGTCGCCGGTGCCGCCCGAGGGGGCGGCCGCCAGCGCGTAGAGCCCGGCACCCGAGGCGGACGCGCCGGCCACTGAGCCGTTCCCGGCCGCGCCCGCGGCCGTCTTCCGGGCCGCGTCGGTGGCGGGCGCGGACGACGTGGCGGGCGACGTGACGGGCGCGGCGCCGACCTCGGCGGTGAGCGTGCCCCGCGCGACGTCGTTCGTCCCCGGCACCGGCCGGGGAGCGGGACAGTCGCCGGTTCCGGCGGGAACAGAGGCCGGGCCGGTGGCCGGGGTGGTGGTCGCGGCGCAGGCGGGCAGTTCCACCAGGCGCAGCCGGGCCGCCCAGTCGCCGCCGTAGGCGCCGCGGAACCCGGAGTAGTCCAGTTCGAGTGTGACCGGCGCGGCCTGCGCGGCGCCGTCGGCGCGGGTCACCCGCAGCCGCACCCCGGTGTCACCGGGCAGGGACGAGGCGACCGGGTTCAGCAGGTCCACCCGGACCTTCCCCGGCGCCGCCGCGGACGGCTGAGCGGGTGACGGCTGGGCGGCGGATGGCTGAGCGGGTGACGGCTGGGCGGCGGACGGCTGGGCGGGGGACGGCTGGGCGGCGGATGGCTGAGCGGGGGACGGCTGGGTGGCGGCGCTCGCCCGCGCGGCCTCGGCGACGCCCCTTCCGGGGCCGATCCGCACCGGCAGGCCGGACAACCCGACGAGGGCCGGCCGCGCGTCCGGAGCCCCCGCGTCCCGGACGGCGGCCGGATTCTGTGCGGCCGGGTTCTGTGCGTCCGGGTTCTGGGCGGTCGCGTTCTGGGCGGCCGTCTTTCCAGCGAGCGCGGAGAGGTCGGCCGTCGCGCTGCCCGCCCGCGGCCACACCACCTTGGGCGGGGCCTTCAGCGCGCTTCGCTCGGCGGGGTCGGCCGCCCCGCCCTTCACCGGGACGGGCGTCCCCTCCACCAGGTGGTCCCGCTGCGGGTCGGGGGGATCCCAGCGGTCGCCGGCGGCCGCCACCGGCTGGGCGTACAGGAAGGAGGCCGCGAGGGCGGCGAGGGTGGTGGCGGCGGTTCGGCGGCGGAGGCCGCGAGATCGTGACTGGGAGAAATCCATGGTGACTACCTCCGGCTGCCGGCGAAGGGCGCGGGAACGCCCTTCGCCGACGATGGGGGGAAGGACTTACTGCAGGGAGAGCTCGTAGATCTCGTCGTCGGAGAGCACACCGGTGTAGGCGCGCACGTCGTCGATCTCACCGACCCACTTGTTCCAGCCGTTGATCGCCTGTCCGATGGTCAGCGCGTCCTTCGTCTGCCAGGGCGTGGTGAACGAGGTGGTGCCTTCGAGGTTGCCGTCGACGTACAGCCTGAGCTGGTTGTTCGCCCGGTCGTAGACGCCTGCGAGGTGCGTCCACACCCCGGTCTCGGCGGGGTCGATCGAGAAGGGGCCGGTGTAGACGGCGGAGGTGGAGTCGGCCGTCGGCATGTTGAACCGCCAGCGGTCCTGCGCCTTGTCGTACTGCAGATAGAAGCCGCTGCGGTTGACGCCGTCCATGCTCACCGCGGTGCGGTAGTCGGCCTTGTCGGTCAGCCGCACCCACGCGGCGACGGTGAAGGAGCCGTCGGTGCGCAGCAGCGGCCCCGCGCCGGACTGCAGCGGCGCCTTGGTGCGGATCAGGCACCCGGCCGCGCCGAAGCCGGCCGCGCCGCCCACCCATCCGCCGGTCCAGGTGCAGGCGCCGGTGGCGTCGGCGTCCCTGACCAGGTCGCTCGGCTTACCCGAGGAGTCGCGGGCGACGGTGCCGGAGGTCTCGTCGAGTTTCCAGTGGCCCTCCAGCTTCACCGGACGGTTGGCCAGGTCGCCGACCTCCTTCTCGTAGACCACCCGGTCCCAGACCCGCACGTCGTCGACGTCGCCGGCCCACTGTTCCGACCCGCCGAGGGCCCGGCCGATCACGAACCTGCCCGCGGCGTTCCACGGGGTGGGCTGCACGGCCGTCGTGCTCTGCGGCCTGCCGTCCACGAAGAGGCGCAGCCGCCCGGTCGCCGCGTCGAAGGACGCCGCGAGGTGCGTCCACCGCCCGGTCACCGGCGCCGCGTCGGACTTGGCGTGGTAGTACGTCGGCGAGGCGACGCTGTCCGCGGAGCCCATCGCCATCGCCCACCGGTCACTGC
The DNA here is from genome assembly GCF_008728085.1 of Microbispora cellulosiformans. Lineage (NCBI taxonomy): Bacteria > Bacillati > Actinomycetota > Actinomycetes > Streptosporangiales > Streptosporangiaceae > Microbispora > Microbispora cellulosiformans. The sequence goes on along the minus strand of NZ_VYTZ01000019.1, from coordinate 112,414 downwards.
CGATGTGGTACTGCAGGGAGAAGCCGGCGCGGTTCACGCCGTCCTGGCTGAGCACCGTGCGATAGGAGTTCTTGTCGGTGAGCCGCACCCAGGCCGCCACGCTGAAGTTCTGGTCGGTGCGGATGATCCCGTCCGGCTTCGACGGGGTGATCGTGCCCTGGACGCCGTCGAGCCGTACGGCGCCGGAGACGCGGCCGGGGGCGCGGGTGGCGCCGGTGGTCAGCGTGGCCTGGTAGCCGTTGCCCGAGGAGTCGCCGGCCACGGTGCCGGAGGTCTCGTCGAGCGACCAGATCGCCACCGGCGAGGTCGCCCGCCGCACGCTGAACTCGTACCGCTTGTACGGGCCGACGTTGCCCGCCTTGTCGCGGATCCACACGTACAGCACGTTGAGCAGGTCGCGGGGCGGGGTCACCTTCACGGTCGCGGTGCCGTCCGCCGCGGCGTTCACGGCCGTCGCCGTCCCCGGGTCGTCGCTGTTCAGCGCGTAGAGGTAGCCGCCGGCGTCCGTCACCGTCCCGGGAGTGAGCCGGAAGACGCCCATCCGGCCGACGCCGCCGCCGGGGACCGGGTCGCCTCCCGAGGGCGTCTCGGGATAGTCCGTGGAGGCCACGCCGGGCGCCGCGGAGGGCCGGGTCCGGTCGACGATCATGTCGCACCAGCCCGACCAGCCGCTGGTGCCGCTGGTGGCGACGCCGTCCTGGGCCCGCACCCGCCAGCTGATCTTCGCCCCGTCGGTGACCGTGAGCGGAGCGGTGACGGGCGTGCCGGAGGCGACGTAGGACGTGATGCGCTCACCCAGCTTCGCCCCGCCGATCGCGTACCACTCGAAGTGGGCGCGCACGGTCTGGCCCTTCGCGCCGTCGGCGTCGGTCACCCTCGCCCGCAGCGTCGGTGTGAGCGTCGTGACGTACGGCGCGGCCGTCCCGGTCGCGCAGGGCACGTACGCGCTGGCACCGACCTGGGTGGAGAGCTGGTCGGGCACGTTGGGGGTGGTGTTGTAGGTGATCTCGATGGAGGGGTTGTTGCGGAACTTCTTCCAGCCGTACTTGTCGCTCTCGCTCGCCGCCCGCAGGCCGAGGGTGAGGTTCGCCCAGTTCTTCGACGCCGCCTCCGTCACGGCCGACGTGGCGTCGAAGTCGACGCCTCCGGCGCCGCAACTCGAGCTGTAGCCCTTCGCGACGCTGGCCGAGGCGATCTTGCGCTTCCAGGCGGGCTGCGCGTTCCAGGTGGTGCCGGTGCCGATCGAGCCGGTCAGCCAGAGCTGCACCTCGCGGGCCGAGCACGACCACGAGTACGTCTCGTAGGCGCGGAAGGTGGCCTTGACGATGTGCTTGCCGTTCACCGGCGAGGTGTTCATCCGGAAGAACGACCGGTAGGTGTCGGTCGTGGGCCCGGACGGCACGTACGGGTCGTTGTAGTAGCCGACCTTGGCCACGTCGCTGGTGCCGTAGTACTTCGTCGAGGCGAAGTGCTTGGAGACGTAGGCGAAGGCGAGCCGTCCGGCGCCGTACATCGGCGGGTCGACGTAGACCGGGTAGGTCAGGCCGGGTGTCCGCAGGAAGGCCTGGTCGGGGGTGAGCACCAGCGCGCCGGCGTCGAGCCGGGCGGCGACCGTGCCGATCGCGTCCCCGGTCAGCGGGCCGACGAAACGGCTTCCGCTGTCGTCCTCCGCGCCGGAGGAGTCCCACATCTGCGGGGCGCTGCCGTGCAGGACGACCTTCCCGCCCGGGTCGCGCACGGTGGCGTTGCCGGTCGGATCGAGGCTCAGCGTGCCCCCGCTGACCTGGACCTTCATCCGGAACTCGGCCAGCCGCGGATCGCGCGCCGCCTCCGGGGTCTTCACGACCAGCACCTGCGAGAAGCCGTCGAGGCCGGCCGTCAGCTTGAGGTCGACCCCCGGGAACACCTCCTCGTAGGTGGCGGTCTCGTACAGCGGGAGGGGCTTCGGCAGCGGCGCCGGCCAGGTGTAGGTGAGCGTGACGCCGTCCTTGACGATCCGGACCAGCGGCCCGTCGCCGCCGCCGGAGAACGTCATGTCCACGGGTGCGGAGTAGGGCCCGAGCGTGCCGTCTCCCCGCCACATCAGGCCGAGGTCGACCGTGGCCCAGGTGTCCCCCTTCTTCACCCGGCTCGGCCAGAGGCTCGCGACCATGCGCTGGTTGCCGTCGGGCTCGGCGAACACCTGGGTGGTCTCCGTGCGCTGCGACATGATCTCGACCGGTTGCCCGGTGTCCTTCGCCTGCCGGATGGCCGTGGCGTCCTCTCCGGGGAGCGGCTCGGGGTCGGGATAACCGTCCTGGGCGACGAGGCCCGGCGCGGCGGCCGGGCCGGCCGCCGCGGGCAGGGCGAGGGCGTGCGCGAACGTGACAAGCAGTGCCGGTACGGCGAGCACGGCGGCGAGCCGCCGTCGTCGTCGCCTGCCGTCGTCTTCGTTTCGGGAGAGCGGGCGGGATCGCGGGCGGGATCGTGGGCGGAAAGTCACCTTCACCTCACGGACAACTCGGACACCGGCCGCGGGCGGCATCGGTGCTGATCACGATCAAGGTAGGGAAGGTCACTTTCACGGCGGTTTCACGTAATTCGGGCACGCCGCAATGGGGAGCGCCGCGTTCTCCACCCGCGCCTCGCGGGCCGGGCGTTCTCCACCCACGGATGGAGCGAGCGGCGGGAGCGGCTCAATCCGTACGCCGATGGCGGCGAGGCCGCCCGCTGGAAGCCTGGTCCTCGTCGAACCCTCGCCGACCTCGCATGGAGTCTCCGACGACCGTCGCCCAGTACCTGCTCAACCTCGGCCTGCTCGCCTACGTCCTCCACAGCAACCTCGGGCACGAAGACGCTGACCCGGACGCGCATGGTCCTCCCGTTGGTCGTCGTCGCGGTCGCCGCGTACGTGTTCCTGCGTGAGATGCCGACGATCGGCAACGACGCGCGACTGGAGCTGGCCGGAACGGCCGCCGGTGTGGTGCTCGGGGTGGTCGCCGGGCTGCTGGTGCGGGGGAGCCCGGGCGCTGCGTACGCCTGGCCCGTCCGGCGCCCGTAATGTCGTGACCAGGCCGTGAGCGCGGCCGACACTGGAGGATGCAGACGTGAAACCGCGGAACCGGTCGCGGACGCCGGAACGCCGGCCGGGCGACCAGCGCCGTACCTTCACCGTGCTCGCCCGGTTCACCGCCGGTGTCATAGCGGTGAGCACTGTGGCGGGCGGCGCTCGCACGCTCTCCGGCCTCCACCCGACCTCAGGTTGCCCCGGGCTGGAGCCGCTGGAGCTACTGGATGAGCGCGTGGAGTCCACGCCTCCCTGACGGCGGCCGATCGCATGCTTTTTCCGATTCCGGCCTTTGGGGCTGGCCGAAATGTGTTGTCGTGGTTGGGCGCGCGGGGTGGTGTCTGAAAAAACCTCCTGGTAAGTGCCGCTACCAAATCGCATTGATATCTGTCAATATCGATTCGGATGGGACTGAAAGGGGCGCTTGCGGTCGTCGCCGGGAGGCTGGCGGGTGCCGTACGACAGGGCGTCATGGGGTGTGTCATGTCAAGGGGAGGCCTCAACGTGCGTGACTCGTCAGTCCGTCTCGACCGGATCGGTGATCTTTGGTGAGGCCGGCGTTGCCCCGCCGGGCGCTGGCCGAGTATGTGGGCACGCTGCTGCTGGTGACGGTGGTGGTCGGGTCGGGGATCATGGCCCAGGAGCTCTCGCCCGATGATGTGGGGCTCCAGCTGCTGGAGAACTCGACGGCGACGGTCTTCGGGCTCGGGGTGCTGATCCTCGTCCTCGGCCCGATCTCCGGGGCGCACTTCAACCCGGTGGTCACGCTGGCCGACTGGTGGGCGCACCGCGAGCTTTCCCTCTCCGACGTGGGAGTTTACGTCGCCGCCCAGATCGCCGGCGCCGTCAGCGGGGCCGTGCTGGCCAACGCGATGTTCGGCAGGGCCGCCGTCTCCTGGTCCACCCATAACCGCTCCGCCGGGCATCTCCTGATCGGCGAGGCGGTCGCCACGGCGGGGCTGGTGCTCGTCATCTTCCTGCTGGTCCGCGCGGAGAACGCCCGCCTGGCGCCGGTCGCGGTCGCCTCCTACATCGGCGCCGCCTACTGGTTCACCTCGTCGACCAGCTTCGCGAACCCGGCCGTGACCGTCGGCCGCGCCTTCTCCGACACCTTCGCCGGGATCGCCCCGTCCTCGGTGCCGGGGTTCGTCGTCGCTCAGATGGTCGGCGGCGTGATCGGTCTCGCCCTGGTCGCCGGGCTGTACGGCCGCAATCCGGGCGCGCTGCCGGCCGGACAGGTGGACGCCGATCCCCTGCTCGCCGATCGCACGCTGTGACCCCACGCGATTGGCCGGCGTGTGCACGGCGTAATTCCGAAACGTATCGTCATGTTCGCGTAACGCAGGCTATCTGCATGAATAAGCAATGCTGTCAAGACCCTTGACCATTGCCGTCGGTCCAATTTAATGTGCATCCGTCGGCTACATCGATAGTTATCAATGTAGTTCATCTGGTCGAGATGGGGGGCGCTTCGTGGGAGGAAGGGAGCGCACCGCATCCTCCACCACGGCGAGCGAGACTCTGGCGGTGGACGCCCCCGCCGGCTGGCGGGGCTCGTACGTCTGGGCCACGCTCATCGGCCTCGCCATCGGCGTGCTGCTGTGCGTCCTCAACGTGCTGGTCCTGTTCCGTACGGGCACCTCCTTCGGCGGGTCGGCGCTGGTGGCCGCGCTGGGCGCGGCGCTGCTCCGGGTGGCGGGGGCGCTCAGCTGGCAGGGCCTCTTCGTCGTCTTCTCCATCGCGTCCAGCGGATACATGGCCACGGCCGCGCTCGACACCGGCATCGGAGCCGTCGTCCTGCGGGCCGGCGAGCTGCCGGCCTGGGGTTTCCTCGTGGTGCTGGCGATGGCCGCGAACGCCCTGGGCATCTTCCTCGGCGGGCTCGTCGCGCGGACGCTGGTGGTCGCCGAGAGACTGCCCTACCCGACCCTGAAGCCGGCCATCACCCTGATGGCGTCGCTCAGCGCCCCGAAGGACGGCGAGAGCGACCGGCTCGGCCGCATGCTCCCCATCGCCGCCGGGGTCGGCGCCGCGTCGGCCCTGGGGGTCGCCCTGTGGGGCCACGACGTCACGCCGGAGGTCACGGGCACCCACCTGGCCCTGGCCCTCTCGCCGCTGCTGTACGGCGTCGGGTTCCTCATCGGCCCGCGCGCGTGCGCCTGGCTGGCGGCCGGCGCGGCGTACAGCGTCGTCGTGTGGGGGGTCCAGGACGGTACAGCGGGCCGGCCGGTGGCCTACACCGACCATCTGTCCTATCCCTGGGTGCTCGCCGCCGGCGTCGGCCTCATCCTCGGCTACTCCGTCGCCTCGATCGCCCGGGTCCGCGGCCCGCTGGCGCGCTCCCTCCAGGGGGGCCGACTGCTCCCGGGCCGTACGCGGTGGCTCGCCGTCGCGGTCCTCGTGGGAACGGCGCTCCTGGCGCTGGCGTACCCGTCCCTTCTGCGCTACCTCGGCTACGGCCTGCTCGGCGTCGTGCTGCTCGCCGTGATGACCGTGTTCCTCACCCGGGCCGGCGGCGAGATCGGACTGGTGCCGTTGTCCCCGGCGCTCTACTTCAGCGTCGTGGCCTTCGCCATATCGGGCGCGGACCAGACGGCGGCGTTGCTCATGGCGTCGACCATCTGTTGCGCGGCCCTCGCCGCGGTCTACTTCACCTACTCGGTGAAGGTCGCCCACGAGCGTCCCGAGGGCCTGCCGGAGCCGCCCAGGCGGCTGACGGGCTGGACGCAGCTGGCGGGCGGCCTGGCCGGCGCAGTGGTCGGCGTCCTGGTGATCGCGGTGCTCACCCGCGCGGGCGTGCTCGGAGGGCCTTCCTTCCCCGCGCCCGTGGCCACCGCGGTGCAGTTCGTGGACGCCACCGTCCGGGGATCGGCCGAATACCCCGGCGCCGTGGCCCTCGCGCTGGCCGTCTCGGGCCCGGTGGGCCTGGGCCTGGCCTTCACCTCGGCCATGCCCACGATGATCGGCCTCGGGGTGCTGCTTCCCCCCGCCTACTCGCTGACCCTCGCCGCCGGAGGCCTGACCCAGTGGCTGCTCACCCGCCGCAACCCCGGCCGGCGCAGCGGCACCGAGATCGTCGCCTCCGGACTGATCATCGGCGAGGGCCTGATCACCGTCGCGGTGCTCATCGTGCGGGAGGTCCTGCGGTGACCCGCCACCTGGGGCACGCGCCCCACCAACGACTCTCTCCGCCGCGTCGCGGCGGGGAGCGGGCCGGAGAGCGCGGCAGAGATCACAGTGGAGGAGGTGATACCTATGATCGCCATTTCCATGATCGAGAACGCCGAAGTGTCCGAGAAGCAGACCGACTGCTGCACCGCCATGCGCGGCCGGAAGAACCTCGACGTCGTGACCAGCATCATGGCCAACGACCCCGACGGCTGCGAGTGACCGTGGCCGGCGGACCGTACGACACAGGTATCCCCTGTCGCGCCCTCCGACTCCCGGCCCACCCCCTCACCCATCCCACGACCCACCCCCCGGCGGCACCACGGACCCCGTTTCTGGGAGACACACCATGCTTGTGAGCCCGAACACCGTCACCTTCTCGGTGGAGCTCCCCGAGGGCACCCTGGACCCTGCCTATCTCGACGAGAGCGGCAAGGTGAGCGTCCTCGCCAACGCGGTGTCCGGATCGATGGACATCGTCACCCCCGCCGAGGTCGCCGTGCTGGAACGGGTCCGCGCCGGAGACGCCGCCGTCGACCGTGAGCTCGTGGCCGGCCTGCTCGAACGCGGATACGTCTGCACCGACCCGGTCGAGGAGGAGGCGCGTTACCGCGCCATCGTCGACGGCTACTTCCAGGCGATCCAGGAAGCGCCGTTCCAGTTCATGTTCATCCCGTCGTTCGTGTGCAACCTGGCGTGCCCGTACTGCTTCGAGGGCGAGCTGACCACCAAGAGCCCGCGCATGGACGAGGAGATGATCGAGGCCGCGTTCGACACGATCCCGGAGATCCAGGACCGGCACCAGAACTCCGGCCCGCCGTACATCACCCTGTTCGGCGGGGAACCGCTGCTGGACACCGCCTACCAGCGCGGCGCCGTCGAGCAGATCCTGCGCGGCTCGTACGACCGCGGCTACCCGGTCACCGCGATCACCAACGGCGTGGCGCTCGACGCGTACGTGCCGATGCTGCTCAAGTACGGCTGCGAGGAGGTCCAGGTCAGCCTGGACGGCACGCCGAGGACCCACGACACCCGGCGGGTGTTCCGCAACGGCAAGCCGACGTTCGAGCTCATCGAGCGCAGCATCGACGTGGCCGCCGAGGCCGGCATCCGCGTGCTGATCCGGGTGCTCGTCGACGAGGACAGCGTCGACGACATGCCGCGCTTCGCGGAGTTCGCGCAGGCCAAGGGGTGGCTCGACCACCCGAAGATCCGCCTGTTCAACGGCTTCACCAAGGCCACCACGTTCCTGTACGTCACCCCCGACCACCCCGAGGAGAAGCGCAAGCGCATGGTCCGGGGAGACGTCAAGCCCGGGCTCCAGGAGGCCTTCTGGAGCATGGTCAAGCAGAACCCCCTGGTGGACCGCATGCTGCAGCCCGACCTGGCCCGCATCAGGTCGGCCGTCCTGGAGGGCGACCGGCTGCGGCCCAACCTCCAGGGGTGCAGCGCCGGCACGAGCGTCGTCGCCTTCGACCCCTACGGCAAGATCTACGGCTGCCCGGAGACCGTGGGCCGTCCCCAGCACGCCTGCGGGACGTTCTACCCCGAGTTCAGCTACGCGGCCGGCTACCGGGATCCCTGGCGGCACCGCCACGTGGACACCGTTCCCATGTGCCGCGACTGCAACGTGAAGCTGTTCTGCGGGGGCGGCGGCTGCCCCATCAAGGCGTGGGCGGCCAACGGCGGCGACTTCAACACCTGCTACTGCCCGAAGGTGTCCAGCATCACGACGCGTGTCGAGACCCAGCTGGCCTACCTGCTGCCCATGGCGTTGCGCCGGCAGCAGGAGCACGCGAACCGACCGGAAGGAGAAGAGGGAACGTGGGATCAGATGACACGCGTGGGTTCGTTTCCCTGGATGAGCTGATCCGCCCGCGGACGGCCGCCGAGACGCTCACCGAGCCGGACGCCTGCGGGTGCGCCCCGCAGACCGCGGACCAGGCGTCGGGCTGCTGCTCGGCGCCGGAAGCGGCTCTGGCCGACCAGGGTCCCGTTCCCGTCGAGACGCACGTCAAGAAGCGGTACGACGCGCTCGCGGTGCAGGGCACCAGCACGCTGTGCTGCTCTCCCACGTCGGTCTACACGCCGGAGGAGCTCGCCGAGATCCCCGACTGGGTCCTGGAGCTGTCCAGCGGCTGCGGCTCGCCCATGAACGCGATCGGCCTGCGGCCCGGGCAGACGGTCGTGGACTTCGGCTGCGGCGCCGGCCTCGATCTGCTGATCGCCGCGCGCCGTGTGGGGGAGACGGGCCGGGTCATCGGCGTCGACGCGTCGATGCAGATGGTCAGGACGGCTCGCCGCGCGGCCAAGGAGATGGGGCTCAAGAACATCGACGTGCGGGTCGGCGACATCCGGCGCCCGCCGGTGCGCGAGGCCAGCGTCGACGTGGTGATGAGCAACTGCGTCCTCGGCATGTTCCCCGACAAGAAGGAAGTGCTCCACGCGGTCGCGGCCGTCCTGCGCCCGGGCGGCGTGGCGGTTATCTCCGATGTCGTGTACTCCGACGACGGCCCGCCCCCGGCGGACGTGGCGGCCGGCGAGTCCGCCGGCGCGGAGGACTTCGCCCGGTGCGTGGTGGGCATGACCGAGAGCCAGTACCGCGACTTGGTGCTCGGCGCGGGCTTCGGCAGCGTGGACATGCGCAGCGACGGGCTCGTCCCGTACCGCGACGGCGCGCAGGTCACCAGCGCCATGATCTTCGCCTACCGGGACGACAGCCCCGCGCAACCGTGCTGCTGACCGGCGCCTCGCCCGCGCTCTTCCGGGACGTCGGCCTCCGGGCCGGCGACTACGCCGAGGTACGCGTCGAACGCGCCAGGACCGTCGACCTGGTGTGGCGCGGCGACGGCCTGGAAAGCAGCGTGACCAGCCGTGACGAGGGGTGCTGCGCCCGCGTGATCGGCCGGTCGGGGTCGGCGTTCGCGTCGAGCACCGCCGTGGACGCCGGGCCGGTGCTGCGCAGGGCCGTGCGCGACGCCGTGGAGCTGGGGTGTGCGGCGGGACGTCTCGCCGCACACCGGCCCTACCGGGACGGCGACCTTCCCGGCGAGACCGGTGAGCTCGCCGAGACGGTCGGCCTGGCGGAGAAGGCGGAACTGCTCGGCGGCTACCACGCGGCGGCGCTGGCCGCGCATCCCGGCGTGACCGGGGCGCTCGTCTACTACCGCGAGTCGGTCGCGGACGTGGAGCTGTTCACCAGCGAGGGGACCGGTGTCGCGTACCGGCGCAGGGACCTGACGCTGCAGATCACCGTCTACGCCGACGGCGGCGCCGCGAGGACCGCCGGGTCGGTGTCGGCGGGCAGCGGCGGCGACTTCTCCGTGGTGCGGGGCCTCGCCCCGGAGGTCGAGGCCGCCGTCGCGACCGCCGTGGACCTGCGCGCCGCCCCCGTCGTGGCGCCCGGGGAGTACGACGTGGTCTGCGACGGCCCGCTGGCCGGCATCTGGGCCCACGAGACGATCGGGCATCTCGCCGAGGCCGACCACCACCTCGGGGACGCGCGCCTGCAACGGTCCCTGGCCCCCGGGCGCCGGGTCGGCCCGTCCATGCTGACGATCGTCGACCACCCCGGGCGTCCCGGCGCGCGGGGCTTCGTGCCGGTGGACGACGAGGGCACGGCGGGGTCCGCGGTGGAGTTGCTGCGCGAGGGTGTCGTCACCCGGCCCCGGCTGCACGACCGCTCCACCGCGGCGGCCTTCCGTGAGGAGCCCACCGGCAACGCCAGGGCCCTGAACTTCCGCCACCCGCCGCTGCCCCGGCTGCGGACGATCGCCATCGCCCCCGGCGGCGCGTCCGAGGAGGAGATGATCGGCGGGGTGGCGCGCGGGCTGCTCGCCCGGGGCGTGCTCGGCGGGCAGACCGACCGCGCCGGCTTCACCTTCCTGCCGGCGGAGTGCCGGGAGATCCGCGACGGCGAGGTCCGCGGCCGGGTCAGAGGCGTGGTGCTGTCCGGCGACGTGCTCGGCGCCTTCGCGGCCATCGACGCGATCGGCCGCGAACAGTGGCGCGGCGACACCTCGGCGAGCTGCGGCAAACAGGGCCAGAACCCGCTGCCGGTCAGCTCCTGGGCCCCCGCGCTGCGATTGCGAGGCATCCGTGTCACCTCTGGCTGACCGGCTGGAACAGGTCGGAGCCGAGGCCGCGGCCCAGGCCGGCCACTGGGAGATCATGGCCGTCGAGCGCGACGACACCGTGGTGGAGGTCGGCTCGGGCGTGCCCGACCTGGTCAGGTCCGCGCACGAGACGGCGCTGTGCCTGCGGGTGCACCACCGCGGCCGGGTGGGCACGGCCACCACGACCCGCCTCGACGACGTGCACGGGCTGGTCGGCGAGGCCGTACGGAACGCGGCGCACGGGCCCCCGGCGTCACCCGACCCGGTCGTCGGGCGGAACACCGCCCCTGAAGCCACCGACACGTCCGCCGTGGACGAGGGAACCCGGTCCGTACGGCTCCTGGCCGAGCGGCTGGGCGCGCTGCAACGCCGGGCCGGGCTGACCGTGCACGGCACGGTGACCCGGACGCAGCAGGCGGTGCACCGCGCGGCCCCGGACGGGCGCACCACGACCTCGGACCGGTTCTTCCACGTCGCCGCGCTGGCGGAGGGATCGGCCGTCCAGCTGCCCTGGACCGGCTGGACCCGGACGCCGGAGCTGCCCGCCGCGCTCTCCGCGTGGCTGGAGGCCGCGGCGGGCTGGGACGGGCTGCCCGCCGCCGACGCGCCGTCCGGCGACCACGACGTGCTGCTCGCGCCGTCCGCGGTGCACACCCTGCTCACCCCGCTGGTCACCGCGCTGAACGGGACCGCCGTCACCGCGGGCCGCTCGTTCGTCGCCGGGCGTCTCGGCGAGCCGTTCCTGCACCCCTCGATCTGCCTGCGCGACCACCCCTCGGAGCCGGTCGTGCCGGACGACGAGGGCACCGGCGGGCTGGCCTGGCCGGGCAGCGACGACGACGGCGTGCCGTGCGCGCCCCTCACGCTGGTCGAGCGGGGTGTCCCGGTCCGGGCCTACCACAGCGTCCGTACGGCGGCCGCGTGCGGGACGGCGCCCACCGGGCACGGGTTCCGCGGCAACGCGCTGCGCCGCACGGTGCTCAAGCCCGCCACGCCCGTGCTGAACGGCGCGACGCTGTCCGCCGGACCGGCCGGGGTCGGCTCCTTCGACGACCTGCTGGCCGGCGTACGCGAGGGGGTGCTCGTCGAGTCGCTGATGGGCGGGCACCAGCGCGCCGGCCTCTCACCGGTCGTCGAGGGCAGGCTGCGGCTCGGGTTCCTGATCAGGGACGGACGGGTGGCCGGGATCCTCCGGCAGCGTCCGATCGCCCTCGACCTGCGCGAGGTGCTCGGCCGCCGCTTCCGCGCGGTCAGCGACCGCCGGTGGGCCGTGAGCAGGGTCTGGTCGGGCCGCCTGCCGTTCGTGCTGGCCGGCGGGACATGACACGGCGGGACATGACGCGAGGAGCGGCCGATGTATGACGTGATCGTGGTCGGCGGCGGCGTCGCCGGGGCCGCGAGCGCCGCCCTGCTCGCGCGGGAGGGCCTGCGGGTCCTGGTGTGCGACCGCACCCGGCTGCCCGCCCCGGCCGTCTCCACCCACTTCTTCGGCCCGACGACGCTGGCCTTCCTGGACCGGCTCGGCGTGCTGGACGAGGTGCTCGCCACCGGCGCGCCGCCGCTGCGGCGCTGGCACCTGGAGGTCGAGGGCGGCTACTACGGCGCGCCCATGCTGCCCCGCTCGCCCTACCACTACAACCTGTGCGTACGCCGGGAGACCCTGAGCGGGATCCTGCTGCGCGCCGCGGGCCGGCACGGGGCCGAGATCAGGGAGCGCAGCCCGGTGCGGTCCCTGCGCCGGGACGGTGACCAGGTCATCGGCATCGAGGGCGCGGGGTGGTCGGAGAAGGCCAGGATCGTCGTGGGCGCGGACGGGCGGGGTTCTCCGACCGCCCGGCAGGCCGGCGCGGCCGCGACCTTCGACGCCGGGGCCATGCGCTGCACGTTCCACGCCTACTGGGAGGACGTCGTCCCGCTGCCCTCGCCCGCGCTGGAGCTGTGGCACGACAGCGGCCACGTGCTCCAGGCCGGGCCCTGCGACGGCGGGCGATGGGTGGTCATGCTGTCGGCGCCCGTGGGGGAGTACGCGGCGATCCGGGCGGACGAGGGATACGAGCGCCTGCTCCGGTCGATCCCCGCCATGGCGGCCCGGTTGCGTACGGCGCGGCGGGTCTCGCCCGTGTACGCGTCGAAGAGCCTGCGGAACTTCCACCGAGAGCCGGCGGGGCCGGGCTGGCGGCTGGCGGGCGACGCCTACTGCCACAAGGACCCGCTGTTCGGCGCGGGCATCACCGACGCCTGCGCGGCGGCGGAGACGCTCGCCGCCACGGTGCCGCTCGCGGTGGACGGCGACACGCCGCAGGCCCAGGCGAGCTACGCGTCCGTTCTAGACGAGCGCGTCGGGCGGAAGGTCCGGGCGGGGCTCGCGGGGCTGCGGATCGACCCGCCGGAGCCCGGCCAGCTCGCCTGGATCCGCGGCGTGCTGGCCCATCCCGGGCTGGCACTGGAGATGACCCGCCGCTGCTCGGAGCTGTTCGCCGGGCTCCCCGAGGACCGGCGCGACTTCTGGCAGAAGGTCGCCGACGGCGCCTCGGAGGTGCTCGGCCTGCCCCCGGCGGCCTCCGTGGACCCGTCGTGACCGCGGTTCCCGGCTATCTGGCCGGTCACGTCGAGGACCTCGCGGCGCTCCAGGCCCGGGTCGCACACGCCCGCTGGCTGGCCGCGACGGGGCAGGGCGACGATCCTCCGGCCCTGCCGGAAAGCGGCCTCACCTGGCTGACCGACGGCGGGCTCGTCCTCCTGGCCCTGGAGCACGGAGACCTCCACTACGCCGGGGAGCTGGTCCTCTGGTACTTCCGCGTCCGGCTGACGGAGGCGACCGCGCGGCTGCGGCTGCTCCAGCGCACCGTCACCGCCGAGGCCGACGGCAGGACGCTCACCCACGGGGAACTCGTCGCCCTCTCGCGGACCGTCACCGACGACCGGCGGCGCGCCGATGTCCGGGCCGCCCTGGCGGACGTCGGCGAGCGGCTGCGCGAGGGACGGCGGCGCTGGCTCGACGCGTACGCCGAGGCGCGGGCCGAGCTGGGGTTCCCGACGCACGCCGCGCTCGTGCGGGCGCTGCACCCGGAGGTGGACCGGTTCGCCGTCCACGCCCGGAGCTGGCTCGACGCCACGCGGGCGGCGTTCCTCAAGCGCTGGGACGACTGGCGGGCACGCGACGCGATCTCCACCCCGTCCATGGGGGACGCCCGCCTCGTCGCCGCACGCGCCGTCCTGCCCGAGGGCGCCGGCGGCGCGCTCGACGGCGTCCGCTCCACCGTACGCGCGTGGGGTTTCGGCGGATGTCTGGACCGCGTCGTCGTCGACGACGTCGCACGGCCCGGCAAGTCGGGCACGGCGTTCTGCTCGCCGGTCGCGCCCCCGGCCGACGTGCGCGTGTCCGTCACGCCGGGCACGACGCTGGGGCACCACGCCACGCTGCTGCACGAGTTCGGGCACGCGCTGCACTTCACCGCGGGCGTCCGGCACCCCGCCGACCTGTGGCGCACGCATCCGGCGCTGACCGAGGCGTTCGGCTTCACCCTGGAACGGGTGGTCCGGCGGCCGGACTGGCAGCGGCGCCACCTCGGCGTCACGGTGGACGCCGAGGCCGTGGAGCGCCTGGCCTTCGCGCGCGAGCACGTCCGGCGCCTGGTGGCGACCAGCCTCTGCTACGAGATGGCCGTCCACGACGGCCACCCGGACCCGGCCGCCGAGTACGCGCGCTCGTACGAGCGGGAGTTCGGCGTCGCGGTGGACCGGGGGGCGGCGTGGGATCGGCTGCAGACCTATCTGGAGGGCAAGCCCTGCTACCCGCTGCTGTATCACCAGGCGTTCGCGCTGCGCGAGACGCTCTGGGACCACCTGGCCGGCCGGGCGGGGGAGCGGTGGTACGCGGGCCCGGACGCCGGGCCGGCCCTGCGGGAGCTGTTCGAGAGGTTCGCCCAGGGCGAGGGCGCGGAGGAGTGGCTGTCACCCGGCGGCGTCGCGCTCGGACAGGTCCACGGCGAGGGCGAGCTCGGCCCTGGCCGGGCCGGTCAGCCTCACCAACCGGTCGTCGGCGGGCAGGCCGTCGATCATTTCGAGCGTGCGCCGTGAGACCGGCCAGGAGGGGAACATCCGGACGGCGACCGTACGCGCCGGTTCCCGGTCTCCGGCGGCGGCCAGCAGCGGGGGGACGTCCCGCGCGTAGCGCCGCGCGAACGGCGCGAGCAGGTGATGGTGCGCCGGGTGGGCGAAGCCGTCGGCCAGCGCGCGGACCTGTGCGACGCTCCCGCTGCCGAGGATGGTCGTCCACGCCCGCTCCTTGGCCTCCGCGGTGGGCACCGACGCGTGGAGCCGCTCGGCGAGCCGTTCACCCACGGCGGTGAACGCGCCGGTGACGTCGTCCAGGGGCTCGCCGTGCGCGACCAGGCACCGGGCGAGCCTCTGGCGTAACGCGTCGTCCACGGCGATCGGGGCCGCTCCGTGGAACCACTTCCGCACCGTGCCGACATGGGCCTCCGTCAGCGCCGCATCCGCGACCGCCCGCGCCGCCGCCAGCCTCTGGTCGGCGTCGCCGTCTGTGTCGCCGTCTGTGTCGCTGTCTGCGTCGCCTTCCGGGGCGCCGACGACGTCCAGCAGGCGGTCCACGTACGACGGCCAGCCGTGGGCGCGGGCCCAGCCCTGCTCGGTGTAGGCCGTCAGCACGGTGGCGGCCCGGACGAGCAGCCGCTGGAACACGCCGATCTGCGTCTCCGCCGTCAGCCCGCCGAGGATCATCGTCAGGAACCGTCGCGGCGGCAGCTCCCCGTGCCGGACCATGTCCCACGCCGCCGTCCAGCAGAGCGATCGGGCCATGGGATCGGTCAGCCGGCCGATCCGGTGGACGACCTCCTCGACGGAGCGCGGGTCCAGCACGATCCGGCAGTACGTCAGGTCGCCGTCGTTGGGCAGCACCAGCGCGCCGGACCGGGCGCCGACGAGCGCGTCCACGCTCGTGCGCGGGCCGTCGGCGTCGAGTTCGTGCCTCCGTACGCGGACGAGATCGCCGTGGCGGTCCTCCGCGTAGACGCCGACCGCGAGACGGTGCGGCCTCGGCGACCCGTCCTGGAGCAGGTCGAAACGCGTGAAGCGCCCGGCCTCGTCGACGTCGAAGCCGGCCCGCACCTCGGTGAGCCCGGCCGTCGTCAGCCAGGCGTCCGTCCAGGCGGTCAGGTCCCGGCCGCCCGCCTTCTCCAGGGCGCCGAGCATCTCGGCCCGGCCGGCGGTGCCGTGGGAGTGGTCCGCGAAGTAGAGCCGCATACCCTCCAGGAAAGCGTCCATCCCCAGGCGCGCCACGAGCTGGCGCAGCACGCTCGCGCCCTTGTGGTACGTCAGCGCGTCGAAGGCCGACCCGGCGGCGTCCACGTCGGGGACGCCGGTCACGACCGGGTGGGTGGAGGGTGACTGGTCCAGCAGGTACGCGTGCGCCTTCTTGCCGGCGGCGAAGTCGGCCCAGGCGTCGGCGTCGTCCGTGAGCCGGGTCAGCGCGTGGACGCCCGCCCAGGTGGCGAACGCCTCGCTCAGCCACAGGTCGTCCCACCAGCGCAGCGTGACGAGGTCGCCGAACCACTGGTGGGAGATCTCATGGAAGATCATCTCGTCCCGGCGGCGGTGCGCGTACCGGGTCACCGCGCGGTCGAAGACGAACGTCTCCGCGGCGAACACGCAGGCGGCGTTCTCCATGGCCCCGAAGTTGAACTCGGGCACGAAGCACAGGTCGAGCTTCCGGAACGGGTACGGCGTCGCGAACGCGTCGGCGAAGAAGGTCACCCCCGCCCGGAGCCGCTCCAGCAGCACGGCCGGGTCGAGGTGCGCCGCCAGGGAACGCCGGGCGTGCACCCCCAGGGGCACGGCGCCCGGCCGGTCCGCCGTCCACGACGCCCACGGCCCGGCCGCCACCGCCACGACGTACGTGCTGATCGGCGGGGTCGGCGCGAACCTGTGGACACCCGTGGTGCTGGAAAGCACGGGGGCGTTGGACAGGACGGTCCAGCCGTCGGGAGCGGTCACGCCGATCGTGAAGGGCGCCTTGAGGTCGGGCTGGTCGAAGCAGGCGAACACCCGGGGGGCGTGGCCGGGCTGCAGGTGGCTGTAGACGTACACCTCGTGGTCGGCCGGGTCGGTGAACCGGTGGAGGCCCTCGCCGCCGGTGGAGAAGTCGTAGTCCGCCTCCACGGTCAGCTCGTTGACGGCCGCCAGATCGGGCAGCCGGATCCGTCCCGCGCCGTCGTACTCGACCGGCCGTCCGTTGAGCACGGCGGACCGCACCCGCCGGGGCAGCGCGTCCGCCCAGCTGGAGGCGCCCGGCCGGGCGCAGGTGAAGCGAATCGTGCTCCTGGACCGGAACACCGGTTCCCCGGTCCGGCTCAGGTCGACGTGGAGGTCGTAGGACCGCACGCGCAGCAGGGCGCCACGCTCCGTCGCCTCGGCGTGGGTCAGCGGGGGACGCGGTATGACGAGACCTCCTGGGCGGAAGGGTTGTCTAGACTCGTGGGTGATGCGGCCGGGTGACCCACGCCCGGGGCGCTTAGGGAGAGGACCCGATCGCCATGGCCGAGCACGACGAGCCCGTGCTGCTGCCGCATGAGGATCTTCCCTCGGTCGAACCCGGTGTGCCGCGCCCGGCGCGGGTGACGGAGCCGATGACCCAGGAGCAGAGCGTCGCGCTCGCCGCGGGCTTCAAGGCGCTCGGCGACCCCGTACGGCTGAGGCTGCTCTCCCTCGTCGCCTCTCATCTCGACGGCGAGGCATGCGTGTGCGACCTCGTCGGGGCGTTCGACCTCACCCAGCCGACCATCAGCCATCACCTCAGGGTTCTCCGGGACGCCGGGCTCGTGACGTCGACTCGCCGGGGCACCTGGGTCTACTACCGGGTCGTGCCCGACGCGCTCACCGCACTGACGGGCATCATCGCCCTGCCCTCCGTCGCCGCGGGATAGGGAAATCGGCGGACCGTCGTGTATTGACGCCGTCATCGCGAAATCGATGCGCGAATAACGCCACATGCGAATGGCTTCGTAGTGATTGTAACACCTATATTGACGCTCATCAATACCCATTTTCGGTACGACCCCGTGGCATTGTTAATGATTTGTTGCCTCACGTCAAGGATCTTGACCTTGTGGAATAGAGCCTGTTAGCTGACTGCGGATGGCGGATCACTGAAACCACCTCGACTCCCTGTGACGCGAATACTCACTCGTGCCGTGCCATGCGGCGATATCTGTACGGAGCACCGTTACCAGAAGTGAGGCGAACGCCGGTTGATCACCTTCATGACCTTGAGCGGGTTTCTCGGAGCGGGCAAGACCACCACTCTCGTCGCGGTCGCGAAACATCTCCAGTCGCAGGGCCGCAGGGTCGCGGTCATCACCAACGACCAGGGCACCGAACTGGTGGACACCCAGCTCGCCAAGTCAGAGATCGCGGAGGCCGGCGAGGTCACGGGCGGATGTTTCTGCTGCCGGTTCGAGGACTTGCTGACCGTCGCGCAGCGCCTGGTCGACGGCCACAATGTGGACACGCTGCTCGCTGAGGCGGTGGGCAGTTGCACCGATCTGCAGGCCACCGTCATCCGGCCGCTCAGCGCCCACTACGGTGAACGTTTCACGCCCGCCCCTCTCCTGGTCGTCGTCGAACCGGAAAGGCTCGACGCGCTCCGTACGTCGCTGCCGCTGGACGACACGGAGTCGGACATGTCCTATCTGTTCGGCAAGCAGTTACAGGAAGCCGACGTGATCGCGCTCAACAAGATCGACCTGCTCGGCGCGGCGGAGGCCGCCGCCGTCATCGCGGACCTGCGCGAGCGATACCCCACCGCCACCGTGCTCGGCTACTCGGCGAAAACCGGTGAAGGCCTCGAACAACTGGTGTCCCTCTGGCTGGGCTCGGAGCCCGTGGGGCGCGGCCTCGACATCGACTACGACCGCTACGCCAACGCCGAGGCGGCGCTGGCGTGGCTGAACCTCAGCTTCGACGTGACGGCGGCGGAGGGCTTCGACCCGGACGCCTGGGCCCGTGCGCTGCTGGAGCACCTGTCCGCGACCGCCGCCCGCAACGGCTGGATGATCGGCCACGTGAAGGTCAGCCTGGAGTCCGCCGGTGACCTGAGCAAGGTGAGCGTGACCGCCGGCGGCGCCGAGCCGACCGTCGACGCCGTCGCGGGCAGGACGTTCACCGAGGCGGAGGCACGGCTCAACGCCCGCGTCGCGTGCGAGCCCGACGAGCTCGACGCCGCGGTGGCCGAGGCGGTGGAGGTGGTGTCCGCCGCCACCGGCACGTCGGCCGTACAGAGCGCCGGCGTCCCGTCGTTCAAGCCCGGCTATCCACGTCCCACCTACCGGATCCCCGCCGCGGCAGGATGAGATGGAATCGGGGGCGGCCGGCGCTCGCCGCCGCCCCCGCCCGCGCGTGAAGGAGGCCGCCGTGGCCCATGAGGAGATCGTCGACCGCTACTCCAGGTTCGCCAGGACCGCGATGACCGGCCGGCCCGGCCACGACCCCGCCTCATCGGACGACGCTTCCTTCGAGGAGGGTTGCTTCGGCGCCGCCGGCTACGACGACACCGACGCCTTGCCCGACGGCGCCCTGCGCGCCAGCCTGGGCTGCGGCAATCCCGTCGCCGTCGCCGACCTGCACGAGGGTGACGTCGTGCTCGACCTCGGCTCCGGCGGCGGGATCGACGTCCTGCTGTCCGCCCGCCGCGTCGGTCCCACCGGCAAGGTCTACGGCCTGGACGCCAGCACCGACATGCTGAACCTCGCCCGCGACAACGCCGCACAGGCCGGCGTGACCAACACCGAGTTCCTGCACGGCACCATCGAGCACGTCCCCCTGCCCGGCCGTACGGTCGACGTGGTCATCTCCAACTGCGTCATCAACCTGTCCGACGACAAGGCCGCCACGTTGGCCGAGGCGTTCCGCGTCCTGCGCCCCGGCGGCCGCTTCGGCGTCAGCGACGTCGTCGCCGACGACTCCGTACCCGACCAGGACCTGCGCCGCCGCACCGAGACCCGCATCGGGTGCACGGCCGGTTCCCTGACCGCCGGCGAGTATCGCGCCCTGCTCCTGGACGCCGGCTTCACCGGCATCAGCATCACCCCGACGGCCGACCACGGCGACGGAGTCCACTCGGCCATCGTCAAGGCCGCCAAGCCGCCCGTCGCCCCCGGCTTCGAGATCCGCCCCATGCGGGCCGAGGACGCCGACCAGGTTCTGAGCGTCTACCAGCTCGGCCTCGACACCGGCCACGCCAGCTTCGAGACCACCGCCCCGACCTGGGAGACCTTCAGTTCCGCCCGCCTCGGCCACCTGCGCTACGTCGTCGCCGACACCCGTACGGGCCGGGTGGTCGCCTGGGTGGCCGCCTCCCGCGTCTCCGCGCGTCCCGTCTACGCGGGCGTCGTCGAGCACAGCATCTACGTCCACCCCGATCACGGTGCCCGGGGCCTGGGCCGGGCCCTCCTGGACGCCTTCGTCGCCGCCAGCGAGGACGCCGGCGTCTGGACCATCCAGTCCGGCGTGTTCCCCGAGAACACGGCCAGCCTGGCCCTGCACCGGGCGGCCGGCTTCCGCGTCCTCGGCACCCGTGAACGCGTCGGCCGCCATCACGGCGTCTGGCGCGACGTCCTCATGATCGAACGCCGCAGCCCCGCCGTCTGACCTCACCGGCCCCGTCAGGGGCGGACGACCACGCCGGGGGCGGGCCCTTCAGCCCGCTCGCCCGGCGGGTGAACCGCGCCGTCACCGGGTGATGTGCTCGCGGTGCCGGGAGCCGCTGATGCTCTCGGCGACGCCGATCAGCGCCACGGAGGCGATGACGGCGACGACGAAGCCGAGCACGTTCAGTTCGAAGATGTCCCCCGTGCCGAGCAGGTTGGCGATGACACCGCCGATCACCGAGCCGGCCAGTCCGAGCAGCAGGGTGGCCAGGATGCTCAGGTGCTGCTTGCCGGGCTTGATGAGACGTGCCAGAGCCCCGATGATCAACCCTGCGACGATGAACCCGATCAATGCTCTGCCCTCCTGTTCAGGTCCTTGCGCACCGGCGGCCGGCCGGTGCCGTGCCTGACTCTCCGCTGCCCGGGCGGCACCCGATAAACCTCGGCATGATCGCGGGCGGCGGCTCGTCGTCCCGGGAGGCCACGGAACGCGGGCGGCGCGGCAGTGGGAGAATGGCGAGAGTGACGGCGAGAACCAGTGACATCGAGAAGGCGGCCGCTGTGCTGCGCGCCGGAGGCCTGGTGGCCCTCCCGACCGAAACCGTCTACGGTCTGGGCGCCGACGCAGAGAACCCCGCCGCCGTCGCCCGCGTCTTCGAGGTCAAGGGGCGCCCGCCCACCCACCCACTGATCGTCCACATCGGCGGCGCCGAGCACCTCGGCGACTGGGCCGAGGACGTCCCGGCGACGGCGCGCCTGCTGGCCGAACGATTCTGGCCCGGGCCGCTCACGCTGGTTCTGCGGCGTGGCCGCCGGGTGCCTCTGGAGGCGACCGGTGGCCTGGAGACGGTGGCCCTGCGCGTGCCCGATCACCCCATCGCGCTCGCACTGCTGTCGGCCTTCGGCGGTGGTGTCGCGGCCCCGTCCGCCAACCGCTTCGGCTCGGTCAGCCCCACGACGGCGGACCACGTCCGCGCGGAGCTCGGTGACGCCGTCGACTTCGTGCTGGACGGCGGCCCGTGCGAGGTGGGCGTCGAGTCGACCATCGTCGACGCCACGGGCGACACCCCGAGCGTCCTTCGGCCCGGCGGCGTCACGCGCGAAGACCTCGAAGCGGTGCTGGGGCGTCCGCTCGCGGTCCACTCGACGAGCCGCGTCCGAGTGCCGGGCCAGCATCCGTCGCACTACGCGCCGCGTGCGCGGGTCGTCCTGGTCGAGCCCGAGAAGGTCGTCGCAGAAGCGGAGCAGGCGCAGGAGCTAGGGCACCACGTGGGCGTCTTCCTTCCCCCGTCCATGGCCGACGCTCAGGTGAAGGCGCACGCCGTGGTCGAGGTCCCCGCTTCGCCGGCCGCCTACGCGCGCGGGCTGTACGGGTTCCTGCGTGAACTCGACCTGCAGGGATGCGACCTCATCGTGGCGTCCTTGCCGGTGGAGGAGGGGCTGGGACTCGCGATCGCCAACCGCCTCCGCCGCGCCGCGGGCCCCCGCCCCTCCCAGTGACCGGCGCCGCTGTTCGACATCACTGGTGGCGCGGTTCGGCCTCCGTGGCGGGAGGGGTCGAGCGCAGCAGGCGCAGGATCGCCGCGCAGGCGAGGTAGGTGATCAGCGCGACCGCCGGCATTCCGGACACGGTCGGAGCCGTACTGGGCCACAGGCTGTTGGCGAGCAGGGCGAAGGCGACTCCCGCGAAACCCGCCAGGGCCAGCCACAGCCGGACGACCCGACGGGCCGCCATGCGGGTGAGACCGGCCGGCACCGGTATCCCGAGCCGTCGGGAGCCGCGCGTCTCGATCGGGCCGAAGATCGCGACGAGCGGCGCGAGGACGACGGTGAACAGGGCCAGCAACGGGAGCCGCCAGGCCAGCCACGCGGCCGATCCGGCCTCCGGAGTCGGCAGCACCCCGGCGACGTGAAGCGCGGCGACGAGCAGGATCGCGGCGGAGACGTGCCAGAGGAAGATCGTCATGATCGCCGAGTTGACCGCGACCACGGCCGTCCACCGGCGGGTGTGCCGCAACCATCGCTCGCCCCGATCCCGCAGCAGCAGCGCGGCCCCGATCTGGGCGGTGGCGACCGCGAGCAGGGCCAGGCTGGGCGGGGACATGTTGTGCAGCCGCTCGCCCGGCACGTTGATCATGCTGATCGGGTAGGGACCGGCGAGCGTGAGGAGGAGCAGCGCGCCGACCCCGCCGAGCAGGAGCGGCACGGCGACGCGTGGGCGGGCAAGCAGGCCGTCCCGCCAGGCGAAACCCATCTGGTGGACGGCCAGCCAGCCGAACAGGAAGTTGCCGTTCCCCCAGAAGTCGTGGCCGAGGAGACGGGCCACGTCGCCGGCGGCGACGAGCCCCACCAGCACCGGCGCGACGGCGAGCCCGTACCGGCGGTGGAGGGCGTGCATCGGCGGGGTCAGTACGACCACCATCAGGTAGGCCACGAGGAACCACAACGGGATCGAGGCGAGCCAGACCACCGTACGAACCCGGGCGGGGTCGGCGTCGAACAGGCCGGCCGCCAGCGCGCCGCCTCCCATCACCAGCACCAGGGCCGT
Organism: Microbispora cellulosiformans; assembly: GCF_008728085.1. NCBI lineage: Bacteria > Bacillati > Actinomycetota > Actinomycetes > Streptosporangiales > Streptosporangiaceae > Microbispora > Microbispora cellulosiformans. The sequence goes on along the minus strand of NZ_VYTZ01000019.1, from coordinate 89,872 downwards.
GGTCGGCGGGACCAGCCGGCCGCTCCGCCTGATCAGCCACTCGGCGGCGTTCCCTCCGCGCCGCCGCTCCGCGGCCAGGGAGACCGCGTTCGCGTACCCGCCGACGAAGAAGAACACGGGCATCACCTGGACCACCCAGGTGAGCGGCTGCGCCCACGGCAGGTCCGGCAGCGCCGACCGGCCGGTCAGCTCGCCGTGCTCGTTGTAGCCCACCACCGTCGCCAGCCAGTGTCCGAGGACCACCGCGACGATCGACACGGCTCGCAACAGGTCGACGAACCGCTCCCGCGACGGCGGCGTCCGCTCCGCGAGCCGCCGCACCTCCCACGACGCGGCCCCCATGTCCCGCATGTTCCCCGGCAGACGTGGAGATACCGGCGGACGAGAGCCCCATGGCACCGGGCCCCGGCGCCCTAGGTGCGGCCGGACACGCGGTTGCCCCGGCGGCGCTGGAAGCCGCACCGGGGAATTTTTGTCACCCCCGTCCTCCCGGGGCCGGACCGGATGGCGACACGACCAGTCCGGCCCGGTACCGCACCATGTCGCACACGATCACGGACAGCATGGCGGCGCCCAGCGCCATCGCCCAGCCGACGGGTGGCACAGGCACCAGGGCGAGCGGCGCGCCCAGCACGGGGATCACCGTCACCAAGATCTGCAGTGCCGCGGTGGCCGTCACCGCGACGAGGACCGAACGGCCTCGCCACCAGCCGCGCTCGAAGGTCCGGCGGCGGGCCCGGACGACGTAGGCGAGGGTCAGGCGGGCGAAGACCAGTGCGAGCACGGCCTGGCTGCGGACCTGTTCCTCACTCCAGCCGAGGCGGCGGGCGACCTCGACGGCCGAGAAGACGAGAGCGCCGACGGCCACCGCTCGCAGCGCGATCCGGGTCAGGACCGGCCAGGAGAGCAGCCCCCCGGTGGGGCGCAGCGCCAGCGGGTCGCCGGCGGGCCGGTCGACGCCGAGCGCGATGGCGGGAATGCCGTCCAGCACCAGGTTGATCCACAGCAGCTGCACGGGAAGCAGCGGCACGACCAGATCCGGCCAGGCGATCAGGCCCGTGAGGACGATGAGGATCTCCGCGAGGTTGCCGGTGAGCAGGTATCCGACCATCGAGGACACGTTGTGGCGCAGTCGGCGTCCTTCGCGTACCCCTGCGACGATGGTGCCGAGGTCGCCGGTGGTGACGACGACGGAGGCCGCCTCCCGGGCCACGTCCGTTCCCTCCTCACCGGCCATGGCCACCCCCACGTCGGCGTTGCGCAGTGCCGGGGCGTCGTTCACGCCGTCACCGGTCATCGTCACGACCTGGCCGTCCTCGCGCAGGGCGCGTACCAGGTCGAGCTTGGTGCCCGGGTCGACACGGGCCAGCACGGCCGCCTCGCGCAGCCGGGCCGACCGCTTCGAACGCCCGTCGTCCGCGCCTCCGAGGGCCTGGAGCGCGGCACCCGTCACCACGGGTTCGGCGGTGATGCCCACCTCCTCGGCGATGGCGCGGGCGGTGTCGGCGTGGTCACCGGTCACCATCACCACACGGATTCCGGCGGCGCGGCAGTCCGTCACCGCCCGCGCCGCCGAGGGCCGGATCTCGTCACTGAGCGCGACCAGGCCCAGCGCGCGCAGCCCCGCGGCGTCCAGGTCGTCGGTGCGCTTGTCGGCGAGCGCGAGCACCCTCATGCCCCGGTCCGCCAGACCGGACACCGCTCGCGCCAGCCGCTCGGTCTCGGGGCCGGGGACGCACCGGGCGAGCACCACCTCCGGGGCCCCCTTGACGGTCAGCAGAGGCCTGTCCTCGTTCGTCGCGGTGATCACCGCCATCGACCTGGTCTCGGCGTCGAACGGCCGGGCGGCCAGCCGTTCCTCACCGGGCGGCGGCCGTAGTCCGTGCCGCTCGGCGGCCGCGGCGAGGGCCACGTCGACCGCGTCCCCCAGCCCGTCGCGGGCGTCGTTGCAGCGCAGCGCGCCACGCCACAGGTCGATCTCGGACGCCGTGACGTGATCGGTCACGGTGAGGTGCCCGGTGGTCAGCGTGCCTGTCTTGTCCGTGGCGATGACGGTGGTCGCGCCGAGCGCCTCGATGGCCGGCAGCCGCCGGACGATCACGCCGAGCGCCGCCATGCGCTGGGAGCCGAGGGCCAGCGCGGTGGTGACGGCGGCGGCCAGGCTTTCCGGCACGGCGGCGATGGCCAGCGCCACCCCTGCCAGGATGATGTCGAGGAGCGCGGCCTCGCCCCGCTGGACCCGGCTGAGCCCGATGAGGATCATCACGCCGCCCGCCATGACGGCGACCAGGCCGATCCGCCGCGACACCTGCGCGAGTTCCACCGCCAGCGGGCCCTTGACGCCGCCGCCCAGCGCGGAGGCGATGCGTCCCATCTCGGTACGGGCACCGGTGCGGGTCACCTCGGCGACGCCCGAGCCCCGGACGACGAGCGTCCCGGCGAACAACTCGTCATGGCGGTCGGCGAGCGTTCCGCCGGCTCCGTCTGCCTGCGCGGCACGTTTGTCGGACGACAGCGACTCTCCGGTGAGCATGGACTCGTCCACGCCCAGCCCGGTCGCCTCCGACAGCCGCGCGTCGGCGGGTACGCGGTCTCCGGCCGCGACCTGCACGACATCGCCCGGTACGACCTCGGCGGCGGGGATCCTCCGTACGGCGCCGTCACGGACGACCTTGGCCATGGGGGCGGTGAGGGTGCGCAACGCCCGCACGGCATGGTCGGCCTTCGTCTCCTGGCTCACCCCGATGACGACATTGACCAGGAGAATGGTCAAGATGGCCAGGCCCTCGGGAATCTCGCCGAGGACGATCAGGGTGACCAGTCCGGCGATCAGCAGCAGGATCGACATCGGGTCGGCGAGCTGGCGGGCGGCCCGGACGGGCAGGCGTGGCGGCCTCGGCTGCGAGAGCTCGTTCGGCCCGTACTCGGCCAGCCGCTCCGCTGCCGCACGCTCGCTCAGTCCGGACGGCTCCCGCACGGTGATCCCCATGCACTCAAGCAGATCATCGAGACGTACGGGGAGGCCGCAGGCCAAAGGCACCCCGCCGGGGGACCTTCGGCCCACGCTGCCGCCCGCCGGCCACCGTCGTGGGGCGAAGTACCGTCCGGATCGGTGCCCGATGTCCCCGCACCCCACCGCTCTGTCACTCGGCCATGCGGGCGGCCATCTCGACGCACCTGTACGCGTGCACGGTCGTCATGAAGCCGCGGACGACGCCGACGTTCTCGTGCTTCACCATCGGGGCGACGCAGTTGGTGGTGCAGGAGGCCATCGAGACGATCTGGTGGCGGCGGGGGTCGTACGCCGCGTCGTTGACGCCGGGGACGATCGTGACGTCCACGCTCCTGCCGGGCGCGGAGACGAGCACCCGGCGGGCGCCGCCCTTGAGGTGGCGGGCCGCGTCGTCCCGCGTGCGGAACCTGCCGGTGGCCTCGATCACCAGATCGGCGCCGTAGGCGGCCCAGTCGATGTGCGCCGGATCACTGTGCGCGGTGACCGGGATGCCGCGGCCGTCCACGTCGACCATCGTCCGTTCCGGCGCGGAGCGGCCGTAGAGGCGTAAGTGCCGCGGACAGAGGCGCAACAGCCCTCGTGCGAGGGCCTTCCGCCTCTCCGCGGGCGCGGGGTGGCGGCGATGGGATGCGGAGTGTCAAGAGGAGGAAGAGATGCGTGTGAAGGTCGCCCAGGTCATGGCCTCCGACGTCCCTGTGGTGGAGGAGAGCACGCCGTTTAAGATCGTCGCCCGGGTGCTGATCTCCGCGGACATGGGCGCCGTGCCCGTGGTCGACTCCGACCACCGCGTCATCGGTGTCGTCACGGACGCGGACCTGCTGCTCAAGGAGGAGTTCAAGGATCAGTACGCCCACGAGGGCTACCAGCCGCCGCTGCGCGCCCGGCTGCGGCACCTCTTCGGCCGGCCGGGACGCGGCCGGCGCGAGAAGTCGCGCGGTGACACGGCCGCCGAGCTGATGACGTCCCCGCCCGTCACGATCGGCCCGGAAACGGCGGTGGTGTTCGCCCTCCGTCTCATGGACCGGCACGGCGTCACGCACCTGCCGGTCGTCGGGAAGGACGGCACACTGGAGGGCATGGTCGGCCGGCATGACCTGCTGCGGGTCTTCACCCGCCCGGACGCCGACATCGCCCGCGAGATCACGACCGGCACGTTCGGCCGTTCCCTGTTCCGCGACCTGGCCATGGTGACCGTGACGGTCGACCAGGGTGTCGTGACACTGACCGGTCGTCTGCACTGGCGCAGCGACGCGCTGACGTGCACCCGGCTGGCACGCGGCGTGAACGGTGTGGTGGACGTGATCGACCACCTTGAGTGGGAGGAGGACGACACCCGCACATGGCGCCACCGCTGACCCGAAGGCCATCGGTCAGGGGGAGGTCACGTCCTCATCGGCCCGCGCGGACGACGGCCACGGGAACCGTCGCGTGGTGGAGCAAGGCCTGGGTGACCGACCCGAGGAGCAGCCCACTGAACTCCCCGTGGCCGTGAGAGCCGACGACCAGCAGGTCCGCGCCCTGCGACGCCTGCAGCAGCGCCTCCACGGGGTGGCGCCGGACGACCTCCTCGGTGACCCGCAGGTCCGGGTACGGCTCCCGCCGTCCGGCGAGGGCCTCGGCGACCATCCGCACCTGCGCCTTCTCGTCGTCGAAGTCGTCGGGCACCGGCCCCACTCCGCGGCCCGCCTCCAGCGGGCTGTAGGCGTGCACGACCCGCAGGCCGGCACCGCGCAGCGCCGCCTCGGCGAAGGCGAAGTCGAGTACGCGCGCGTAGGCGGCCGATCCGTCGATGCCCGCGACCACCTCTCCTCGCGGGGGCGCGGAAGGCTCCCGCACCACGACCACATCGCATGGGGCGCGCCCGGCCACGCCGTGCGCGACGGAGCCGAGGAGCAGCCCGCGGAACCCGCCCAGGCCGTGATTGCCGACAACCAGCAGATCCGCCCCCATGGACGCCTCGATGAGCGCCGGGCGCGGATCGCCGGCCAGGATCGCGGTGTCGACCGGCACCTCGGGCGCCTCCGCCCGGACCCGTCCCACGGCGGTGGTCAGCACGTCGTCGGCACCATCGCGCATCCAGGCCGCGATCTTCGCGTACCGGCCCTGTGCGGTGCCGGAGGCGGCCCAGGCCGGGATGGCGTTGGCCACCCGGAGCGGGACGCCGCGCAGGCCGGCTTCCCGCGCCGCCCATGCGGCGGCTTCCAGCGCGGCATGCGAACCGTCGACCCCTACCACGATCATGTTGTCCCCTCTCATTGCGCATAGGCCTTCATGGAACACCTCGTCCGGGCCGGGGCGCAGCGCTGAAGGTCCCGCCGGGCCGAGACCTATGGCCCGAACGCGGCCGGTGGTGTGAGGCCCTTCGGCTGGGACGTTCTGCTCTGCCGCGTACGCCGCCGAAGGTGTGTGCTTGGTGCGTCGGCATCGAGACAAGGAGGTCACGATGACCCTTATCGAGCGGAGTCCGGGCCGGTTCCCCTTCCCCGACCTGCTGGAGCTGCTGGAGAGCCCGGTCTACGGATTCCGGCCGTTCGGCCAGATCATCCGAGTGGAGGACTTCGTCGCGGAAGGCCGGTACGTGCTGCGGGCGGAGCTGCCCGGCATCGACCCCGACAAGGATCTGGAGGTCACCGTCGGGCACGGCGTGCTCCACATCCGGGCCGAGAAGGCCAAGGAGGCCAGGGACACCAGGGAACCGCGCCGCTCCGAGATCACTTATGGCGCGTTCTCCCGCTCGGTCACGCTTCCCCCGACGGCCAGGGAAGAGGACGTGACGGCCGTCTACCGGGACGGAGTCCTGGAGGTCACCGTCGGCCTGGGGGAGGAGCACAAGACGGCGGACCGCAGGGTCGCCGTTCAGCACTGACCGCGAGGCAAGCCCTCACACGAGAATGGGCGGGGAGCCGGACTCCCCACCCGTTCTCGTCGGCCGGTGGCCGTTGCCGCCGAGGACCGGAGATCGAAGACACATGTGCGAGTACTGCGGCTGCCAGGATGTGACCGCGATCGGTGAACTGACACGTGAGCACGACGTGGTGGTCGACCTGATCGGAGACGCGCGTACGGCGCACGCAGCCGGCGACGTGGACACGCTGGCCGCCATAGCCAGGCGCATCGCCTTGGTCCTCGGCCCGCACACCGAGGTCGAGGAGCACGGCCTGTTCCCCGCCATGGCCGTGGAGTTCCCCGACCACATCGCGGGGCTGGAAGCGGAACACCGGCGCGTCGAGGCCGTCGTGGGCGAGGCCGAGCACGGCACACCTGCCGACCCTGGCTGGCCACTCAGGCTGCTCGACGTCCTCAACCTGCTGCGCGCCCACATCCTCAAAGAGCAGGACGGGGTGTTCCCGGCGGCGCTGGCCTGCCTGAGCACCGCCGAGTGGGAAGCCGTCGAGGCGGTCCGCGCTCGAGTCGGCACGTCGGCGCAGGTCGCTGCCGGCCCGCCCCGGCGCTGATCACGACCTGTCAGCAGATCGGCGACATCGCCAGAGGCATCACCGAGGTCCCCACTGATCGTAAGAATGGGACCATTCGTCTGCGCGGACGCCTTCCCCGCGTTCCCGAGAACTGAGAGTGGATCCCCCCGCATGCCTCTGTCTGTAAGGGTTGCCCGGAATCTGATTTGGTTCCAGGCGACACTCACCCTGCTTGGCCTCGTTCTGCTCATCCTGGAGTCGGTCCTCGACCCCGGCGATGTCCTGGAGGACCTGCTCTACGCCCCCTTCTACGTCCCGCCACTCGTCACCGGCTGGTTGGCGAACCAGTGGCGCACCCGTCGCCCACGGATCCGTCACGCCACCATCGCGGTCCAGGCCGCCATCCCCCTGATCGACTTCATCGACTTCTTGGTGGAAGGCACTTATACGTGGGTCCTGAGCGCGCCCTGGTCCGCGCTCATCGTGACTCTGCTCCTGCTTCCTCCGGCGAGAACCTGGTTCACCCCTACGCTGCAAATCCCCGGAACCCCGTCGCAGCCGGCACCGCCCGTTGCCACCTGACAGCCCTCGACCGCCTGCGGACGATCGCGCGCGCGATCAAGAGGGAGCCGATCAGGGCCGGGAGCAGCCAGTAGGCAACGGGGCCCGGCCCCATGGCCGATGTACTCGCCGACGGCCTGCTCGCCTCGTACGACGACCAGATAGGTCGGTTCGGCGATCCGGATGCGGCGGCCCTGGCCGCTCTGGCGGACTTCGGCGACGCCGACACCGTCACCGCCGCCTTCGTTCGTGCCTCACCGGCCAGGAAAGCCGCATTCACGCTGCTCGTGGCCGGGCCGATCGCCGGACTGGGTTGGGGAGCGGTTCTCGTCACCGCCGACGGCTGGGCCTCGGCGATCCCCCTGGCCTCACGCCTGGCCCTCGGTCTCCTGCTCGGCTCGGTCGTGCTCATGCTCGTGATCGCCGTACGGGAACAGCGGCGCTGTCGCACCGTACGGCTGGCCGCCCCGGGTGGCGCTGGAACCGTCGCTGTCTTGGACACGGTCATGCTGGGCACGGTCGTCACGCTTGTGCCGCCGCCGTCCTTGCTGCTGCTCGTGGCGCTGACCGGCAGTGTCGCGAGGATCATGCTGGCGGCGCGAGCGATTCCCGCGCTGATCACACGTCTACGACCATGCTGCGGCATCGTCTCGCCGAAGCGCGCCCGCTGGCAGGAGGCCGCGACGGGGCGCTGCCGCTGACGCGGGCACACCGCCCGGCCTCGCTGAGCTGGGCAGTGGGCGACCAGAACGGCGGGATCAGCTTTCCTGCCGAATGTCGATCTCGGTGATCAGGGCCTGGACGCGGGCTTTGATCTCGTCGCGGATCGGGCGGACGGCCTCAACGCCCTTGCCGGCGGGGTCGTCGAGGGCCCAGTCGAGGTACTTCTTGCCGGAGAAGATCGGGCAGGCGTCACCGCAGCCCATCGTGATGACAAAGTCCGAGGCTTGGACGGCCTCGGGAGTGAGCACCTTGGGGCTCTGGCCGGAGATGTCGATACCGACCTCCTTCATCGCCTCCACGGCGGCCGGGTTGACCTGCTCGGCGGGCAGTGACCCGGCGGAGCGGACCTCGATGCGGTCGCCGGCCAGGTGGGAGAGGAAGCCGGCGGCCATCTGGGAGCGTCCGGCGTTGTGCACGCAGACGAACAGCACGGACGCGACGGGAGCAGTCATGGGCATCTTCGTTCTTCCTTGCCAGCGGTGGCGTGGATGCTGATGGCGGCGTGGGCGTTGATGGCGGCGGCTGGGGAGTCGGATTCACATCGGCACCGGCTGGTGTGACAGTATCAGTACATGCTGATGTCAGTCGACACTGATCTATTGCGGGTGCTGGCCGATCCCCTGCGGCTGCGGATCGTGACTCTGCTCGCCAGGGAGACGTTGTGCACCACGCATCTGGTGGAGGAGACCGGTGCCCGGCAGACCAACCTGTCCAACCACCTGAAGGTGCTGCGAGATGCTGGGGTGGTGGAAACCGAGCCGTGCGGCCGGTTCACCTACTACCGGCTCAAGCCTGACGTCATCGCCGCTTTGGCGGGGCGGTTCGCCGACCTGGCCGAGACCGCTCACGCCACCGCCGCCGCCGACAGGAAGAGGGCCTGCCCATGACGGCCACCGCCCCCGCACGCGGCGGAGTGGTGGGCAAGCTGTCGCTGCTGGACCGCTTCCTGGCGGTGTGGATCCTGGCCGCCATGGCCCTGGGCCTCGGCCTGGGCCGCGCCGTCCCGGGCCTGAACGACGTGCTGTCGAAGGTCGCGATCGGCGGTATCTCCCTGCCGATCGCCCTCGGCCTTCTGATCATGATGTATCCGGTGCTGGCCAAGGTCCGCTACGACAAGCTCGACGCCGTCACCGGTGACCGCCGCCTGATGATCTCCTCGTTGGTCGTCAATTGGGTGATCGGCCCAGCCGTGATGTTCGCCCTGGCGTGGATCTTCCTACCGGACCTGCCGGACTACCGTACGGGCCTGATCATCGTCGGCCTGGCCCGCTGCATCGCCATGGTCATCATCTGGAACGACCTGGCCTGTGGCGACCGCGAGGTCGCCGCCGTCCTGGTGGCGCTCAACAGCGTGTTCCAGGTCCTGGCGTTCGGCCTGCTCGGCTGGTTCTACCTGCAGGTGCTGCCTGGCTGGCTCGGACTCGGCCAGGGACAGAACCTCGACATCTCCGCATGGAAGATCGCCCTCAACGTCGTCATCTTCCTCGGCATCCCGCTGCTCGCCGGATTCCTCACCCGCAACCTCGGTGAGCGCCGGGTCGGCCGCGAACGCTACGAGAACGAGTTCCTGCCGAGGATCGGCCCCTTCGCGCTGTACGGGCTGCTGTTCACGATCGTGATTCTGTTCGCCTTGCAGGGCCAAACGATCACCTCCGAGCCCGCCGACGTCGCCCGCATCGCCCTGCCGCTGCTGGCCTACTTCGCCCTGATGTGGTTCGGCGCCTTCGCTCTCGGCAAGGCCTTGGGCCTGCCGTATGACCGCACCGCCACGCTGGCCTTCACCGCGGCCGGCAACAACTTCGAACTCGCGATCGCGGTCGCCATCGCCACCTTCGGCGTCACTTCCGGCCAGGCCCTGGCGGGGGTCGTCGGGCCACTGATCGAGGTCCCCGTGCTGGTGGCGCTGGTCTACGTCTCCCTAGCCTGGCGCCGCAGATTCACCTCCACCGTACGGTGAAGATCGCCGGAGGGGGCGTCGGTGAGTGAGGTCTCACGAGCCCCAGCAAACGACTCCTGATCGCGGCCCTCACGAGAACCTGTTTTGGATCCCCTGCATGCCTCTGTCTGTAAGGGTTGCCCGGAACCTGGTCTGGTTCCAGGCGACACTCACCCTGCTCGGCCTCGTTCTGCTCATCCTGGAGTCGGTCCTCGACCCCGGCGATGTCCTGGAGGACCTGCTCTACGCCCCCTTCTACGTCCCGCCACTCGTCACCGGCTGGTTGGCGAACCAGTGGCGCACCCGTCGCCCACGGATCCGTCACGCCACCATCGCGGTCCAGGCCGCCATCCCCCTGATCGACTTCATCCACTTCTTGGTCGAAGGCATTTTCACGTGGGTCCTGACAGCGCCCTGGTCCGCGCTCATCGTGACCCTGCTCCTGCTTCCTCCGGCGAGAACCTGGTTCACCCCTACGTTCCAAACCGCCGGAACCCCGTCGCAGCCGGCACCGCCGTCGCCACCTGACAGCCCTCGACCGCTAGGGCCTGGTGCTATGGGCGCAATCGGGTTGCCTGCGGCGTCTGGTCAGGCAGCGACCGCGGGGAACACCACGAGCGATCCGTCGCTGCTTCGTTCGATCTCGATCGCAACGTCAGTCTGGTGGATTCCCACGTTGAGACCATCACCCAAGGCGCGGAGGCGATATACGGCTTTGAGCAGGTCGTTGACCTCGCCCTGCGTGAACATGATGCTCAGGAAGCCGCCTTCACGCTTCAGTTCGAGAGTCGACAGTCGAAGAAGGACCGAGTTGATTCCTGTCTCCAACTCGTCGACGCGACGCTCGTCGTCGTGCAACGTTCCGATGAAACTCTTGAACGGATTGTCCGTGCCCGCCAGTTGAGCGTGTTCGACGGCCTGAAGCACGAGCACTCGGCGTTTGAGAGCGATGGCGAGTCGTGCAAGCTCCAGGTGCGCGCGGAATGTACCGCCTTCCTCGTTGACACCGGGGAACGATTTCGTCAACGCCCCGAGCTCAACAGGGCCCTCGGGCAGCTTGGCCAACGCGTCCTGCCACTTCATGAGCCGACGCTTGGCCCGTTCGATCGCCGTGCTGATCGCGTACGACGAAGTGTCCAGTCCCAACGACGGGCCGATTCTGCCCTGGTCGAGGAGGATCGACGTCGCCTTGTCGATCGCGTCCCGGCAACCGTCCAGCTCGCTGCGTTCGTCCTCGAGGTTGTCCTCGTGTAGCTGCTCCAGGAGGTCGGTGATCCGCTCGATCGCCTCCTGGCGTTGGTGATCAGCGTAGGCGCTGACGCCGACCGCGACGGCCATCAGCACGAGTGGCGCGGCCACGGTCAACGCTCCGGCGCTGGCCGCAGCAACACCGGCTGTGGTGGCCGAGCCGGTCGCGGCACCCGCGACAGCGGCCCTGCCGCAAACGGGCACGAACGTGGCACCGGCTGTGATGCGGCCACTGGAGTTGACCAGCGCGCTGTAAATCCCTCCTGCTGATGCCTTCATGGGCTGGACGAGTCCCTGACCGACCTGGGCGGCGACCTTTGCCGGCACCACCATCCGGTAGAGCACCTCACCGGTGGCGGCGACGTTCAGCGTCGGAGGCGCTGACTCCGCTGTCCGAGCCACGAGTTGTGACAACTGCTGAGCGAGCGGACTGGCCGCATGGAGCGAAATCCCACCCTTCCGATCACCCTTGGTTGATATCGGATGCGCTTCCAGCGTGGCGATGGGGGAATCCGCAAGTGTTGCCAGGACTGTTCGCAGTTCCGCGAGTCGGGCCGGCGTCATCCCCTCATCACCCAGCACGTTCGGCACGCTTAAGGCCTCCGTGGCGAGCGTCCATACCGGCACGTGCACCTCGGTATTACCAGTGGTCATGCCTTGTCCCTTCTCCGAACTGGCATAACCATAGCCCTTCGCTTGCAGGCCTGGATGACTCAGCATTTACCGAGCGCCTGAAGTTTTCCGCTTGCCGGAGATTTCTATCTGATCGTCCTGTTCATTCATGCATATGGCATGTCGAGCCGCGCGCGAGGCGTTTGAATGGACGGCCAAATCCCTTGGTCTACAGGGGGTTGCGGTCACTCCTTTCTGCCTCGCCCGGTCACCCGTGTACTGGTCAAACGGTGACGGCAGGATGCGCGGCCGCAGCCAGCAGATGAGCAAGACAGGGCCGACCGCGCGACGCCGCGATCCGGATCCCCGGCACCGAGCGCGGAGCACGCGATCGGCACCGGGGAGGGATGTACCGCGGTTACGTCGAGGCGACCGTCAGACGGCCGTGCGCGACCACTGCTGGTTGGTGCCACCGTTACACGCGTACTGCTTGAGGATCACACCATCCGCGGTCGACGCGGAGGGTACGTCCACGCATTTGCCGCTGTGTCGTGCCCGGAGCTGGAAGTAGCCACCGTTGGCGACCATCTGGAACTGCTGGTTGTTGCCGGTGCCGCAGGTGTACTGGATGAGTTCGGCGCCGTCGGCGGTTGAGGCGCTCGTCACGTCGAGACACTTTCCGCTGTGGCGGCTGATGATGCGCCAGTAGCCGCTGCCGGCGTCCTGGAAGCGCCACTGCTGCCACGCGTTGCCGTTGTACGTGTACTGGTCGACGCGCGCGCTGTTGTTGGTGCTCGCCTGCTGGACGTCCATGGCCTTGCCGCTGTGGCGCGCGTCGATCCGGTAGAACGTGTCCGGCTGGGGCGAAGACGAAGACGAAGGCGAAGGCGAAGGGGTGGAGTCGCGGACGGTGTCGCCCCAGCCGTAGCGGACCCGGTCGGCGCCGGATTGGTTGCGGACGGCCAAGGTGAGGTTGGTGCCGCTGCCGCCGAGGGCGTACATCGAGTACCAGTCGTAGCCGATGGTGCCGGGTTTGCCGCCGAGCGCGGGCCAGTAGGTGCCGCCCATCTGGTTGTCCCGCATCACCTGGGCCACGGCGCGGAGGTAACGCACGAAGTTGTCGGTGCTGTTCGCGTCCCCGTAGTTGAGGCCGGTGGACATCGGCGCGCCGTATTCCGTCGCGACCGCGCGGGAGGCGCAGTTGCCCAGAAGCGTCTGGATGTGGCTCCGGAAGCCGTCGTAGGTCATCGCGCCGTAGAAGAAGGCGTAGTAGTGGAAGGACAGCAGCGTCGAGTTGAAGCGGCTGTCGTTGCAGATGTCCCGCAGGTCCTGGCTGAAGCCGGTGCCGCCGATGAGCACCCGGCCGGGCGCCGCCGAGGAGTGAGCGCTGAGCCAGTTCGCCGCGACGTTGCGCCACTCCGCCGACGAGTAGCCGTGCGGCTCGTTCATCGGCTCGAAGTAGACGTTGCCGTTCGAGCCGTACGTGCTGATCACGCTGGACCACATCGCGTTCCATGCGGAGAGGTTCGTGATCCTGCCGCCGGAGGCGGCACCGTCCTCCCAATAGGCCAGGATGACCTTGAATCCACGTTCGGTGGCGGCGTCGATGGCGCCGCGGTAGGAGTTCCACCAGGTCGTGTTGGCCACAGTGTGGGTGTTGATGGGCAACCGGACGGTGTTGACCCCCATGATGTATTCCATGTAGTCGTAGAGCGAGTTGGCCTTGGCCCGTACCGTCGCGTTGCTGTCGGACTGGCTCAGGCCCTGCACGACGAGCGTGCCGGTGCTGAAGTTGTCACCCAGCACGGCCCAGTTCATGCCGCGGAACTGGCTGGTGGCGGCATTGGCCGACGGCGCGGAGACGAGGGCTGTCACTGCGGTGAGCGCGGTCACCACAAGGGCGATCAGCAACCGGCGCATCGGCCGGATGCTCCGCGACGGTCCTGATAAGTAATTATCAGACGCCATGCTCAGTGCCATGAATTCTCCCATCACTAGATCTGAATCGCTGAATCGACTTTCCGCGGCCGACCACCCTGGGGATGCGCACGGCTTTTCCCACCGCTTGCATCGATGCCGCATGCGACCGTTTCGCGCCTTGAGGACAGAAGCCCGGTCCGGGGAGCCGTAGCCCCATTCAGGTGTCCGGGCCTCTGCCCATGGCGTTTCATCCGATCGCCCTCATGCGCCGAACCGGATAGCCGGAATCAGCTGCGCAGGGTCCACTTCTGGTTGCTGCCGCCGTTGCAGGCCCAGAGGATGAGTTTCGTGCCGTTGGCGGTGCCGGCCCCGTTGGCGTCCAGGCACAGACCCGACTGCACGCCGGTGATCGTGCCGTTGGAGTTGACGTTCCACTGCTGGTTGGCCTGGCCGTTGCAGTCCCAGATGATCACCTGGGTGCCGTTGGCGGTGCCCTGCCCGTAGGCGTCCAGGCACTTGTTGCCGTACACCTGCAACTGCTTGCCCGAGGTGTAGGTGAACCGCTGGTTGGTGCCGCTCCCGCAGTCCCACAACTGCACCTGGGTGCCGTTGGTGGTGCTGGAGTTCGGCACCTCGACGCACCGGTTCGACTGGGCGCCCACGATCTGGACGCCCTGCTGGGGGGTGCCGCCGCCCGCCGGCGCGTATCCGGCAGCGGCGATGTTGGCCTGTACGGCGTCCTCGGTGGAGGCGCTCGGGTAGCCGGAGGTCAACACGCCCTCGAAGAAGGTGCCGCGGCCGGAGACGCTGTTGTCACCGCCGATGCCGAGCAGGATGGCGCCTTCCTTCTTCATCGGGTTGTAGCCGTTGGGGCGCCGTCCGTCGAAGTAGTTCGTCAGGCCACCCGACTGCGCGTCCCCGCCCCGGATCGCCCAGTGGTTCGGCTCGCCCTTGACCATGGCCGTGACGAAGCGGTGGTTGATCGACGCGAGGTTGTTGTAGCCCGCGTTCACCCCGGAGAACAGTCCCCACTCCAGGTCGGCCATGATCCAGGGACCGGCTCCGGCCCCGTAGCCCCACTGCTTGTCGGCGCCGAAGTAGACGGTCTCCATGATGGCGGGGGAGTCGGCCTGGCCGTCCGTCTGGGCGTTGCCGTAGTCGAAGCAGCACCACTGGTTGTAGTGCGTGCCGTCGACGACGGCGTAGATGCCCTCGGGCTGGTCGCCGGTCGCCACACCGTTGGTGTTGTTGTTGCGGTAGCCGGTGCCGGGCTCCACGCGGACGCCGTACGCCTTCTGGCCGCCGATGGTGATCGGGGCCGCCTTCGCGTCGGCGAGGTTGTCGTATCCGCCCGCGGCCGGGCCCTTCCAGTAGCCGGGCGGCGCCTGGGTGAGGCGGTTGTTGCGGCCGGACTGGTCGTAGAGGATGGTGATCACACAGTTCGTGCCGGCGCAGAACGAGTCCTGCGTGGCGGCGTTGACGACTCCGCCCGCGCTCAGAACGCCGATGTCGCGGGTGGCGTTGTCCGAGGCGCGCCTGACCTGGTAGAGCGGGCCGTTGTAGGCCGCGTACAGAGCGCGCGTGGTGCTGTGCGCCGCCACACACGGCGTGCCACCCGCCGCGTAGATGTCACACGGCTGCGACGTCGCGGCCTGGGCCGTACCACCGCCGACCAGGCAGGCGGTGGCGATCAACGTGCTCGCCCCGGCCGTGAGCACCCTTCTCAGGCTCCCTAAAAGCATCATGCCTTCCTTTTCTCAATCAGGAATCATGACCGGACGGCACCGATGCGGCAGGCCTTGCTAAGCAAGTGTGAGCGCTAACATTGACGATTGTCCGAATCGATTCGACGAGTAACGAGGGTAGTGCGGAGTCAACTCAACGAAGGTCCCGGCGTCAAGCACGTGGATCACATCTCGCGGACACCCGGGGTGCCGTCGGGGCGCCGACTGGGCTCTTACCGCGATGCGTTCGCACTGTTGCGATGAATTGTCGTGAAAATTTCATCCCCGGGTCCGCAGGACGGTGAGCCCTCACCCGCCTCACCGGACCGCCGTTCGATGGGACGGGTGAGAGCGGAATGCCGGTGGCGCCGGTGACGAGCGGTGCTTGCGTTGTCACACCCCGGCTTGATCCTCCGGGACCAGCCGCCTCGGAGGGCGTGTTCGAGTGGTGTCGCCCAGACGATCGACGAGATGTACGTGGGAGCAGGAGGCGATCCGTCGCCGAGATCGGCGACATGGGCAGAGCCATCACCGAGGTCACCACAGACCGCAAGAGCGAGGTCTATGCGGCGACTCAGCCTACGGCTGACCTGCCATCCCGGCAAAACAAAAGTGAGGGCCGAGATGAATCTCAGCCCTCACGTAGTGAGAAGGTTCGTGTCCGAGGGGGGACTTGAACCCCCATGCCCATCACTGGGCACTAGCACCTCAAGCTAGCGCGTCTGCCTATTCCGCCACCCGGACGTGGTGCCTCACGCGGGATCGTCATCCCGCGTCGGCTGATACAGGTTAGCACTCTCTCCGCCCTGCTTCATACCGGGAATCAGCCCCCTGCGTACGGGCGTGCGGCGGCCCGGGGGTGAAGGACACCCCTGTACGGCGGCAGGATGGAGGCGCGAGCCGTATGACGCGACAGACGGGCGGGTCCGGCCCCCTGGGCTCCCGTCCGGTAGGAGGAGGCGCAATGACCCCACGCAACGGGGAGGACGAGGTCGTCGAGCTGTGCCGCGACCTGATCCGGATCGACTCGGTGAACGCGGGGGACAACGCGGGCCCCGGGGAACGCGAGGCCGCGGAGTACGTGGCCGGGAAGCTGGCGGAGGTCGGCCTGGAGCCGCGGATCCTGGAGTCCGACAAGGGCCGGGCGAACGTGGTCGCCCGGGTGGAGGGCGCCGACCCGGGCCGGGACGCCCTCCTCCTGCACGGTCATCTGGACGTCGTGCCGTTCGACGCCGCCGACTGGACGCACCACCCGCTCAGCGGCGAGGTGGCCGACGGCTGCGTCTGGGGCCGCGGGGCCGTGGACATGAAGGACATGGACGCGATGATCCTCGCCGTCGTACGGCGGCGGCTGAGCGAGGGGCGCAGGCCGCCGAGGGACGTCGTCCTCGTCTTCACCGCGGACGAGGAGGCCGGCGGCCACTACGGCGCCCAGTGGCTGGCCGACAGGCACCCGGAGCTGTTCGAGGGCTGCACCGAGGCCGTCGGCGAGGTCGGCGGCTTCAGCGTGACCACGGCCAAGGGGCGGCTGTATCTGATCGAGGCGGCGGAGAAGGGCATCGCCTGGATGCGCCTGACCGCCAAGGGCAGGGCCGGCCACGGCTCGATGCTCAACGGCGACAACGCCGTGACCGAGCTGGCCGAGGCGGTCGGCCGGATCGGCCGCCACAAGTGGCCGGTGCGGCTCACGCCGACCGTGCAGGCGTTCTTCGAGGAGGTCTTCGGCACGGAGGTCAAGGCCGAGGACGCGGAGGCGGCGGTGGCCACGCTCGGCCCGCTCGCCCGCATGATCGGCGCGACCCTCCAGAACACGGCCAACCCGACCATGCTCCAGGCCGGCTACAAGGCGAACGTCATCCCCCAGGCCGCGACCGCGCACGTGGACGGCAGGTTCCTGCCCGGGTACGAGGACGAGTTCTTCCAGACCGTCGACGAGTTGCTCGGGCCCAACGTGACGCGGGAGTTCGTCTACCACGACGTCGCGGTCGAGACGCCCTTCAAGGGCCCGCTCGTGAAGGCGATGGCCGACGCGCTGCACGAGGAGGACCCCGGTTCGCGGGTCGTGCCGTACACGCTGAGCGGCGGCACCGACCTCAAGGCGTTCAGCCGCCTCGGCATCAGCGGGTACGGCTTCGCGCCGCTGCGGCTTCCCGAGGACTTGGACTTCTCCGGGATGTTCCATGGCATCGACGAGCGGGTTCCGGTGGATTCGCTCCAGTTTGGCGTCCGGGTCCTTGACCGTTTCCTCGAATACTGCTGAGAAAGCTGTTGCGATCACGTGCCGTGCCGCTACAGTAACTCTCCGTTGAGGGTTGATCCGCTCCGGGTCGAGTCGGCCGGATGTCGGCTCAGCGGTATGGGGAGGTCGCGTGACGAGCACGTCGCAGGAGCAGTGGGGGGCGTCTTCGCCCTTCGCCGTTCGCGGCGTGCTCGTCGCGTCTCCCGGCCGCCACGAGCGGAGCCGGATGGCGCGGTTCGCGGCCGGCTCCCGTTCGGGCCGCCTCCTGGTCGTCGGCGGGCTGATCGCCGCCGCATGGCTGCTCGGTGTGCTTCTCGGCGTCTTCGGTACGGCGACGTCCGCCGCCGGGGTCGCACCCTCACCTGACGTCGCCGGGTCGGTTCTTCCCGACCGTCTCTCCGGTCCGGGCCTCGGCCTGCCGCCCTCACCGGGCGCGGCGGGTTCGGCGAGGTCTCATGGGAAGAGTGCCGACGGTTTCCCCACGGCGGCTGACGACACCTCGGTGAACGCCGAGGCGATGGCGGGGCGCACGGTCGACGGGCTGACCAGCCAGTCGAAGCCCATGTTCCCTCCGCCGTCCACCGCGGACCACCCGCCCGTAGACCAGGGCCTGGTCCCGCAGACAAGCGGTGGAAGCATCCTGTTCGGGGATGTCGCGCGGCCTGTGTTCGAGCCGCGTCTCACCACCCTGCCCGCCCCACTGGCGGCGGTTGTCCCCCCGGTGGTCCGCACAGCGGCGGACGACCCGTCTTTCTCTCCTGACTGATCCCGCCTTCGCGCCGGTCCGTCTCCACTACGGCGACCGGTGCCATCGTCTGCCATGACCTGTGGTGCCCAGGCGGCAGGCTCCCGCGCGGGTGACGCGGAATCTCCCATCCTCGTGATCGTCCACTGCTCCGCTGTGCTCATTCGGCGTGGACAGAAGTCGCGAGCTGTCAGGTAACCCCCTATGAAGAACCACTAGGAGCATTCATCATGCGAACGTGGGCGAAGGGCTCGGCCTCCGCGGCGTTTCTCGCCGTCGGCGTCATGGCCCTTGGCAGCGGTACGGCTTTCGCCGACACCGACGGCAGCCACTCGGTCCTCGGCGGCAACCAGGTCGACATCCCGGTGACTCTGCCGATCGACATCAGCGGCAACGCGGTGGCGGTCGCGGGAGAGTCCCACGGCTCGTCCCTGGGCGGCGCGGCGGTGCAGGGCGCGGGCCAGGGAGCCGGGCGGAACCGCACCTCCGGTGCGGGGAGCATCCTCGGCGGCAACCAGGTGGTCGCCCCGATCACCGCCCCGATCGACGTCTGCGGCAACGCGGTCGCCGTCCTCGGCGAGGCCGACGCGGGCTGCCGCGGCGGTGCGGCGGTCAAGGGCTCGGGTCGCCGTGGCGGCGCGGGCGGCAACGTCACCAGCGGCGCGCACAGCGTCGGCGGCGGCAACCAGGTGGTCGCGCCGATCACGGCGCCGATCAACCTGTGCGGCAACTCCATCGCCATCTTCGGCGACGCCACGGCGGGATGCCGCGGCGGCGCCTACGTGGGCGGCGCCCGTCCGGCCGTCCGCGCCGGCGGCAACCGCACCAGCGGCCGTTCCTCGGTCCTCGGCGGCAACCAGGTGGTCGCCCCGATCACCGCGCCGGTCAACGTCTGCGGCAACGCCGTCGCCGTGCTGGGTGAGGCGTTCTCGGGCTGCCGCGGCGGCTCGTCCGTCGGCGGCCCCGGCGGTCACGGCGGGTACGGCCACCACGGTCACGGGGGCCACCACCGGCCCCGTCCCGGATCGGGCGGGCACGACACCGACGGGCGCTACTCCGTGGGCGGCGGCACCCAGGTGGTCGCGCCCATCACCGCACCGGTCGAGGTGTGCGGCAACGGCTCGGGCAGCTGCCACGGCGGGTCCACCCCGGGCCACGGTGGTCACGGTCACGGGGGTCACGGCGGCTGGTCCGGCGGCTCCGGCGGCAACGTCACCAGCGGTTCGCACAGCGTCGGCGGCGGCAACCAGGTGGTCGCGCCGATCACCGTGCCGGTCAACGTCTGCGGCAACGCCGTCGCGGTCATCGGCGACGCCTTCGCGGGCTGTCGCGGCGGCGCGAGCGTGGTCGGCGGCGGGCACGGCGGTCGCTGGGGCGCCGGCGGAAACGTCACCTCCGGCCGTTCCTCGATCCTGGGCGGCAACCAGGTGGTCGCGCCGATCACGGCGCCGGTCGACGTCTGCGGCAACGCCGTCGCCGCCATCGGCAAGGCCCACGCGGGCTGCCGGGGCGGGGCCGCGGTCCTCGGCGGCGGCAGCGGTGCGGGCGGCAACGTCACCTCCGGGCGCCACGGGATCGTCGCGGGCAACCAGGTCGTCGCGCCGATCACCGCCCCGATCAACGTCTGCGGCAACGCCGTCGCCGTGCTGGGCGACGCCGCCGCGGGCTGCCTGGGCGGGGCCAAGGTGGGCGGCTGGGGCCACGGCTTCCGGCCGCACCCGCGGCACAGCGCCGCGCGCGGCGCCATGATGCCCGCCACGCCCGCCATGCCGGTGCTGTCGGGCGCGCACACCATGCAGCCGATGAGCGCCCCCGCCGCGCCCTCGGGGCCGGTCATCGGCAACCTGCCGAACATGCTCGGCCTCCCGGAGGCGCCGGGCCTGCCGGCTGCCCCGCCCGTCCCGGCGGGTAAGGGCGCGAA
The DNA here is from genome assembly GCF_008728085.1 of Microbispora cellulosiformans. Lineage (NCBI taxonomy): Bacteria > Bacillati > Actinomycetota > Actinomycetes > Streptosporangiales > Streptosporangiaceae > Microbispora > Microbispora cellulosiformans. The sequence goes on along the minus strand of NZ_VYTZ01000019.1, from coordinate 69,814 downwards.
GGCTGTGGCTCCCGTCGGCAACCCCGCCGCCATCGTGTCCAAGGCCACCGGCACGCTGCCGGCCGCCGGCTCGCTCGACGAGACGGCCCGCACCCTGCCCGCCAAGCGGACGCTGGACGACGCCACCGCGTCGCTGCCCGTGGCCGACACCACGCGGAACCTGCCCACCGGCGACCTCGGCAGGACCACCGAGGCGCTCCCGCTGGGCAAGCTCGGCCTCATGAGCGCCGAGCAGCCCGTCGGCCTGACCGGCATGAACGCCGGCTCGTTCGCCGCACTGGTCCTCGGCGCCATGTTCGCCGCCTCGGCGAGCCTGTTCGCCGTCACCCGCCGCTTCCGCTTCGGCCGCAGGTAGCCGGACGGCCGTGCGCGTGAACGACCACGCGCACGGCTGAGGACGCGAGGGATATCACGCTCGCGCCGGGCGCGACGGCGGCGAACCAGCCGCTCGTCGTACGGGCCCGGCGCGGGCCACCAGGACGCCGCCTCCCCGCCAGTGGAGGAAGGCACCGACGCTTTGCCCGTTCCGGGGGCGCGGCCCGGGGCGGGCAAAGCTCTTTTTGACCGTGGCGTCGCCGCCTCGGCGGCTCACATCGTCCGAGCGGCCCGTATGATCTTCCGACGCAGCCGGACGCGCCTGCTGCCGTCGGGATAGAGGCGCAGCCGCTCCAGTTCCCAGTCTCCGTGCTCGGCATGCTCCGTCAGCATCTGTCGCGCCACCTCCCGAGGGGTGCCGCGCGGCAGGTACAGGTCCAGATAGGAGTAGTCGAGCACTGCCATTGGTCTCCGGGGGCGTGCTAGGGAACTCGATGGGCTCTATTCTGCGTCCTCGTGGATAACAGCGCCAGGCGAGTTACATTCCCGGACAGAACCGGGTAGCCCGAGGGGGAGGAACGTGCGGCGGCAGGTACCTTCAAAGCGGTGCCTCCGAACAAAGCGGCGCCTCCACGGCGCCCGGAGGGGGTAGGCTCCCCCGCCCCGGGCGACGAGGGTGTCAGTGTGCCGGGGCGCATGAAACCCGGACACACCCGAAACGCCCGGAACACGGGGAACGACAGCGGACAGCGAGGTAGGAAGCAGCGTGCCAGCCAACAACGGCAACGCCGGCGGAACCCGCCTGGTGATCGTGGAATCGCCCGCGAAGGCGAAGACGATCGCCGGGTACCTCGGGCGCGGCTACATCGTCGAGTCGAGCATCGGCCACATCCGCGATCTCCCGGAGAAGGCCGACGACATCCCGGAGAAGTACAAGAGCGAGGCCTGGGCCCGCCTCGGGGTGAACGTCGACCACGAGTTCGAGCCGCTCTATGTCGTCAATCCCGACAAGAAGGCGCAGGTCTCCAAGCTCAAGCAGCTTCTCAAGGAGGCCGACGAGCTCTACCTCGCCACCGACGAGGACCGGGAGGGCGAGGCCATCGCCTGGCACCTGCGCGAGGTGCTGAAGCCCAAGATCCCGGTGCATCGCATGGTGTTCCACGAGATCACGCCGCACGCGATCCGGGACGCGGTGTCCAACCCCCGCGACCTCAACCTCCGCCTGGTCGACGCCCAGGAGACCCGGCGTATCCTCGACCGCCTGTACGGCTACGAGGTCAGCCCCGTCCTGTGGAAGAAGGTCAAGCCGCGGTTGTCGGCCGGGCGCGTGCAGTCGGTCGCCACCCGGCTGGTCGTGGAGCGCGAGCGGGAGCGCATGGCCTTCACCGCCGCCAACTACTGGGACCTCCAGGCGCTGTTCGACACCGGCCGGGCCGGGGACGATCCCCGGACCTTCTCCGCCACGCTGAGCGGGGTGGACGGCAGGCGCGTGGCCCAGGGGCGCGACTTCGCCTCCACCGGACGGCTGAAGAGCCCCGACATCCTGCACCTCGACGAGGCCGCCGCGACCGCCCTCGCCGGTCGGCTCGCCGGCGCCTCGTACGCCGTGCGTTCGGTGGAGCGCAAGCCGTACACGCGCAAGCCGTACGCGCCGTTCAGGACGACCACCCTGCAGCAGGAGGCGAGCCGCAAGCTGGGCTTCTCCGCGAAGTACACGATGCAGGTGGCCCAGCGGCTGTACGAGAACGGCTTCATCACCTACATGCGTACCGACAGCATCACGCTGTCGGAGACCGCCGTCGCCGCCGCCCGCAGCCAGGCGATCAAGCTGTACGGCGCGGCGTACGTGCCGGACAAGCCGCGCGCCTACACCAGCAAGGTCAAGAACGCCCAGGAGGCGCACGAGGCGATCCGGCCGTCAGGGGAGGAGTTCCGCACGCCGGGCGAGACCGGGCTCGCCGGGGACATGTTCCGGCTCTACGAGCTGATCTGGCAGCGTACGGTCGCGTCCCAGATGAAGGACGCGGTCGGCGAGTCGGTGTCGGTCAAGGTCGGCGGCACGTCCAGCGCCGGAGAGAACGTGGAGTTCAGCGCCACCGGCCGGACCATCACCTTCCACGGCTTCCTTAGGGCGTACGTCGAGGGCGCCGACGACCCCGCGACCGACCGGGACGACTCGGAGAAGCGCCTGCCCACGCTGGCCGAGGGCGACCGGCTCACCGCGGCCGAGCTGACCGCGCTCGGGCACTCGACCAAGCCGCCCGCGCGGTACACCGAGGCGTCGCTGGTCAAGGAGCTGGAGGACCGCGAGATCGGCCGGCCGTCGACGTACGCGTCGATCATCGGAACGATCCTGGACCGGGGCTACGTGTTCAAGAAGGGCACCGCCCTGGTGCCGTCGTTCCTCGCGTTCGCCGTGGTCAACCTGCTGGAGCAGCATTTCGGCAACCTGGTCGACTACGACTTCACGGCCGAGATGGAGAAGGTCCTCGACGACATCGCCAACGACCGCGCCGAGCGGGTGCCCGAGCTGCGCAGGTTCTACTTCGGCGCCGGGGACGGCGACGAGGGCCTGAAGGAGATGGTCACCGACCTCGGGGAGATCGACGCCAAGGAGATCAGCTCGTTCCCGATCAAGGGGACGGACATCGTGATCAGGGTGGGCCGCTACGGGCCGTACCTCGACCGCGACGGCGCCCGGGTGAACATCCCCGAGGACATGGCGCCCGACGACCTGACCGCGGAGAAGGCCGAGGAGCTGTTCTCGCGGCCGAGCGGCGACCGTGATCTCGGCGTCGATCCGGCCAACGGCCGGAGGATCGTCGCCAAGGACGGCCGGTTCGGCCCGTACGTCACGGAGATCCTGCCCGAGGAGCCGGCCCCGGCGGACGGCAGGAAGCGGACGAAGAAGGCCGACGCCCCCAAGCCGCGCACGAGCTCGCTGTTCAAGACGATGGACCTGGACACGATCACGCTGGAGCAGGCGCTCAAGCTGCTCCAGCTGCCGCGTGTGGTGGGCCAGATCGACGGCGAGGAGGTGACGGCGCAGAACGGCAAGTTCGGGCCGTACATCAAGAAGGGCACCGACTCGCGGTCGCTCGCCTCGGAGGAGGACCTGTTCACGGTCACGATCGAGCAGGCCAAGGAGCTGTTCGCCCAGCCGAAGGCGCGGGGACGCGGCCGCGCCGCGGCCGCCCCGCCGCTGCGGGAGCTGGGCGAGGACCCGAACTCCAAGAAGCCGGTGGTGGTGAAGGAGGGCCGCTTCGGACCGTACGTCACCGACGGCGAGACCAACGCGTCGCTGCGCAAGGGCGACACGGTCGAGGAGATCACGCTGGAGCGGGCGGCGGAGTTGCTGGCCGACCGGCGGGAGCGGGCGCCCGCGCCCAAGCGGACCACCACCCGGGCCAGGACCACCACGAAGAAGCCCGCCGCCAAGTCCTGATCGCATGCACCCCGGTGGCGGCCAGGCCGCCACCGGGGCTTCGTATCCGGGCGCAGGTCAGACCCGGGAGCGGGTCAGGCCTTGGTGCAGGGCGCGCCGTTGAGCGAGAAACTGCCCGGCGGGTCGGAGACGCCGGTGTGGGAGGCGTTGAAACCGATGCTCACGGACGCGCCGGGAGCGATGTTGGCGTTCCAGGCCAGGTTGGAAGCGGTGACGAGGTTGTCCGTACCCTGGCTCCAGTCGGCCGACCACCCCTGGGTGATCCGCTCACCCGCCGACGGGAAGGCGAACCGCAGCGTCCAGCCCGAGATCGCCGTGCTGCCCGTGTTCATGATCGACACGCTGGCGGAGAAGCCCGTCCACCAGGTCGACTGGGTGTAGGCGACCTTGCAGATGGGCGTGGGCGTGGATTTCGGCGTGATGGAGGGGCTCGGAGAGGGGGTCGGCGTGGGGAACCCCGGCAGGGCCGTGGTGGTGATCGGGTCGGACGGCACGCTGACGTTGCCGGCCGCGTCGATGGCGACCACGACGTAGGTGTACTTGTTGTACGTCGTGAGGTTGCCCTCCATGAAGTAGGGGGAGGTCCGCGTTCCGACCAGTAGCCAGCCGGTCGAGGTCAGCCGGTAGACGGCGTAACCGGTGACGCCGACGTCGTCGGTCGACGCCGTCCAGCAGAACGCCGTGCCGGGGAAGTCGGCCACGCAGTTGTCGCGCAGCCCGGACGGCTTGCTGGGCGGGGTGGTGTCTCCGGGGACCGGGCTCGGGCTGACCACCATCCCGGTCACGGCCCGCGCGTTGATCAGCGCGGTCGGCGGGCTCGTGTGGCCGTCGGCGTCCTTGGCCACGATGTAGAAGGTGTAGACCTGGCCGTAGGCCAGCCCGCCCATCACGGTGGTGGTGCCGGTGGGCGACGACGCCTTGACGAAGCCGGTGGCCGTGAGCCGGTAGACCTCGTAGCCGGTGACGCCGACGTCGTCGGTGGACGCGCTCCAGCACAGGCCGACGTACCCCTGGGTGGTGCCGGCCGGCACCGGCGGCGGGCACAGCTGGACGTTGGGCGGAGTCGTCGGCGCGCCGGGTTCGGCACTCGGCGACGGGGCGGCGGACGGCGTCGGGGTCGGGATGGGCGTGGCGGCCATCGCTCCGGCGGGCACGCCGGAGAGCGCGATCGCCGCGGCGACCGCCGCCCCTGCGGCCAGCCAGGCCAGGTAGCGGGGACTTCTCATGTGTCACCTCGTTGTCGTTCGATCGGTGTCGGCACCGGAGGAGTCGCCGGGGCCACGTCTGAGGGACGTTTCTGCCGCGATCGTCCGCTTGCTCCTGGTCAGGGGCAAAGATCACTGCCGGTGGTACGGCATCGGGCCGACTCGGAGGTGAAACTTTCACCGGGCGGGCCCGCCGGTGGCCGTCCGGTGATCGTCCTTGCCGCAGCGCCCGGGAACGCGGCTGTCGGTGGCTCCTCGTAGCATCGTCGTCAGCCGGCCCCTGATCGTCAGCCGGTCGAGGAGAGTTCTCGTGGGGTTCCTGGTCATGATCCTGACCGCGGTGGTCGTCGTGCACGTCTATCTGTGGCGGCGGCTGGTCCGGGCGTCGACGACGCCGGGCTCGCGCCTGCGCCGGGTGCTGACGTGGACGCTCGTGGTCCTGGCCGCCCTGATGGTGGTCACCATGGCCGGGAGCCGGCTCTTCGGCATGGAGACCGTGCGCGTCGTCGCCTGGCCCGGCTACCTGTGGCTGGCCCTGATGTTCTACCTGTTCGTGTTCGGCCTGGTCGCGGAGGTCCCCAGGGCGATCGCGGCGTTCGCCCTGGCGAGGGGCCGCCGCGCCGCCGCGGGCACGCCCCCGGAGGACCGCGCGCAGGACGGCCCGGACGGTGGTCCGGGAACGGGCGCCGTGGACGCGGTTCCGGTGGACGCGTCGGTCCTCGCCTGTCCGGCGGCGGTGGAGTCCTCCGCAGTCTCCGGGTCCGCCGCTCCGGTGGCCGTTTCTGGCTCCGCCGCCCGGGGCTCCGCTACCGCGGGCCGGCCGGCCGGGGGAGGACCCGGTGCGGGCGCGCCGGCGATCGACCGGCGGTTGTTCATCTCGCGTACGGCCTCAGCCGTCGTGGCGGCGGGAGCGCTCGCGACCGTCGGTTACGGCGTGACCCGGGCTCTCGGAGATCCCGTGATCGAGCGGGTGCCGGTCCGCCTGCCGCGGCTCGATCCGCGGATGAGCGGGCTGCGCATCGCGGCCGTCAGCGACATCCACCTCGGCCCGCTCACCGGCCGGGGGCACACCGAGCGGATCGTCCGCATGATCAACGGCCTGCAGGCCGACGTGGTGACGATCGTGGGCGATCTGGTCGACGGCACGGTGGCCGAACTCGGCCGTCTCGCCACGCCGCTCAGGTCTCTCGAATCCCGCTACGGGGCGTACTTCGTGACCGGCAACCACGAGTACTACACGGCCGAGGGCCCCCAGGAGTGGATCGAGGAGCTGCGTTCGCTCGGCGTCCGGCCGCTGCGCAACGAGCGGGTCGAGATCACGCACGGGGGAGCCGTGCTCGACCTCGCGGGCGTCAACGACCTCAACGGCCTGCCCTTCGGCGACGGCCCGGACATCGGCAGGGCGCTCGGGGGCCGCGACGCGAACCGGCCCGTCGTGCTCCTCGCCCACCAGCCCGTCCAGGTGGCGCAGGCCGCCGCACACGGCGTCGATCTCCAGCTCTCCGGGCACACCCACGGCGGCCAGATGGCGCCGTTCAACCTGCTCGTGCCGTTGCAGCAGCCCGTGGTGGCGGGGCTCGCGAGCGTGCCGCGCGCGGGCGGTGGCGACACCCAGGTCTACGTCACCCGGGGAGCCGGCTACTGGGGCCCGCCCGTCCGCGTGGGCGCCCCGCCCGAGATCACCCTCATCGAGCTACGCGCCTGAGCCGCCCCCATCGGCCCCGCCCTCACACTCGTCCCCTGAGCCGCGCCGGCCTCCTGAGCCACCTCGCCGGGCTCGCGGCGGGAATCGGCGCAGAGCATTGCCGCCATCATGAGAGCGAGGACGAGGCGGACGTAATACCCTCAGGCGACGAGCAGGCCCGAGCGGCCCGCTCCGTCCCCAGCCCAGCGAGCACCCTGGATACGCTGACATCATGAGCACCCCTGCCCGGGCCGCCGCGCGACGCAAGCAGCCGCACGTGCTGGCGAACGCGCCGTTCCGCAGGCTCTGGACGGCCATGGCGACGTGCAGCCTCGGCGACTGGCTCAACATCATCGCGCTGACAGCCCTCGCCGGTAACCTCACCGCGCCGTCCGGCTTCCAGACGCAGAGCCTCGCCATCGGCGGCGTCTTCGTCGCCAAGATGCTGCCCGCGATCCTGCTCGGCCCCCTCGCGGGAGCGGTGGCCGACCGGTTCGACCGCAGGCTGACCATGGTCGTCGCCGACGTGCTCAGGTTCGCGGTGGTGCTGTCGATCCCGCTGATCGGCGGCTACCAGTGGCTGCTCGTCGCGACGCTCCTGGTCGAGTGCGTGAACCTGTTCTGGGTGCCGGCCAAGGACGCGACCGTGCCCAACCTGGTGCCCAAGGAGCGGCTGGAGGAGGCCAACCAGCTCAACCTCCTCGTGACGTACGGCACCGCGCCCGTCGCGGCGGCCCTGTTCGCGGTGCTGTCGGGAGTCATCACCACGATCTCGGCGGCCGTACCGGCGTTCACGGTCGCGGCGACCGCCGTGGCGCTCTATCTCAACGCGCTGGCCTACCTCGCCTCCGCCGTGATGATCTTCACTCTGCGGGCCATCCCGAAGGACCACGTGCGCCACGTGGCCACGCCGTCGGTGCTCAGGCAGATCACCGAGGGCTGGCGGTACGTCGGCGGCAACCGGGTGGTGCGCGGGCTGATCATCGGCATGCTCGGCGCCTTCGCAGCCGGGGGCGCGGTCATCGGCGTCGCCAAGGCGTACGTGCATGCGATGGGGGGCGGCGACGCGGGATACGGCACGGTGTTCTGCGCCGTCTTCCTCGGCATGGCGTTCGGCATGTTCTTCGGCCCCCGGCTGCTGGGCGGCCTGTCGCGGCGGCGCATGTTCGGGCTGTCGATCCTGTGCGCGGGCGTGACGCTGGCCGCGATCGCGCTCATCCAGAACCTGGTCGTCGTCGTGGTGCTGACGGTGGTGCTGGGCGCCTGCGCCGGCATCGCCTGGATCATCGGTTACACCACGATCGGCCTGGAGGTCGAGGACGGGCTGCGCGGCCGCACGTTCGCCTTCCTGCAGTCACTGGGCCGGGTCGTGCTGCTGCTGGTCGTCGCGGTGGCCTCGGCGCTGGCCGCGCTCTTCGGCCAGCGCGACCTGCGGATCTCCGAGCTGACCTACCGCTTCGACGGCGCCAACCTCGTGCTGCTCCTCGGCGCGCTGCTGGCGGTGGCCGTCGGCGTGCTGGCGCTGCGCCACATGGACGACCGGCCGGGCGTGCCGATCGGGGCCGACCTGCTGGCCGCCCTGCGGGGACGGCGGTTCGTCCCCGACGAGGCCGAGCCCGCACGCGGGCTGTTCATCGCGTTCGAGGGCGGCGAGGGCTCGGGCAAGACGACCCAGTCGCGGCTGCTCGCCATCTGGCTGCGCGACCAGGGTTTCGACGTCGTGCAGACGCGCGAGCCGGGCTCGACCAAGGTCGGCATGCGGCTGCGGGCGATCCTGCTCGACGCCGCCCACCAGGGGCTCTCCGCCCGCGCCGAGGCGATGCTGTACGCCGCGGACCGGGCCGAGCACGTGGAGAAGGTGATCGTGCCCGCGCTGCGGCGGGGCTCGACCGTGATCACCGACAGGTACGTGGACTCGTCGCTGGCCTATCAGGGCGCGGGGCGGTCGCTCGATCCGGAGGACGTCGCGAAGATCAACAAGTGGGCGACGGGCGGGCTCGTCCCCGACCTCACCGTGCTCATCGACGTGCCGCCGTCGGTCGGGCTGCGGCGGATGGCCTCGCCGGCCGACCGCATCGAGGCCGAGCCGCTGGAGTTCCACGAGCGGGTTCGCCGGGAGTTCCGCGCGCTGGCCGCCGCCGACCCCGACCGGTATCTCCTGGTGGACGGCACGCTGGAGCAGCGGGAGGTGACGCTCCTGATCCAGGACCGGGTGCGGGACATCCTGCCCGATCCGGTGCCGCACGAGGCCGAGGAGGCCACCGGCACGATGCCCGCCATCCGCGACTTCGGATAGCGCATGACCGTCTACGGGGATCTGATCGGGCAGGACCGGGCGATCGGCGTGCTGCGGCGGGCCGCCTCCGCCGCCGCCGAGGCCGTCGCCGGGGGCCGCGGCGCGGGGATGACCCACGCCTGGCTGTTCACCGGCCCGCCCGGATCCGGGCGGTCCACGGCCGCCAGGGCGTTCGCCGCCGCGCTGCTGTGCCCCGAGCAGGGCTGCGGCCACTGCGACGCCTGCCACCAGGTCGAGGTCGGCTCGCACCCGGACGTCACCTTCGTACGGCCCGAGGGCCTTTCGTACGGCGTGCGGCAGACGCGGGAGCTCGTGCTCAAGGCGGCGGGGGCGCCCACGCTCGGCCGCTGGCGGGTCGTGTTGTTCGAGGACGCCGACCGGGTCACCGAGCAGGCGGCCAACGCGTTGCTCAAGGCGATCGAGGAGCCGCCGCCGCGGACGGTGTGGCTGCTGTGCGCGCCGTCCGCGGACGACATGATCATTACGATCCGGTCGCGCTGCCGGGTCGTGACGCTCGGCACGCCCTCCACCGAGGCCGTGGCGAACGTGCTGGCGACCCGTGACGGGGTGCCCCACGACGTGGCGCTCGACGCCGCGCGGGCGGCGCAGGGGGACGTCGGCCGGGCCCGCCGCCTCGCCCTGGACGAGGAGACGCGGCGCCGCCGCGCCGAGGTGCTGTCGATCCCCCGCTCGCTGACGGGCGTGGCGGAGTGCATCACCGCCGCCGAGCGCCTGGTGAAGACCTCCACCGAGGACGCCGACGCGGCCACGACCGCGTTGAACGAGGTCGAGACCGCCGAGCTGCGCAGGGTCTACGGCGAGGGGTCCACAGGCAAGGGGCTCAACAAGGGCCTGGTGCGGGGCGGCGCGGGGGCGCTCAAGGAACTCGAGACCATGCAGAAGTCGCGCGCGACCCGCATCAAGCGCGACTCGCTCGACCTCGCGTTGCTCGAACTCATGGCGTTCTACCGCGACGTGCTGGCCGTGCAGTTCGGCGCCTCCGTGGAACTCGCCAACGAGGACCGCCGGCACGAGGTGGAGACCGTCGCGCGGGCGTCCTCGCCCGAGGACACGCTCCGCCGTACGGATGCGATCATGAAGTGCCGGGAGCGGCTCGCGGCCAACGTCCACCCGCAGATCGCGGTCGAAGCCATGACCCTCGCCCTCCGCTCACCCGGAGTTGTCCACAGGGGATGATTGCCAGTCCCGGATGGGACGTATGGTGGTTCCGGGCGCTCGGCGCGCGACTGCTGTACACAACCGAGGAGGGCCGGCTCTTTGGGCATGATGATGGCCGTGAGCTTCACGCGCTACGGACGGCTCTACTACCTCGATCCCGGTGCTCACTCGCCGAAGGTCGGTGACAAGGTCCTGGTGCCGACGGACTCCGGTCCGGAGGTCGCCGAGTGTGTGTGGGCGCCGCAGTACGTGAGCGAGGACGTCGAGGGACTGCCCGTGTGCCAGGGCGTCGCGGGCGAGGAGCACCTGGCCAGGGACGAGGTCAACCGCCGCCGCCGGGCGGAGGCCCGCAGCGTCTCCAAGAGGCTGATCAAGCGGCACGAGCTGCCGATGAAGGTGATCGGCGTCGACTACCTCGACGCCGAGAACGTCTACACCGTCTACTTCTCCGCCCCCCACCGGGTGGACTTCCGCGCGCTCGTGCGCGACCTCGCCCGCAACCTGCGGGCGCGGGTCGAGTTGCGGCAGATCGGCCCGCGCGACGAGGCCAGGATCCAGGGCGGCATCGGTCCCTGCGGCCGCGACCTGTGCTGCGCGACCTTCCTCAAGGACTTCGAGCCGGTCTCCGTCCGCATGGCCAAGGACCAGGACCTGCCGGTCAACCCGCTCAGGATCGCCGGCGCCTGTGGCCGGCTGATGTGCTGCCTGAAGTACGAGCATCCGCTCTACCAGGAGTTCCGAGCCTCGGCGCCACGATCCGGCCTCACCGTGGACACCCCCGAGGGTCCCGGCACGGTGGTCGGGCACAACGTGCCCTCCGACTCGGTCATCGTCCGCCTCAACGACGGCGGCCGCCGCTGCTCCTGCTCCCGGGCCAGCGTGTGCGCCCCCCGCAAGGCCCACGACGCGACGTACGGCGAGGCGCGGACGACCGCCGCCGGAGACCCCGAATGAACCCGGTCAGAGGTGGTCGTGCAGGAAGGCGGCCGTCGCGTCGGCGGCCTGGGTGACGTAGGGCTCCACGTCGTAGAGGTCGATGTGCTCGCGGCAGTCCAGCCAGACCACCTCCTTCTCGCCCGGGCTCCGGCCGGCGAGTTCGGCCGCCAGTTCCGGCGCGCAGTAGGCGTCGGTCCGGCCGTGCACGACGAGCAACGGCGTCGCGGCGAGAAGCGGGGTGGCCCCGAGCGCGTCGAGGGTCATCAGCGAGTGGAGCGACCCCCGGGTCACCTCGTTCACCCAGTGCGGCGACGCCGAGCGGGAGGTGCCGTAGTAGGCGTACGGCTCGGCGCCGGGCATGGCGGCCTCGCCGTCGCCGGGCGCCACCGCGGGCAGGCGCTCGTCGTACCGGTCGAGGAAGCTCCCGAGCGCGGCCCGGTAGGCGTCGAGGCCCATCCGCTCGGCGAACCAGGCCGGGCTGTTGTACGCGCCGGCGATCCCGGCCACGGCCCGCACCCGGGGATCGGAGGCGGCGGCCCGCACCGCGTATCCGCCGCCGAGGCACACGCCGACGAGCCCGATCCGGCCCGGTGCGACCTCCGCCCGCCCGCCGAGCAGGCTCACCGCGGCGCGGAGGTCGGCGAGTTTGCCCTCGCTGTCCTCATGGCCCCGCCGCCCGCCGCTCTCGCCGAACCCCCGGTGGTCGAAGGCCAGGGTGACCAGGCCCGCCCGCGCGAGGCGGTCCGCGTACAGCCCGGTGACCTGCTCCTTCACGCCCGTGAACGGCCCGGTGAGCGCGACGGCGGGGGCGGGCAGGGGAAGATCCGGCAGCCGGAGATCCCCGGCGAGATCGACACCGCCCGCGGAGAACGTGACGCGTTCGGTCCGTACGGCGGTCGTCGGCCTGCCTGCCCCGGCCGCACAGGTGTGGATCGTGAGATCGCTCATGTCCGTGTCCCCGTCCTAGTGTGTGATCACGCGGTGAGCGTGAGGCTAGGCGTGCCTGGACCACGGCGCCAGAAGGCACTTCGCGGTGCCCATCCCACAGGGCAGGGAGGCGAGATGGACCCGGTGATCCCCGACGTACTGGAGGAGACCTGCGCGACGCGGCAGGCGCTGGAGCGGTTCGCGGCGAAGTGGCGGGTGCTGGTGATCTACGCGCTGCTGGCCGGGCCCCAGCGGCATGGCCAGTTGCGCCGACGGCTGCCGGGAATCACCCAGAAGGTGCTGACCGAGACGTTGCGTGGCATGGAGGCGGACGGGATGGTCGAACGCCGGGTCGTCAAGGACACCGCGCCCCAGCACGTCGAGTACGCGCTGACCGACCTCGGCCGTACGCTGCGCGAACCGCTGGGCGCCATCTGCGCCTGGGCCGCGGAGCACGCGGGCTGAGGACATCCGGCGTCGGCCCGGCGGGCGGCGGAGCGCGGGTAGGGTGCCGTCGTGAGCACGCCCCGGCATCTGACCACGTGGTTGAGGACCAGGTCGCCCGACGAGCGGCGGCTGCTGCTCGCCCGGGTGGGGTTCGTCGTCGACGAGGACATCCCGCCGCAGGACCTGGCCCGGCTGCTGCTCCGGCGGCAGGCGGTGACGCCGCTCGTCAGGTTCTGCACGCTGCCCCAGCGTCAGGCGCTCTCGGCCGTCGCCTGGCTGGCGGCGCGGCGGCACGGGCCGCTGGGTTATCACCTGGAGGGGGACGATCCGGCCGGCCGCGCCGTGCCCCGGGCCGACGTGCTCGACCTGCTGGCCGGGCCCGACCTCGACCGGCGTACGGCCGCCGACGCCGTCCTGGACCAGCTGGCGGGCATGGCGCTGGTGCTCCCGCCGCACGGCGACCAGGTGATCGTGCCCGGCGCCGTCCACATGGACCTCGCCGGCGAGACGGGGCTCGGGCGTCCGGCCGCCGACCTCTTCGCCGCCCACTTCAACGCCCCCGAGGTCCACGCGATCGCCGACGCCCTGGGGTTCCCGAAGTCCCGCGTACGGGAGGTCGCGGAACGGAACGTGCTCGGCCTGCTGGGCGACCCCGAGCGGGTGCGGGCCCTGGTCGCGGGCGCCCCCGCGTCCGTACGGGACTGGCTGGCCCGCCTCGTCGGGCACGGATCACGGCTGCGCACCCACGCCTACCAGTTCCAGAGCGGCTACGGCTACCAGCACAACGTCAGGTACGTCGTCCGCCCCGGAGGTTCCGGCGACCCGGACACCGACTGGCTGGTGGCACACGGCCTGCTGCTCCCGGCGGGGCCGCCCGACGTGGCCGAGGTACCGTTCGAGGTGGCCACGGCGATCCTCGGCGGGCCGCGCGTGCCGTTCGCCCCCGAACCCCCGCCACCCCCGGACGACCTGCCCGGCGCGGAGGGGGCGGAGGGGACCGCACAGGCGGCCGCCACCTCCGCGCTCTCCCAGATCGAACGCCTGCTCGCGGCGTGTGTCGGTCAGCCGCCCACCCTGCGCAAGGCCGGAGGGCTGGCGGTGCGGGACACCCGGCGCCTCGCCAAGGCCGTCGGCGTGGACGAGGACGTCGCGAGGTTCTGGATCGACCTGGCCGCCCAGGCCGAACTGCTCGGCCTGCACGCCGAGCCGGTGCCGCGCCCGAAGGGGCACCGCGGCAAGCTGCCCGAACCGATGGTGAACCTGCTGCCGACCACCGACTACGACACCTGGCTCAAGCAGCCGCCCGTCGAGCGGCTGGCCAGGATCATCGGCACCTGGGCGACCCTGCCCGCGACCTACACCTACTGGCCCGCGGAGGCCGGGACGCCCGTCGCCCTCACCGAGCCCACCGACCCGCACGCGGTCAGCCTCAGGTACGCCCTGCTCGAAGCCCTCGCCGCGGTGCCGGCCGGGAAGGGCCTTCCGGCCGACGGTCTCCACTACCTGATGCTCCGCGCCGCCTGGCATCGCCCCCATCACGTCTCGGCCGCGCGTCTCGGCGCCGAGCAGGCGGGCGCCATCCTGCGCGAGGCCGGCCTGCTCGGCGTGACCGCCGGGGGCGCCCTCACGGTCGTCGGGCACACCGTACGGGATCTGCTGGTCAGCGGTGAGGCGTGGCGGTCACCGGAGGCCGCGCTGGCGGCGGCCCTGTCGGCCATGTTGCCGCCCGCCCAGGCCACCGCCCGTTTCCAGGCCGACCTGACGGCGGTGGTCCCCGGGATGCCCGACTCGTCCCTCGCCGAACTGCTGGACGACGTGGCCGAGCGTGAGTCGGAAGGGCACGCGGTGGTCTGGCGGCTGAGCGCCGCGACCGTGCGCCGCGCGTTCGACCAGGGGTACGAGGCCGACGACCTGCTCGCGCGCCTGGCCGGGGCCGCGGAGGGGCCGCTGCCGCAGACCCTCGAATACCTGGTCAAGGACACGGCCCGCGTACATGGCCGGATCCGGGTGGTGCGGTCCGGGTGCTGCCTCCGCGCGGACGACGAGGCCCTCGTCGAGGAGCTCTCCCGTGCGCAAGCGCTGCGCGCGCTGGGCCTGCGCAAGATCGCGCCCACCGTGCTGATCAGCGCCGCCGGTGAGGAGGAGACCCTCGCGCGGTTGCGGGCCGCGGGCTACGCCCCCGCGCTGGAGTCCGAGACCGGGGCGACCGTCGTCGAACGGGCCGGCACGCGTCGCGTACCGGCCCGTTCCTGAAACGCTTGCCTCAGGTCGCCTTGGGGCAGACCGTGCCGTTCTTTGGCGCGCGCAGCGTGAGCAGGTAGTCGTCGACCGCGGTGTCCACGCAGGTGGAGCCGCTGCGGTAGGCCGTGTGGCCGTCGCCGTCGTAGCCCAGCAGCACGCCCGACGTCAGCTCCTTCGCGAGCCCCTGCGCCCACTCGTACGGCGTGGCGGGGTCGCGCAGCGTGCCGACGACGAGGATGGGCGGCGCGCCCTCCCCCTTGATCGGCTTGTCGGCCTCGGCCGACTTCGCCGGCCAGTACGCGCAGGGCAGCGACCCCCACATCACGAACGGCCCGAAGTGCGGGGCCATCTTCCCGGCCGCGTCGGCTGCCTTGCCGTACGCGTCCAGCGACGTGGGATAGCGGTGGTCCACGCAGTTGACGGCCATGTTGGCCTCGGTCTGGTTCGAGTAGGTCCCGTCGGACCGGCGGTCGACCAGCAGGTCGGCCATCCGCAGCAGGGACGTGCCGTTGCCGTGGATCATGGCCTGCCCCAGGGCCTGCCGCAGCTGGGGCCACGCGGTGCGCTCGTAGAGCGGGGTGGCGATGCCGAGCACCGTCCACGCCTCGTTGACGACACGCCCGTCGCCGAGATCGTTCTTCAGCGGCTGCCGGTCGGCCCTCGCCAGCAGGTCGCTGATCTCCTTCATCGCGCCGTCGACCGTACGGCTGGTGAAGGGGCAGGCACCGTCGAGGAAGCAGTCTTCGGCGAACGCCTTCAGCGCCACCTCGAAGCCCTTGGCCTGCACCTCGTTGGACTTGATGGCCGACATGGCGGGGTCCACCGCGCCGTCGAGCACCAGCGCGCGCACGTTCTTGGGGAACAGCTCGGCGTACATCGCGCCGAGATAGGTGCCGTACGACTTGCCCAGATAGGTGAGCCCCGCGTCGCCCAGGACGCCGCGCAGGACGTCGATGTCCCTGGCGGCGTCGGCCGTGCCCACGTGCGGCAGCAGGCGGGCCGACTGGGCCTCGCACCGCTCCGCGAACTGCTTGGACGCGTTGTCCAGCTCGGTGACCTCCGCCGGACTGTCCGGGCTGGAGTCCATGCCGACGTACTTGTCGAGCTGGGCGCCGGTCATGCAGTGGACGGGAGTCGACTCGCCGACGCCGCGCGGATCGAAGCCGACGACGTCGTACTGCTCACGCACCCGCTCGCTGACCACGGACTTGGCGGCCCGCGCGTACTGGATGCCCGAACCCCCCGGCCCACCGGGGTTGATGAGCAGCGAGCCGGCCCGCTTGCCGGAGGCCGGCAGGCGGATCGCGCTGATCTCGATGCGCTCGCCGGAGGGCTTGGTGTAGTCGAGAGGCACCTGGATCTTGGCGCACTGGAAACCGTCGCCGCAGTCGCTCCAGTCGGCCCGCTGCTCGTAGAAGGCGCGCAGCTCCGACGCGGGCGTCCGCATCGCCGGGACCGCCTTGGTCACACCGGGCTGCTGGGACGTGGCCGGGGTGCGGGCGGAGCAGGCGCTGATCGGCAGCAGTGCGATCACCGCCGCGGCGGCCAGGCGCCGGCCCGGGCCATCGCTTCGCCGCTTCGTCCTACGTGTGACCTTGGCGGTCTGGCCGGCCAGTCGCATGCTCGTCGTTCCCCTGCCGTCGTCTGTGTGACGAGGACCAGCATGCCGCCTGCCAGGAGGAGCGGCCACCGGACGCGACCGGTTCCGGAGAATGTCATGCGGCGTCCGCCGGGCGGATGACCTGGCCGGGAGAGACGGAGCGCTCCTCCTGTGACACCTGCGCCTGGCTTGTCCCGTCTCCTGGTCAAGAGACATTCCCGAGGCGGCGAGGGAGAATTTACCCAGCCCTGTCGATCATCCCCGCTCACCGTACGAGTCGCCCCGTCTCCGGAGCGCCGCTACAGCCCCTGCGGTCGCGGCACACCGGACGGGCGACCGGTGCACGAGAGCCCGGCCGACCCTGTAGACTGTGCGCAGCCGTACGCGGCCTGCCGCCTTAGCTCAGTCGGCCAGAGCACTTCACTCGTAATGAAGGGGTCAAGGGTTCGATTCCCTTAGGCGGCTCCACCACAAAGGCCCTCCCGGTCCACTCGGGAGGGCCTTTGCGTCTCATACAGCAGGTGCCGCACAGCAACAGGGGCCATGAACGGGCCGAAGGCCCACACCTTCACGACTCTCCGTTCGGCTTCTGAAGAGTACGGCTTTCTGCGGGTTCGGACAGGGCTTCGATGACCGTGAGCGTTTCTTCCACGGTGACGGTGACGATCTCGTCATCCCGAGTGGTGACAGTGCGCGTGCGCCGGAGCTCGGTCCGAACGGCCCTCGCCACGGCATCCTTCGACGGGGTGTCGGTTTTCCCCTTCAAGTATGTGTAGACGCTGAAGGCGAGCCCGGCCGCGGCGACGATCAATTCACCAAGCGGAACGGGATCGAAGTACTGATCCGGCCTGCGGCCGGTGCCGCGATGGTGGAGCGTGGCCTCGACGTCCGCGATGAGGGAAGGCCCGAACCGAGCGGCGAGGCGGTGGGCTGCGGCTCGGGCGCCTTCGTCGGCGGGATCGGTCACATCGGCTCCTGAAGGGGGTCGGTTTTCATCGCTGCCGGACATAGCTCCGGATGGCGTGGGGAAGGGGCCGGCCCGTGATCTTCTTCCAGCTCGACTGAAGGGCGGGCAGGCCCAGCCTGCTGGTCAGGCGTTTGAGATGGTAGGGCCCAGGACCCGATGCGGGATGGGGGAATTCATCAAAAAGGGCCACGCACCGGACCATCCAGTCCAAAGCCTCGTAGGGATGCTTCCGGGCTTCGGCGAGAAGGCCGAGTTGTCCGTACGAGCCGGCCATGCCGGGCAGGTCGCCGAACTCCTCTTCGATGGCCAGGCACTTCCGGTACAGCCCTTCGGCCTCGTCCCATCTGTCCCGGAAATGGGCTGTCATACCGAGGTGATGGTAGGTGCCGGCCATGCCGGGCCGGTCTCCGAGCGCCTCTTTGATGACCAGGGACCTGCGGTACCAGTCGTCGGCGTCGTCCAACTTGCCCCGCTGCGCCGCGAGCAGACCGAGCTGATGGTAGGAGCGGGCCATGCCGGGTCGATCGCCGAGCTCCTCCTTGATGGTCAGGGAGTTGTGGTGCCACTCCTCGGCCTCGTCCAACTGGCCCCGCTCCTGGGCGGCGTTGCCGAGCTGGTGGTAGCCGGCCGCCGTGCCGGGCCGGTTGCCGATCTCCACCTGGATGGCCAGGGACTTGCGGTACCACTCCTCGGCCTCGTCCCATCGGCCCCGCGCCTGCGCGAGCATGCCGAGCTGGTGGTAGCCGTTCGCCGTGCCGGGCCGGTCGCCGAGCTCCTCCTTTATGGTGAGGGCCTTGCGGTACCACTCCTCGGCCTCGTCCCATCGGCCCCGCTCCTGCGCGACTATGCCGACCTGGTGATAATCCGAGGCCAGCATGGGCCGGTCGCCAAGCCTCTCCTGGATGGCCAGAGACTTGCGGTACCAGTCGTCTGCTTCGTTCAACTGACCCCGCTCCTCTTCGACGGCCCCGAGATAGTGGTACGTGAGGGCGAGGTGGGCGAGCGGCGGTGGCGTCTGCTGGTGCAGTGCCTGGAGGATGGCGAGATAGGTGTGCTTGATTTGATCGACCCGATGCACCCGTAGATGACGGATGGTCTCGCTGTTGACGATGAGCAGCCAGAGTTCGCCGGCGTCCGTCTCAAAGCTGGGTGGGGTTCCGTCGGGGCCTTCCAGGACGTCGCGTATGCGGTCGGCCCATGCTTGGGCCTCTTCGCTCAGCCCCCGGAACTCCCAGTACTCCTGCAAGGATTGGATAATTCCGGCGGCGTGTTTCCACAGCTGGTGGTCGAGGGCGTACCCGAGCACGCTGCCCAGGCCGCGGTAGTGCAGAGCGATGACCGCTATCGCCGCCTGTGCGTCTCCGCCGGAGATCTGCTGGTGCAGCCGGATGCTGAGGACGGCGTAGGCGTTCAGGAGGGCCCGGGTGGCGGCGGCGTGCTGCTCGTCGAACCGGTCGGGGTGATCGAGACGCCATCTGCCGATCAGGTAGTAAGGCAGGGCCGGGTGGATCCGGTACATGCCGCCACCCAGGGACGTGAGCAGCCCGACGGCGGTGGCCCGGTCCAGCACGCGTCGCCAATCGTCTCGGCTTCGGCCGCGAAACCGCGCCGGGATGCCCGATGTCGGCGACATCGTGGCGAGCACGTCGGCGTCGGCGACGCCGTGGAACAGTGCGACCGCGGCCAGTGCCTGCTGGTCACCGGGCGGAAGCCGGGTGAAGGAGTAGGCGACGCCAGCCGACAGGGAGGTGGTGCGGTCGCCGTCATCACTTCCGGGCAGCGGCGCGGTGCCCTGCAGCGCGGCCAGCAGCACGGCGGGGTCGGTGCCGTCCAGGTGGCGCAGGATCAGCCGCATCGTCAGCGGGTGGCCGTCCAGCCATTTCATGAGTTCGGCGAACGCCGGTGTCTGCCGGCGCGGCCGGGCGTTCGGGACGGACAGCAGGAGATGGTCGGCGTAGTCGATCGCCTCGTCCTCGCTCAGCCCACCGACCTCGATCCGCCGCAGCTCCTGGCCGAGCCAGGTCTCCGGGTTGCGACTGGTGATCAGGATGGAGCTCCTGCCTGATCGGGCGAGCTGGTCGAGGAACTGCCGCAGCTCCTCCAGCTGGGTGTCGGCCAGCGGCGGGGTGGCCGCCGTGGGGTCGGGCATGGAGTGCACGGATTCGAAGTTGTCCCAGATCAGCAACAGCCGGCGCTCGGCCAGGAGCCGCTGCACGATGCGGCGGCGCTCGCCGGTGTCGGCGAGGGCGAAGTCGGCGCCGAACACGCGCAGCCCGATCGCGCTGATCACACCGTCCAGGCCGAAGGAGGCCACCCCGGGTTCGAAGGAATGCCAGATCACCCACTCGGGCCGCTCGACGCCGCTGGTGTCGCGCCACCACCGGCCGAACGCCTTGGCCAGCTCGGTCTTGCCCGTCCCGCCCGGTCCGTGCAGGATCACCACCCGCTGCAGCCGGGCCGCGGCCTCCAGGGTGTAGAACAGGCCGTCACGGCCCACGAACGTGCCCACCTCGGCCAGATCATCCCCCACCAGGGCGCTGCCGTCCGAGCCGGTGCGGAGCCGGTCGAGCATGTCGTCCACCGACGTATCTCGGCGCTCGGTCCGCAGATCGGGGAAGCTGACGTCGCGGCGCAGGTAGTGCACCGGCACCACCCAATCCGCCAGCGGCAGCTTGCCCCTGAGGCTGGGCCGCTCGTTGCGCAACGCCAGACGGGCACGACCGGCGGTGACCGCGTCGGCGACCCGATCCCCCGAGAACAGCCGATCGTAGAAGGCGGTCATGAACTCCGCCGCCGCGACGGCGTACACGTTGTAGGCCATCGCGACCACCGACGCCGCCCCACCCTCCACCAGCCGGGTCGCGACCGTCGCCTCCACCTGGGCGCCCACCTGGCCCGACCGGCAGGCGTTCAGCACCACCACCGGCACCCGCCCGCGCGACAGCACCTGCGCGACCTTGTCCGCCGGAACCAGGTCGGGCCCGCCGCTGCCGGTCTCGAACGCCAGCATCCCCTTCGGGACCGGTCCCCGGAAGGTGACCGGGTCCCATCCGGCGGAGGGCACATGCCCGTCGCCGAACACGCCGTGCCCGTCGAAATGCACCACCTGGAACGGCTCGCCCGCCTCGTGCGCCTCCGTCAGGACCTCAGACAACCGGTCCAACGTGGGCGGGCGCAGTACGACCAGATCGACCTTGCCGCGGGCCGCCCCCAGCCGTTCGAGCAATGGCCGTGCGATCATCCGGTAGCTCACATCACGTTCGCCGGCCGGGCGGGAGATCACCATCAGCACCCGCAGCCGGGTGCCGCCCACAGGGAAGGCCGCGGTCAGGTCAGCGGCAGGCAGATGGCGGGTCAGCGCGACCTGATCCAGAACCAGCGGCCCCCGCGCGGGGTCGCACAGCAACTCCCAGGGCAGCCCCAGCCACTGCGCCTCGGTCGACTGGACGACCACCTCGACCGGATTTCCCCGCGCCCGCACTGTCGCGTACGCGGCCCGGAACAACGCGGACCCGAACACCGCCTCGAATATGCCCTCACCCCAAAGGGGAAGTCGGGCGGCGATATCCGAGCCGCGCTCGAAATACGCGTAGGGATAACGCAGGTAGTCCTCCAAATACCAGCGCAGATCCTCCAGTGCCTGCGCGTCGAGTGGCCAGGCCATCTCGACCGGATCCCCCGCCGGTCTCGGGAACCCCTCCCCCTCCAGCCACACCAGCACCGATGCCCGGCCGTCAGCACCGACTTTCACCAGTAATCGATCAGCCACCAAGCCCCGCCCGCCGTGATTGTCAGCCCAAGTCCTTACCGGCACCGCTCCCGCGTGCTCAGCCTAGGCACCCCACCTGGGCCGGCACTCCAATGAGATTCAACCGCAACTAATCGCGTGGGCCGCAGATAAAAGCACGGCCGATATCGAATATTCGACTTCGCCGATCCATGAGGCGCTGTGCCCGGCGCGTGTACGGAGTGTGTATCTCCGCTGAATCCCCGCTCTTTACGCTCGGGGCCAATCACGTCCGGTGAAAGGAAGTGGTCATGAGAGCGCTGATCAGACGGGTCGCCGACAGGATGGTCGACAAGGTGGTCCCGCACGCCGAAGCCCGCGCCTGCGGGTGGGGCGGCTACTGCAAGTGCGTCGGGGGCGACATCTACCTCTACTACTGCGGCCGCTGCACGTATTACGCGCACGCCGGCTGCTGACGGACGGCGCGTGACCGGGTGACCGAGCCGGACCCGGTGCGACTGTCGGGTCCGGCGCACAGGAGGAGGAGGCGGTTGCCGCTTCTGTTCACCGTTCCGGCGGTGATGGCCCTCGCGCTGGCGGCGGTGACTTTGGGGATGCGCCGGGTCTTCGTCGTGGTGACCGTACGGGGCAGGAGCATGCAGCCCACGCTCCGGGACGGTGACCGGGTGCTGGTGCGGCGACGTGGCGTGACGGCGGTCCGCCCCGACGACCTGGTCGTCTTCACCGACGTGATCGACGCGCCTCCCGTGCCGGTGCCCGCCTGGGCGGCGGAGGACGACGGTCCCCGCACGGTGTTGGTGGTGAAACGGGCGATAGCCGTTCCCGGAGACCCCGTCCCCGGGACGCGCGTGCCCGTGCTGGCCGGGAGGACCGCGTCCGTCCCCACCGGCCGGCTGGTGGTGCTCGGGGACAACCCGGCGGTGAGCCGGGACTCCCGCCTCTACGGGTACGTCGCCGGAGAGCGTCTGCTGGGGGTTGTAATCCGGCGAATGTGACCGTCTGATGGTGATTCATGCTGAGGCTGATGATCGGCCAGTTACGCCGCCAGTCGGTGCGCTCGATGACGATGCTGCTCGGCGTGTTGCTGGCCACGAGCGGGTTCACCCTGCTCACCGGCTCGGTGGAGACCTCACGCCTGCGCGTGACCGGGACCCTGGACGACAACTACCGCAGCACGTACGACGTGCTGGTGCGGCCCCGGGGGAGCCGGGACGCGCAGGAGCTCGCGCACGGGCAGGTGCGCCCGAACTTCCTGTCCGGCCAGTTCGGCGGCATCACGCTCGACCAGTGGCGGCGGATACTCGCGCTGCCCGGCGTCGAGGTGGCCGCTCCGGTGGCGATGGTGGGGTACGTCGACGTGACGGCGACCGCCGAGATCGACCTCACGGAGCAGCTCGACCGAGGGGCACGACGGCAGTTGCTCAAGGTGGACAGGACCTGGACCACCGACCGGGGACTGTCGACGATCGACGACCCGGGTGACAGGTACGTGTACGTGACCCGCAACCCCGTGCTGTGGCCGCGGTTCACCACTAACACGGCGAACCACGTGGAGTTCGCCGGCTACCGCTACGAGGGCCGGAAGGTGCGGGTGGACGACGCGGTGTGTGACCGCGCGGGGATGTCGTCCGGCTACCCGGCGGCCGAAGTCCTCCCGGACGGACGAATCCAGCCGATCTGCCCCACCGCGCGCAAGCGGGAGCCCGGACGCACCTACCTCACGGCGGCGGACCGGTCCCGCGTGGACGTCTACCAGATGCTGCCGGACGGCGGTTTCCGCACCCAGCTCGGCGACGCGGGCGGGGGGATCATTCCCAGGCAGGTGCGGCTGCCGCGCCTGACGCTCCCCGTCAGCTGGCCCGTGCCGCTGTTGCTGGCGGCCGTCGATCCCGTGCAGGAGGCGGAACTGGTCGGGCTGGATCGCGCCGTGGTCACCGGGCGTTACCTGCGCGCGAGCGACGCCCCGACGCCGGCCAAGTGGACGCGGTTCGCCGATGTTCCCATGCTGCTCTCGTCGGCCGCGCACGACGACGAGCAGCTGACCGCCGACGTCTCGCGGCTCGACCGGCCGCCGGAGATCGCGAGCCTGCGCGGCGACGAGCTGTGGAAACGGCTACAGGCGGAGCCGGCCCGGCGCACGTCGACCGTGCGCGTCGACGCGGAGAGCGTCTACCGGCAGGTCAGCGAGCGCCCGATCACCGACCCCGGTGACACGTGGCTGAACGTGGACCGCGTCATCCAGTCCGGCCGCCCGCGCTACGGGGGCGGAGAGGGGGCGCTGAAGCCGGATCCCGTCACCGTCGACCTCGACGAGGTGTGGCGGCAGGAGAACTCCCTCGTCGACACCTCGGCCCCGTTGTTCGCGCACGATCGGGCGCTCCGGCCGTTGACCAAACGCGAGCTGGCCGGCCCCGGTGGCGTGTCCGTGTACGCGTTCCCGCAGGTGGTGGGGAGGTTCGACGCGTCCGGGCTGACCGAGTTCTCCGCGTTGTCCGCGGTGCCGCTGGAGACGTACCAGCCGGCGAGCGCGACCGGCGCGGACCAGAGCGCGCGGGCGGCGCTGGGGAACCGCCCGCTGCTGCCCAACGGCAACCCCGGCGGCTACCTGGCCACCCCGCCCCAGCTCCTGACGACGCTGACCGCGCTGCCCATGCTCGTCCGCGGCGACGACCCGGCGCAGGAGGCGCCGGTCTCCGCGATCCGGGTACGGGTCGCCGGGGTCACCGGGCTGGACGACCTGTCCCAGGAGCGCATCCGCGTCGCCGCCGAGAAGATCGCCACCACGACCGGGCTCGAGGTGGACATCACCATCGGCTCCTCCCCGGCCCCGCGCCCGGTCGAGCTGCCCGCCGGCGTGTTCGGCCGCCCCGAGCTGCGGCTGCTGGAGAACTGGACGACCAAGGGCGTGGCGGTCGCGCTGACCAGGGCCGTCGACCAGAAGAGCGCGCTGTTGTTCGGTCTCATCCTCGTGGTGTGCATGCTGTTCCTGGGCAACGCGGTGGCCGCGTCGGTCCGGGTGCGGCGGCGCGAGCTGGCCGTCCTCGGCTGTCTGGGCTGGCCGGGCGGGCGGCTGGCCGCGCTGGTGCTGGGAGAGGTGGTGCTGGTCGGCCTGGTCGCCGGGATCCTGGGCGCCGCCCTGTCCCTGCCGCTGGCCGCCGCCACCGGCATCGAGGTGAGCCCCGGACACGCGCTGCTGGCCGTACCGGTCGCCTGCGGGATCGCCCTGCTCGGCGGGCTGGTGCCCGCGCTGCGCGCCGGGCGGGCGCACCCGATGGCGGCGATCCGTCCCCCCGTGGTCACCCGCACCCGGGCACGCCGGTCCCGGACGGTGCACGGCATGGCGGTGGGCAACCTGGTCCGGGTCCCGACTCGCAGCCTGGTCGGCGTGCTGGCGCTCGCGGCCGGAGTGGCGGCGGTGTCCACGCTGCTGGTGATCACCTGGCGGTTCCACGGCGAGGCCCAGGGCACGCTGCTGGGCGACGCCGTCTCGCTCCAGGTACGCGGGGTCGATCTGGCCGCCGCCGTCACCACGGTGGCGCTCGGTGTGTTCGCCATCGCGGACGCTCTCTACCTGAGCGTCCGGGAACGCAGCGGCGAGCTGGCCGCGCTGCGCGCGTGCGGGTGGTCCGACGGGGAGCTCGGCCGCCTGATCGTCACCGAGGGCGCGCTGCTCGGCCTGACCGGCGCGGCGCTCGGGACCGGTCTCGGCCTCGGCGTGCTGGCCGCGTTCCTGGGCGGCCTCACCTGGGCGACCGTGGGCGCCACGCTCCCGGTCGCCGCGGCCGGAACCGCGTTCGCGGTGCTGGCCGCCGCCGTCCCCGCGCAGCTCATGCGCCGCCTGCCGCTCGCCGCCGTGCTGGCGGAGGACTGAGGCCGTCGATGAGGCACGTGGAACTCGCCTCGCGCTGCTCATGGCGCCCCTGTTCATCCGTTTCGACGACGTCGCTGGATTTGCGGAGGTGCGCTGTGGGATACGTGATCGCGACGGGAGCGGACCGGCTTCCGGAACCCGCGGCGAGGGCGGAGAGGTGACGATGGAGGCGCGTACGACCGGCGCCCGGCGCGGTGTCGAGGTGACGCTCAGGGGACTGACCAAGCGGTTCGGTCAGGGAGACGGCCGGATCGTCGCCGCCGACGACGTGTCGCTGCACGTCCCGGCGGGGCAGCGGGTCGCCGTGGTGGGCGCTTCGGGCTCCGGCAAGTCCACCCTGCTCCACCTGATCGGCGGCATGGAACGGGTGGACGGCGGCACGATCACGGTCGGGGACCGGGAGGTGACCGCGCTCGGCCGCCGTGAGCTGTCGGTCTACCGCCGCAGCGTCGGCTTCGTCTTCCAGCGGTTCCACCTGCTGCCCGCGCTCACCGTCCTGGACAACGTCCTCGCCCCGGTGCTGCCCCGCCGGGTGGACTTCGACCGTACGGAACGGGGCAGGCAGTTACTCGCCGCCGTGGGCCTGCTGGACCGGGCGCACGCCGTGCCGTCGCAGCTGTCCGGCGGGCAGCAGCAGCGGGTCGCGGTCGCGCGTGCGCTGATCGGCGAGCCTCGGCTGATCCTGGCCGACGAGCCCACGGGCAACCTCGACTCGGCCACCGGCCGGGAGGTGATGGAGCTGGTCGATCGCCTGGTCGCCGAGCAGGGGCTGACCCTGCTGGTCGCCACCCACGACGACGGGGTGGCCGCGCACTGCGATCGGATCATCCGCATCCGGGACGGCCGGATCGTCGACGACACCACGCGCTGACGGCTCGGAGGCTCGACGCCGGAGTGCGTCGCCTGTCCTGTTCGGGGCGCGAGGCCAGCGTAGGCCGCTCAGAAATCGTTGGCAGGCTTGTCGTACATGCCCATGCCCACGGACTCTGCCGTCAGTTCGTCCAGCAGTCGGTGCCGCTCACCGCGTCGCTTCTCTTTGTACGCCAGGACGGACGTCTAACCACCGCGGAGCGGTATCGCCATGATCAGGGCTTGCGTGCGGCTCCGTCGGTGCTGGACGACCGGGAGGGGGAGACCGGGCGGCCAGGGAGGTGGGCTGCGGTCTGGAGTATGCGGCCCCGCCGGGGCTACCGTCGGCACCGGTTGACGAACGCTTCCGGCGGAAAGGACAGTCATGGCGGGCCGTACCCTTCTGGACGAGTTGTACGAGGCCGAGCGGCGGTTGCAGAACGCCCAGCTCAACGGTGACGTGGAGGAGCTCGACCGGCTGCTCGACGAGCGGCTCGTCTTCACCGGGCCTCCCGACGGGCGGCTGTATCCCGAGGCCAAGGAGCTCGACCTGCACAACCACCGCTCGCGCACCCAGGTCATGAAGAAGGTCGTGCAGGAGGACCTCACCGTCCTCGTCTCGGGGACGACCGGGGTGACCTGCTTCCTCGGCACGCTGGAGGGCGAGTTCGCGGGCGTGCCGTTCGGCGGCCGGTTGCGCTACACGCGCACCTGGGTGCACACCGACGAGCACGGCTGGCGCATCCTGGCGGCCCACGCCAGCGAGGCGTGAGCCCACCCGCTCCCGCGGAGCAGCGTCACGAGGCCCTTTCCGTTCGAGCGGAAGGGCCTCGTGCATCTGTAAGCAGCGGATGCGGGGGGCCGGGCGTTCACTCTGCATGAACCTTGAATCCCCGCGGTTGACGGCGCCCGCGCCACCGGCACCGCCTCCCGAGGCCGATCTGGTCGCCCTGTACCGGGAGCACCGGGTCAGCCTGGTGCGGCTCGCGGTGCTGCTCGTGGGCGATCTGGAGACGGCCGAGGATGTGGTGCAGGACGTATTCGCCCGGCTGCACGGCCGAGGGACGTCGTGCGTCACGCTCGCCTATCTCCGCACCTGCGTGCTGAACGGCTCCCGTTCGGTGCTGCGCCGCCGTGCGGTCATGCTGCGCCGTACGCAGCGGAGCTCTGACCTGGCCGACTCAGCGGAGACCGCCGCACTCCTCGGGGAGTCGCGCAGAGAGGTGCTGCTGGCGCTGGCGCGGCTGCCCCGACGGCAGCGGGAGGCGCTCGTCCTGCGCTACTACCTCGACCTGGCCGAGCCCGAGATCGCCCAGGTCATGCGCATCGGGCAGAGCACCGTCAGGTCCACCACCGCCCGAGCCCTGGCCAGGCTCCTTCGCGAACTGGGAGAGGACGCATGAGCACCATCGAGGATCGGCTCCGTGACGCCATGGCGGCCCGCGCGCGTACGGTGCCGGACGACGGCCTCGACCACGCGCTGCCCACGCCACGCCGCACCCGGCCGCGCGGCCTCGCGATCGCCGCCGCGGCACTCGCGGTGGCCGGCACCATCGTGGGCGTGGCACGGCTCGCGGAGCCGTCTCCGGCCCCCCGGGAGGCCGGCGTCGCCGTGACGCCGCCGAGCGGCGGCGCGGCCTCGTCCGGCATGGCCGAGATCTCTGTGTTCCTCTGTACGGATCACTCCCCCTTCCCGCGCTGCAGGGGCGGCGCGGTCACCGCCTGGGAGCGGGAGAACATCAGCCGAACGCTCCGGGCCCGCCGCGACGTGACGGTCGTGACGTTCGAGGACCGGCGGACGGCGTTCGAGAACTTCCGCAGAAGCGAGCCGAACCCCAGGCTGCTGAAGGCGGTCAGGGTCGAGGACATGCCGGAGTCCTTCCGCCTGAAACTCGTCCCCGGCGCCGATCGCACGGCTGTGGCCAGGGCGGCGAGCGATCTGTCCGGGGTGTCCAACGTCGTCGACGAAGGGTGCCTGTGGGACAACCCGACCCGGCCGGCGGAAGCCCGGACAGAGTGCCGCTTCCAAGACGGTGGACGTTGAGCCGGTACGGACAGGTGGAAGGGCACGGGCGGCAATGGCCCGTGCCCTTCGTTCGCCCGGCCGGTGACGCGCCGGGCTCATCTCTCACTCACTAGCAGTCGTCGCTGGACGAGCTGGAGCCGAGCGACGGCCGGTAGGCGATCTGCCGGCTCTCGGTGACGTAGCGCGTCTCCGCGATCGGGCGCTGGAAGCTCTCCATGCGCGTGTAGCTGACCGGACGGCTCTCGCTGACCATGTGCGTGGTGGTCACCGGGTGACTCTCCGGCACCATCCGGGTGTAGCTGACCGGACGGCTCTCGGTGACGAACCGCGTCTCGGTGATCGGCCGCTGGAAGCTGACCTGCCTGGTCACCGGGCGGCTCTCGGTGACGTACCGCGTCTCGGTGATCGGGCGCTGGTAGGTCTGCTGCTCGGTTATCGCCTTCTTCTCGGTGACGTAGTGCACGACCGGCCGCTGGTAGCTGACGTACCGGGTGACCGGGCGGCTTTCGGTGACGAACCGCGTCTGCTTGATCGGCCGCTGGTAGGACACGTACTGCGTGACCGGGCGGCTCTCGGTGACGAACCGCGTCTCGGTGATCGGCCGCTGGAAGCTGACCTGGCGCGTCTCCGTGACCGGGCGCATCCGCGTGACCATGTGCGTCTCGGACACCGGACGCTGGAAGGTGACCTGCCGCGTGTAGGTGACCGGACGGCTCTCGGTCACCATCCGCATCTGGGTGACCGGCCGCTGGTAGGTGATCGTCCGGTAGCTGAGCGGACGGCTGTAGGAGGCCTCGCGCATCGAGGAACTCCTGAGCGACGGACTGCTGAGGGACGACTCACTCAGCGAGGACTCCTGCAGTGAGGACTCCCTCAGCGAGGACCGGAGCGAGGGCCGCGAGTAGAGGGCGAGATTGCTCGCCTCGCCGGACTCGGACTCCTCGGCTTCCTCGGACTCCTCGCTCGAACCGCTTGAACTGCTCGATCCGCTTTCCAGGGCGCTTTCGCTCTCCCGCCCGTACCCGCTCTCTTCGTACGCGCGTACGCTCTGCTGCGCCGCCTCCTCCGACTCCTCGCCGAGGTAGCCCGGCTCCTCGGCCCGCGGCACGCTCAGCGCGGCGGCGGCCAGGTGGCCGGACGGGTGGATGGACGGGTGGACGGTGGAGGCCGATGCGATGGCCGGCCAGAGCGATACCGCGGTAAGGACTGCCGGACCCAGCAGTAATGAGAATCGAGTGCCGTGCATAGAGATACTCCTCTCCGATCAGCGATCGGGTTGCATCTCAATCCTTGGCACCCCAGCCAGAGCCCGTCCAGGCGAATTGACCCCTCCCGCGCCGTTCCCGGCGGAATTCCGTATGACTTGATGGGCATCCGTGCCATTGAACGGCGGGATGACCGGCCCGCGTTTTGCCCCGCCCTGCCTGAGACGATGCGTTCGGCGTTTCCGGCACTATTACGTTTTCGGTGTTGCGAGTTTTCCCACCTCACCTGTCAGCGGCGGGCGATGACGGCGTAGCGCTCGTCGTGGATCGGTTTGCCCCAGAGCACGGGATCGGTCAGCGGCTCCGCCCGCACGCTCGCGGCGTACGGCCGGAGCACGTCCAGGAGCGGCCCGGCGCTCACTCCGCCGAGCCACGGCAGCGCGTGGGCTCCGGCGACGTACGGCGGGCCGTCGTCGGAGGCCTGCCAGTTGCCCTCGATCAGGATCAGCCGCCCGTGCGGGCGCAGCAGGCCCATCCAGGTGCGGAGCGCGCGTTCCGGCGCGGGCAGGGTCCACATCAGATGCCGGGCCAGGATCACGTCGAAGGAGGCGCCGGCGGCGGCGGGAGGGGCGCTCGCGTCCCCGACGAGGACGGTCACCGCGAAGCCCGCCGAGGCGAGTTTGCGGCGGGCCGCCTCGGCCATCCTCGGCGAGAGGTCGAGCCCCACGGGCCGGTGTCCCTGCTCGGCCAGCAGCAGCGTCAGGGAGCCGGTGCCGCAGCCCAGATCGAGGACGTCGGACGGGGGCCGCGGCATCCAGGAGCGCAGCCGGCCCGCCCAGGCGGCGCGGACCCGGAGGTCGCGAAGCCCATGATCGGCTTCGTCGTCGAAGGTGTCCGCCGCCGCGTCCCAGTACGAGGAGATCGACTCGGAATCCGGTTCAGGCATGAGCGCATCGTGGCACCCGCCACCGACAATTCCCATCGGACGGCCGGCGCTCCCGGAACACGCCAGGACCCCGGCAGGAGGATCTCCTGCCGGGGTCCCGCACGTGTGGTGCCGGTGCCGGGTCGCCTCTCGGCGAAAGGCACAACGCGGCTCCAGCCGAACGGTAGTCCGCGAAGGCAAATTAGGTGAGGCCCGGGGACACCTGCACACCGGCCACGCTTCATCAAACCACGAGCCGGGGCCCGTTGTTCCCGGCCGCGCCGTCTTTTTCCCGGACGTTCTCCCGGAGGACGCGGAGGAAGAGGGCCTGCTCCGGAAAAAAAGGGTTGCCGACCAGGGGATGCTGCGCGACC
Organism: Microbispora cellulosiformans; assembly: GCF_008728085.1. Taxonomy (NCBI): domain Bacteria; kingdom Bacillati; phylum Actinomycetota; class Actinomycetes; order Streptosporangiales; family Streptosporangiaceae; genus Microbispora; species Microbispora cellulosiformans. Next base: position 39,574 of record NZ_VYTZ01000019.1, on the reverse strand, counting down.
CTCTGCTCCGTGCGACGAGTGACTCTGGCCGGGCCGGACGGTTCCCCGGCGATCAGTTACACCGAGGGCGAGAGATACGGCCTGCCGTGCGCCGACCAGGTGGAGGCGCTGAGCCCGGACGCGGCCGGCGTCATCCTGGAGAAGCTGCCCGGATGGGCCGTGGCGGGGCCGCCCGATCTCGGCCGGGAACTGCTCGCCCACGGCGCCCGCCTGAGGCGGCACGCCCACCAGATGACCTGCGACCTGCGTACGGCGCCGCCGGCGGACGCGGCCGCGCCCGAGGGCTTCCGGTTCGTCCCCTGTGACCGCGCGCCCGAGGACGTTTTCCCGGCCTGGCGCGCGGCGTATCCGCCGGGCCACGTGGACCACCGGCCGCGGGACGGGGCCACCGGGCTGCGCGAGGAGCTCGCCCCGCTGCTCGCGGGGGAGATACTCGGCGAGCTCCTGCCCTGCAGCGTCCTGGCCGTGGACGAGGGTGACACGGTGGCCGGAGGGGTCCTGGTCAACCGCTTCGGCGACCTGGCCTGGGTGACCGAGGTCTTCCGGCACCCCGGTCGTACGCCGGCCGGCCTCGGCGCCCGGATGCTGGGCGCGGTCCGCGAGAGGGCGTACGCCACGGGGTGGGACCGGCTGGGCCTGGCCGTGACCGAGGGGAACCCGGCCAGGCGCGTGTACGAGCGGCTGGGCTTCACCCTGGTCCACAGCTCGATGACCGTCGTGATCCCCGGCGTCGCGGCGACGTGACGAAGCGCCCCGCCGGATCGTCAGGCGCTTCGGGGGAAGGGCGGCACGGCGGATCTCAGGTGGGAATTCTCCGGCGGCCGTATGCCGGCGTCGTCCGGTTACGTGCGAAATACGCTCACCTGGTGTCTCCGCGGGGCCGCCGTCACAGGGACGTGACGAACTCCTTGAGTTCCCGCTCGTAGCGGGCCGGGTCGGCGTTCCACGATCCGGTGTGCCCGCCCCCGGCGGTCCGTACGAGCCTGACGATGTCGGGCCGGGCCTCGGCGAGGCGCAGCGCCGGGCCGGGCGGCACCGTCGCGTCGTCGTCGTCCACGAACACCAGGGTCGGGACCCTGAACTCCCGGGCGTGGCGCAGGTGGTCCACGTCGTCGAACGACAGGCCGGTACGCCGCTCGACCACCCACTCGCCCACCGTCACGAGGAAGCCCGGGACGCCCATCTGCTCGGCTCCGAGGGCGATGGGCGACCGCCAGTCGACGACCGGGCTGTCGAGGATCATCGCCTTGACCGGCTCGCCGGGAAGTTTCCGTACGGTCATCGGCACGATGCCGCCGCCCATCGACCAGCCGTACAGCACGATCCCGGTCGCGCCCTGCCCCCGGGCGTAGGTGATCGCCGCGGCCACGTCGCGCCACTCGGTGGCGCCGAGGTGGAGCTTGCCGTCCGGGCTCGCCGGGGCGCCCTCGTCGTTGCGGTAGGTGATGCCCAGCACCGGCATCCCCAGGCTGTGGAAAACCGGGAGCACGCGCAGCGCCTCCCCGGGGCCGCCGTTGCGCCCGTGCACCGCGATCACCCAGGTCCGCGAGACGCCCTCGGTGCGCCAGCCGGGGAGACCGCCGAGCGGCGAGGGGATCGTCACGTCCGTGTACGGCACGCCCGCGGCGGCCGGGGTCGCGTGCCCCCACAGCCATCGGTCGAGGTAGGCGCGCACCCCCGGGCGCAGTTCGCCGCGGACGACCCGGGTGACCTTCCTGGTCACCGTGCCGGCCCCGGCCGCGGTCGTCGGTCCCAGCAGCGCGTTGCCGTCCGCCCAGGTCAGGCCGTACGTTCCGGGGGAGGCCGTGTCGGCGCCACCCTTGATCGTGACCTCGTCCCCGTGGACGGCCGTGACCTCCAGGGGATAGCCGGCCTCGTGCACCGGGTCGATCACGAGACCGGAGTAGTACCAGCCGGCACCGCCGACGGCCGCCAGGCCGAGCACCACGACGACGGCGAGCGTCCACAGGAGGCGGCGCAGCCAGCGGGATCTGCTGTGCATGCCCAGAATCTACTGGGCGGTTTCCACATTTTTAAGCGCGGATGACGCCTTTTGTTCGCATGAGGAACTCGCCGAGATAGGCATCGTGCGGCACCCACTGCGGCATCCAGAACGTGGGGGCGTCGCCCAGGTAGACGTTCCTGATCGACGGGTCGTCCACCAGGCGGTCGACCAGGTCGTCGTCCCGCGTCATGGCGGTCAGCACCAGCGTGTTCCTGAGCGGCCCGACACCGTCGTCCGGGCTCCAGGGCGCGAACCACACGCACGGGAACGACAGCTCGATGCCCGTCTGCGGCGCGTCGGGCCGGTCCACCAGGAAGACCGCCGGGCGCAGCACCCCGCTGCCGTCGCCGAGGTCGTGCACGATCCCGTCGCCGCCGAGCAGCGGCGTCGCGCCGTCCACGTGGTCGAGCAGGTATTTCTCGACGGCCCGCGCGTCCGCGACCGGCTGGACGGGCAGCACCGCGGCGTCGTCCTCCGGCGGCAGGCTCGGGATCGCGGCCAGCCGCTCCGCGACGGCCGCGGCGACGGGCGCGGGATCGCCGGCGACGAAGACGGCGGTGGTGTTCACGCAGGCCGTCCCGCCGAACGCGCTGACCGACTCGACGATCGTGCCGAGATGACGCTCCCAGTCGTCCTCGGTGAGCAGGATCTTCGACCGTCCCGGGCCCTGCGGCAGCACCCGCACGTCGTCGCCGTACTTGTTCACGACCTCCTCGCCGCCGTACACCATCGCGAGGTCCGCGTCCTTGATGATGTCGTCGGCCACGCTGTAGTCGGTCGGCAGGAGCACGACCTGGTCCTCGCCGAAGCCCGACTCGCGCAGCGCCGTGATCAGGCGGTGCGGGGTGAACGGCTCGCGCCGGGACGGGCGCACAGCGACCCGGTAGCCCATCGCCAGGGCCTCCAGCCACAGGGTGTGCACACCCGGATGGTTGCCCGCGGCGTGCACCGCGAAGACGTCGCCGCGCCGGGTCCAGACCGCCTGCCCGGTGCGGGTGAGCGGGTCGCGCCAGTCGTCCACCGCGCCCTCGGGCCGGGCGTACCGGGTCGTGCGGTACGCCTCGCCCGCCCGGTGCGCGATGCCGGACGCCGCCGAGCGGACCACGGTGATCGGCATTCCGGAGACGCGGCTGACGATGTGCCGGTACTCCTCCGCGCCGAGGCCGCCGACGACGCCGGTCTCGAACAGCCGTCCCGCGCGGGTGAGGGCCGCCGCCCGCTCGTCGGCCGGCATGGTCCGCGCCCGGCGCAGGGCCGCCATCGTCCGCTGCACGAACAGGCGCGGCACCAGGCTCAGCTCCGCGATCAGCAGTCCGCCCAGCTCGCGGATGGGCAGCCGGCTCCGGCTGCGGTACGGCCCGCCCGAGCCGAGGGCGTCGAGCTGGATGGGCTCGTCCATCAGTACACCCCCTCGATGACCGGCTCGTCCTCGAACGTGGGGAGCGGCCCGACGTCGGCCACGGAGTCGCCCGTCTGGCCCGGCGGCGCGGCCACGCGGGTGGCCAGGTCACGCTCCAGGTTGTTGGGCAGCAAGAAGCTCTTGCTGACGTGGTGCATCACGACCTGGCCGCGGTCGCCGATCCGCACGCTCTCCCCGGTCCGCGGGTCCACCACCTCGAAGGCGATGTACGGCGAGAAGGAGTCGAAGACGATCACGTCCTGCTCCGGCGGGACGGCCCGCTCGGGCAGCCCGCCCAGGATCATCGTGCTGCCGTACATGCCGTACAGCCTCACGCCCGGGAAGACCTCCGTACGGAGCAGGTAGTGGGTGTCGGGATCCATGTGCGCGCCACCCCAGCTGATCACGGAGACCTTCTCGTTGACCAGGCTGACCAGCGCGTCCCTGCGCGCCAGCCGGGTCAGCAGCGGAGGGGTGGTCACCATGACCCGCACGTCCTGGGTCCGGAGGAGGTGGGCGCTCTGGTCGATCAGATGCTCGGCGTACCGTTCCGCCTCCTCGGCGCGGCCCTCGGCGATGCTCCTCTTCACCCATCGCGGGTCCATGTCGACGGCGAGCCGGATGCCGCCGCGCCGCTCGGCCTGCCGGCGGACCAGTTCCCCGTAGATGTGCGGCCCGGTCGGCCCGAGCGACAGCCAGTTGCCGCTCTCGGGGTAGCCCCTGGCCTCCAGGTCCTGTTCGAGCCGGAGCAGCAGCCGGTCGAGCCAGTCGCGCAGGACGACGACCCGCTTGGGCGGCCCGGTGGTGCCGCCGCTCTCGTACACGCCGACCACCGCCGCGTCCGGGCCGTACCCCCGGGGAATGAGGTCCTCCACCCGGACCTCGCGCAGTTCGTTGGCGACGTTGGGGAACCGCCGCAGGTCCTCGAAGGAGCGCACGTCCGCACGCGGGTCGAAGTCGAGCGTCTTCGCCCGTTCCAGCCAGAACGGCGAGCCGGTCTCGGGGCTGAAATGCCAGCGCATGGCGGCCTCGACGAACTCCCGGCCGTCCGGGACCTGGTCGATCGGGCAGTCGAGGATGGGATCGGTGCGCGGTGACATATCCGCCCCTTTGACGTGGCAATCCCGTGAAATGTCAGGCTATTTCCGGCTGATGCGCCGTCGAGTCAAGGCGTTTCGCGGTCAAGGAAAAGAATGCGCCCCGTCCTTCCGCCACGCCACCGCGTGCCACGGTCGGGGACTCGGCGCGAGGCCGCATCCGGTCTGTGAGCCTCCGGCCAAGTCGTCACCTGACGCGGCTTTCGCGGGCAAGGATGTCAATCCGCCGCCCAGAGGCAACCGGATCGGTGGGACACGCATGGAAGAGGCATGCAGTCTGAGATCAGGAGTGTGATGGAGGAACCGCCACCGGAGCTCCATGCGGGGGCCGCTCCGGCTGACGTCCTCATCACCGATTTGTTCATGACCCATCGTCTCGGCCTCGTCCGCTTCGCCTTTCTGCTGGTGGGGGACCAGGAAACGGCCGAGGACATCGTGCAGGACGCCTTCGCCGCGGTTCACCGCCGGTGGAGCCGATTGACCGACCACGGGCGGGTGCTGCCCTATCTGCGGACGGCCGTGCTCAACGGTTGCCGGATGGTCCACCGGCGCCGGGTGATCATCCGGCGTTTCGGTGGTGATCGGAAAGTGCCGTTCTGGTCGGCGGAGGCCGAGGCATTGCTGGGGGAGACCCGACGCGAGGTGTTTCTGGCCGTTCGCGCACTGCCGCGCCGCCAGCGTGAGGCGGTGGTGCTGCGCTACTACCTCGACCTGTCGGAGGGGGACATCGCCGAGGTCATGGGGGTCAGCCGTGGAACGGTGAAGTCGACCACGTCCCGGGCTCTCAAGACGCTCGCCGCGAAACTGGAGGAGGACCGATGACCTCGCGAACCGAAATCCGGCTCCGGGACGCCTTCACCGCCGGCGCCGAACTGGTGGGCGCCGAGACCCTGCGCCCCGCCGGCCAGGCGGTACGGCCGAAGGACTCTCGTCGCCTTCGCGGATCTCTTCGCGTGGCACCGCTGCTGGCCGCTCTGGCCGTTGTCGTGGTGAGCGTCGGCGTCACGGCTGCATTGCGTGGTTCGGTTCCGGTGCGGCCGGCGATGGAAGATTCGTCCGGCCCTCGCTTCCTCCTGGCCGCCGGAAACGACGGGTTGACGGTCCATGACGCTCGTAGCGGTGAGATCACCGACCGGGTCGTGATGCCTCGATCTCCGAAGGGAATCACCCGGGAGCCCGGCGGATATCTGCTCGCCGGAACCGGAGAGGGCACGACTTTCTACGTCGCCCAGAGCGTGCAGGCCCGTCAGGCGACGGTGAGCACCACGTGGTTCTACCGGATACGGATCAACGAGCGGGGGAAGGTCGCCGAACTGGCACGCGATGTGATCCCCCCTGTGACCGGTACCCCCGCGTCCTCCCTCGCAGTCACGGACGACGGCACCCGACTCGCCTACAGCGTCGACGGCACGGTGTGCGGCAAGGACGAGACGCTGCGCTTCTGCCCTGGCGCTCGGCTTACGGTTGTCGATCTGCCCGCCGGGACGACGCGTACCTGGACGACGAACGCCGCCGGAAACCTCTGGAGCCTGTCGTGGGCGGCCGACCGCCGCACCCTGGGCTTCGTGGTCATGTCGCAGGCCAGGGTCCTCGACACGACCGCCGCCGGCGAGACGCTCGGAGCCGGTCGGACCGTGGTCCAGGGCATGGATGTCCCGGCGGGCGCGGCGATCAGCCCGGACGGTCACAGGATGCTCGTCGGCCGCAGGTATGTCTCCGATGGCCGGAGACCGCACCGCTACACGATCGAGGAGTACTCCGTCGCGGACGGCCGGAAGATCCGCACGTTGTTCAGCGCGGAACACCCCGGCGAGAGCATCCCCTGGTGGAACCTCATCCGCTACGACGCCACCGGGCGCCACCTGCTCATCATGGGGAACCTTTACCCGCTGAGCAGGCTGGACGATGGTCATGTGACCGTCCTCGTCCGCCCGGAGCCCCTGGACTCGGGCTTCCCGGATGCCTTGCCGCAGGAGATGTCGGCGGCCTGGTGACGATGGTCCGTCCGCAGTCCTGATCTCCTGGACGTGTACCGCGTGGACGCCCAGCCGCACCGGAAAACGAGGATGCCCGCGGGCGAAACCGGCATGTACCCTGCGCGAGGACTTGGAAAGAGGGAAGCGCAGTGGGACACGTTGAGGTCGGGCATCTGACGCATGTCCTGCCGGACGGCAGGATGCTCCTGAACGACGTCTCGTTCCGGGTCGGGGAGGGTGTCAAGGCCGCCCTGGTAGGTCCGAACGGCGCGGGCAAGACCACCCTGCTCCGGATGATCGCGGGAGACCTCCAGCCGGTCGAGGGCACGGTCTCCCATTCGGGCGGCCTCGGGGTGATGCGGCAGTTCGTCGGCAACATCCGGGACGGCAGCACGGTCCAGGACCTGCTGCTCAGCGTCGCGCCGGAACGCGTCCGGACGGCGGCGGAGCGCCTCCACGCCGCCGAGCTCGTGATGATGGAGCGGGACGACGAGAAGGCCCAGATGCGGTACGCCCAGGCGATCACCGACTACGGCGACGCCGGGGGCTACGACATCGAGGTCCTGTGGGACGCCTGCGCGATGGCCGCGCTCGGAGCGCCGTACGACAGGGTGAAGTACCGCGAGGTGGGCACGCTGTCCGGCGGCGAGCAGAAGCGGCTGGTCCTGGAGGCCCTGCTGCGCGGCCCTGACCAGGTGCTGCTGCTCGACGAGCCCGACAACTACCTCGACGTGCCCGGCAAGGTCTGGCTGGAAGGGGCGCTGCGCGAGACGCCCAAGACCGTGCTGCTGGTCTCCCACGACCGCCAGCTTCTCGCCAACGCCGCCGACCGGATCGTCACGGTCGAGTCGGGCAACGTCTGGATCCACGGCGGCGGCTTCAAGACGTACGCGCAGGCCCGCAGGGAGCGGAACGAGCGGCTCGACGAGCTGCGCCGGCGCTGGGACGAGGAGCACGCCAAGCTCAGGCGTCTGGTGGTCATGCTCAAGCAGAAGGCCACCTACAACGACGGCATGGCCCCGGCCTATCACGCGGCGCAGACGCGGCTGCGCCGGTTCGAGGAGGCCGGGCCGCCGGAGCTCGCGCCCAAGGACCAGCTCATCAGCATGCGCCTGCGCGGCGGCCGTACGGGCAAGCGGGCGGTGATCTGCGAGGGCCTGGAGCTGACCGGCCTGATGAAGCCGTTCGACCTGGAGGTCTGGTACGGCGAGCGGGTGGCCGTGCTCGGCTCGAACGGCTCGGGCAAGTCGCACTTCCTCCGGCTGCTGGCCGGCGAGGAGGTCCGCCACGCCGGGGTGGTCAGACTCGGCGCGCGGGTCGTGCCCGGCCACTTCGCGCAGACCCACGCCCGCCCCGAACTGCTCGGCCGTACGCCCTGCGAGATCGTCATGATCGAGCACGCCCGGCTGAAGAACGAGGCGATGAAGGCGCTGGCCCGCTACGAGCTGGCCGGGCGGATCGCCGAGCAGCGGTTCGAGACGCTCTCGGGCGGCCAGCAGGCGCGGCTGCAGATCCTGCTGCTCGAACTCTCGGGCGCCACGCTGCTGCTGCTCGACGAGCCCACCGACAACCTCGACCTGGCCAGCGCCGAGGCCCTGCAGCAGGGCCTCGACGCCTTCGACGGCACCGTGCTCGCCGTGACCCACGACCGCTGGTTCGCCGCCGACTTCGACCGCTACCTGGTCTTCGGCTCCGACGGGCGGGTGTACGAGTCTCCCGAGCCGGTATGGGACGAGACGCGGGTGGTCCGCCCGCGTTGAGCGGCCGGTAAAGATACCGGCGGGGGCGCGCGTGTCCTGGAGGGATCGTCCCATTCAGTGGTTATGACGGCTGAGTGACGCGACGTTGCCGCATAACCGCCGCCCTCGCCCTCGCCGCACTGGCGACGGCGTCGTGCGCGAGCAAGCACAAGCAGGAGGGCCCCATGCCGCTGGCCCTCAAGGAGCAGGTGTCCTCCGTCGTCCGCTCCGGGGCCGGGTACGCGGTGACCTGGGCGGGGGTGCTGAGCAACCCCAACCGCGGGCATTTCGGGGAGAACGCCGTCGCGGTGGTCACGGCCGTCGACGCGGCGGGCAAGGAGGTCGTCCACCTGGAACAACCGCTGAACGCCGCGCCGCCGGGCCGCCCGCTGGCGTTCGGCGGCCAGGTGCCGACCGGGGGGCAGCCGGTCCGCGTGAAGATCGACTACCGGCCCGCCTCGTGGCGGGCCGCGTCGCGGCCCCCGTCGGCGTTCCTCAGGTTCCCGATCTCCGACGTGCTCACCGAGAAGCAGCCGAACGGCTCCTACCTCGTCACGGGCTACGTGCTGGACCCGTTCCGCAAGCCCGCGGGCGCCCTCGCCGTGACGGCCCTGCTGCGCGACGACGCGGGCAAGCTGGTCGCGGGGGCCACGTCGTACGTGGACGACGTGCGGCCGGGCACGAAGCGGAGGTTCGTCATCACGGTCGACGGCGTCCGCGGGGCCGTCAGCGCGACCGACGTGTACGCCAACACCTGGGGCTCCACCGCCCGGGCGTACGAGGATCTGGCGCGGGCCGGGGCGGTTCCGCTGCACACGACCCCGCCGACCACCGCGCCGTTCGCCAAGGATCGCGGCTATCCGCCGTACAACGATCGGCGCCAGTGAGCGGCCCACCGCCGATCACCGTAGGAGGGGCGGGTTACCGTAGCGGAATGGCCAGGATCGTGCTCTTCGGAGCCACCGGGTTCACCGGAAGACTCACCGCCGAGGCGCTCACCCGGCGCGGGGCCCGGCCGCTGCTGGCGGGCCGGGACCAGGCGCGGCTGACCGCCCTCGCCGACTCACTCGCCGGATCGCCTGGTGGTGACCTGCCGATCGCGGTGGCCGACGTCGGCCGCCCGGAGTCCGTACGGGCCCTCGTCGCGCCGGGCGACGTGCTGATCTCGACCGTCGGGCCGTTCACCCGGTGGGGTGAGGCCGCGGTGGCCGCCGCGACCGAGGCGGGCGCCGTCTACCTCGACAGCACGGGCGAGCCCACGTTCATCAAGCGGATCTTTCAGCGGTACGGCCCCGCCGCGGCGACCCGGGGCGCGGCCCTGGTCACCGCCTTCGGTTACGACTACGTGCCCGGCAACCTCGCCGCCGCCCTGGCCCTCCGCAAGGCGGGCGCGGACGCGGTCCGCGTCGACGTCGGCTACTTCGTGGGCGGCGACATGGCGCGCCGCGCGAGCGCCGGGACCCGCGCCTCGATGCTGGGGATGCTCCTGGAGCCGATGTACGGCTTCCGGGAGGGCCGCATCGTCCCCGAGCACGGCCGCACCCGGCGTTTCCTGGTGGACGGCCGGGTGCGGTACGGCCTGTCCATCGGCGCCACCGAGCACTTCACGCTGCCGCCCGCGCACCCCGGCCTGCGGGAGGTCAACGTCTATCTCGGCTGGCTGGGCGGGCTGACCAAGGCCGCGGGCGTGCTGGCCCGGGCGACCCCGGTGATCGCCGCCCTGCCCGGCGCCAGGAGGGTCACCGAGGCCCTGGCCGATCGGGTGCTCCGTACGGCCGGCGGAGGGACGGCCCCGGCGGCGGGTGCGTCCGGCGTGTCGTCCCGGATCGTCGCGGAGACCTACGACGCGCGGGGGCGCCGCCTGTCCGCCGTCCACCTGTCGGGCGGGGATCCGTACGAGTTCACGGCCGGCGTGCTCGCCTGGGCCGCGACCACGGCCCTCGCGGAGGGCGTGCGCGGCACCGGCGCCCTCGGCCCCGTCGACGCCTTCGGCCTGGACGCCCTCACCCGCGGATGCGCCGCCGCCGGTATGACCGTACGCGAACCCGCCTGACCCCTCCTATCGCCCGCGCCCGGGTTCGTCCGTCTCGAAGTGAAGGGCGGCGAGATGGTCCTGTAGGTCGGCATGGCGGAACTGGTAGACGGGGCCGACCGTGCGCAGCAGCCCCAAGCGGTGGGCATCGTCGAGAAACGCCATCAGCCTGCGGGGGACATGCCCCGCGCGGGCCAGTCGCCGAATGGTGATTCCGCCGGCCAACCACGCATGATGGTTTCCGAGCACGACCCCGGCGGCGAGCCCGACCACGAGCCCGACCACAAGCCCGAACTCGGGGCCGAACACGAGCCCGGACCCGAGCCCGAACACGAGCCCGGACACGAGCCCGAACGTTGATGTTCGTAAAAGGGTGAGAGTTTTGTCGGCGTTCCATATCGACTGGGGCGTGATCGCAATGGTTGTGGACGCGGGTTGTTCCGCCCATTCGAGGAGCCCGAACATGAGCCCAAACCCGAGCCCGGACCCGGGCCCGAACACGAGCCCGCCCGCGAGCCCGAACATGAGCCCGGAAACGAGCCCGGCCAAGGGCCCGGACACGAGCATCACGGGGAGGCTCTTCGCGATGTGTTTGATGAGGCTAGTTGATCTTCCGTGGAGTTGCAGATTGGCATAGCCAGGTGTGTCGTTGAATCACTGCTGTGTAACGTGCCCGACCACGAGCCCGACCACGAGCCCGCCCGTGAGCCCGAACATGAGCCCGCCCGTGAGCCCGGACCCGAGCCCGACCACGAGCCCGAACACCAGCCCGAACACCAGCCCGAACACCAGCCCGAACACGCGGGCGGTGCGTCGTTGCTGGGCGGGGGTGGAGGTCAGGTTGGCCAGGTGCCACCAGGCGAGATCGCGGGTGTCGTGTGCGGTCAGCTGGCGGGCGAGATAGGCCAGGTAGTGGCGGGCCTGGTCGGGGTCCCAGGCGTGGCGGGGGCGGAAGTGCTCGGCGGGGTCCCGGGTGGGGGGCCGGGCATGGATGGCGGCAGGGATCAGGTGGTCGAGCAGGTGGGCGCGCAGTCTGCCGGGCTCGTCGGCGAGAGGGCCGGTCAGTGGGGCGGGGTCGGTGGTGGGGGTGATGTAGACGGTGCGGATCAGCCACAGCCCGAGCGCGGTGGAGGGCACCTCGGCCAGGCCCGGCCGGTCGGCGTTCTCCAACGCCTCGATGACGGGGGTCCAGTCGTGGCGGGGGCGTGGCGGCAGGCACGTACGCACATAGCCGGCGGCGGCCTGCGGGGTGAGGGGGCGGGGAGCGATGACCGCGGCGGCGGTCAGCACGTCCCCGGCCTGGTCCAGGGCGGCGGCCAGTTCGCCGGTACGGCTGGTGAGGATGAACTGGTCACGATCGGCGAGAGAAGCGTTGAGCGCGGCGATCGCCGCGGCACGGGCGTCGCCGGGCAGTTCGTCCAGGCCGTCCAGGATGGGCAGGACGTGGCCGCGGTCGACCAGCGTTCTGGCCGCGTCAGGCCCGTAGGCGGTCAGGGCAGGGTAGTCCTGGGCCAGCCGGGTAGCCAGCCAGTCGTGCAGCCGCGGGTGGACGCTGGTGTCCCAGCCGGCGATGGTGAACAGCACCGGGACCGGTTCCTCGGGGCGATGATCGTCAGCCAGGTGCAGCAGTAGCTGCACCGCGAGTGTGGTCTTGCCGCTGCCCGGTCCGCCGGTGATGACCAGCCGGCGGCGGTGCAGCGCCCGGAAGCTCTCGACGAGCCGCAGCATCCGGTCGCTGGTGCCGGTGAAGGTCAGCGGCTGGTGGCCGATCAGGCGGGGGTGGTCCATCAGGCCCGGGTCGTCGGTCAGGTGCCAGGAGATGGGGATCGGTTCGGGGTCGCCCAGCGATCGGATCGTCGCCTCGGTGCGCCACTGCTCGGCGACCAGGCCGGTCAAGGTCGTCTTCGCGGTGGCGACGATCTCCTCACCCGCGGGTGGTGCGGGAGTGGCCCTGCGTCGGGCCCACAGGACCACCGGCGTCGCGAACGCCAGCGCGGCCAGGACGAGAGACCCGAGATCTGCCCGGTTGACCGGGTCGTCGGGGTCGAGGACATGCCCCACCATGCTCACCGCGACGGCCAGTGCGGCGACCACCGCCACGGCGACCAGGAGCGGCCACCACGATCTGCGCCCGTTCACCCACGCATCGTCTCCCGTCGGCACCGCTGTGCGGGCCGGTGAGCACAAATGGTGATCAGAAGGATGTTTCGGCTGTGCCACGCGGTGAGGACTGTCTGGGCGGAACCGTGATGACGGCGAGCGGCGGGGCGAAGACCGAGCCGGGTGGGGGCCGGTTGTTCCGGCAGGCGGACGGACGGAGGCAACGAGTTCGGCCGAATGGGTGGAGCGGGTAGTTACCAAGCATTTACTCTCCGTATATGAATGATGGCGTCCTGGTGGAGGCGTTGCGTGCCCGGGATCCGGGAGCGCTGGCCGCTCTCTACGACACCCACGCCGGAGGGCTCTACCGATACTGCAGGACGCTGCTGGCCGGGCCCGACGCCGCCCAGGTCGCCCTGCGCGACACGCTGATCGCCGCGGAGGCCCTCATCGGGTCGCTCGCCGATCCGGGCATGCTGCGTCCCTGGTTGTACGCCCTGGCCAGGGGCGAGTGCATGCGCCGCCGCACGCCCGGGGAGGAGGGCGGGCCGGAGCCCGGCCAGGCGCCGGTACCGACCGCGCCCTTCCCCCGCGCCGGGGGCGACGAGGCCGAGACCGACCTGCGCCTGGCCGCCGGCAGCGCCGTGGCCGCGCTGCCCGCGGAGGACCGCGAGGTGCTCGAACTGGTGGCCCGGCACGACATGGACACCGGCGACGTGGCCGCCGTGCTCGGGACCGGTGAGCGGCATGCCCGGGCCCTGCTCGACGCCGCCACCGAACGCCTGCGCGAGGCGGTGACGGTCGAGATCATCGCCCGGCGCCCCTCGCACGACTGTGAGCGGGCGGCGGCGATCCTCCGGGGCTTCTCCGGTGAGCTCACCCCGCAGGAGCGCGGGCAGCTCACCCGCCACCTCGCCCGCTGCGAGACCTGCGCGGGACACCGGGTCCGGCAGGTCTCCCCGGCCAAGGTGTTCTCCCTGCTGCCCCGGGTCGCCCTGCCCGAGACGCTGCGGGTGCGGGTGCTCAGCAGCTTCATCGACCCCGAGCTCGTGCCCTACCGGCGGTACGTCGCCAAGCGCGTCGGCGGGCTGACCGTCTCGGGCTTCCCCAGGGCCGGTGCCCGGCGCGAGGGGCGGCTCGCCCAGGCCGTGGCCGGCGCGGTGGCGGCGGTCGCGGCGGTGGCGACGATCGCGCTCGTGTTCGCCCAGTTCTCCGGTGACCTGCGTGAAGGGGCCGGCGACTCGATCGTGCGGCACCGGCCTCCGGCGGCCGAGGCCCCGGCGGCGACCGGTTCCGGCACGGCTGACACGGCCTCCCCCGGATCTTCGGACGACGACGACGCCGACAGCTCGTCCGAGCCTCCCGCCTCCGGGGACACGGCCGAGCCCGGCGGCTCCGTACGGGCGGCCGATCCGGTCGTCCTGCCCCGCCCGGCGCCCCTGCCCGCTCCCGTGACTCCGGCCACCGCCCGGCCCCCGCGTCACCACGAGCCGACGCGGAGCCCGGCGGCGCCGCCCACGACCAAGCCCACGACTCCGCCGACGACCAAGCCCACGACCGGGCCCTCCGGCTCCGCGTCGCCGCCGTCCGGCGAGACGCCCACGCCGCCGGATGACGACCCGGGCTCCGGCGGCCCCGGCGGCTCGGACGACCCCGGCGACGGCCCCGACGTCCCACCCGAAGGCCCGCCCACCGGCGGCCCGCCGAGGGGCGGGCCGCCACCGGCGCACTGGCCGGGGCGCCGCCCGCCCCATCGCGAGCACCAGCATCATCACGGAGGACGTCCCCACTATCCGTATCCGCACGCTCCCCGGGACTGCCCGCCCTCGCCCGGCGGCTCCACCTATCTCCCGGCTCCGCAAAAAGGGCGACCTACCACATAGGCCAATTACTGGACGTACCTTAGATGTGTACGGAGAGTAGTCGCTGGGAACTGAGGGGAGTGGAGCAGGGAAGGGGAAGGAATGCCACTCCTCAGAGCGACGGGGCTGGTCGCCGGGCTCGGGTCAAGTCTGGCCCTGACCTTCGGGGCCCCGGCCGGGGCCGATCCGAAGCCGTCGTCGAAAGACGTCGCCAGGGCGCGGCAGCAGGTGCAGGAGCGGGCGCGTGAGCTGGGCAAGGCGTCGGCCGATCTCGCCAGCGCCCAGGCCCGCAGGGACGCGCTGGACGCCGACGCCGAGCGGCTGGTCGAGGCGTACAACGGCGAGATCGTACGGCTGGAGCGGGCCCGCGCCGCCTACGAGCAGTCGGAGCGGCGGGCCGGCCAGGCGGCCGGCGAGTTCGACCGGTTGCGGAGCGTGGTGACGACCCGGGTGGCCCAGGGGTACGGCCGGCTGCGGCTGGCGCCGTCCGCCGCGGCCATGCTCGGCGGCTGGGGCGACGCGGGCGAGTTCCTGCGAAGAGCCAGCGTGCTGACGCAACTCGGCGACGAACAGGACGCGACGCTCGCGGAGATGGACGACGCGCGGAAGATCTACGAGATCCTCCGAGAACAGGCGGCCCGCGCGTACGCCGAGCAGTCCCACACCGCCGACGAGGTCCGGCAGGCGAGGGACGCGGCGCAGCGGGCCGTGGACGAGCAGCTCGGACAGACCCAGCTGATCGAGCGGGAGAAAGAGGAGATCTCCCAGCGCCTGGACGCCGCCCGCGCCCGCGTCGACGAGCTGAGACGGGCGAGGAATGCGGCCAGGCAGAAATCCAGACGTCAGGCTCCGGCCGCGCGGAGCAGTATGGCGATCCCGGCCTGGACGGCCAGACTGGCGTCCGGGCGCGGCGGGGAGGCCGCCCAATGGGCGCTCAAACAGATCGGCAAGCCGTACGTGTGGGCCGCGGCCGGGCCGTCGGGGTTCGACTGCTCGGGACTGACGATGCGGGCCTGGCAGCGGGCGGGGGTCTCGCTCGATCACTGGACCGGCACCCAGTGGACCTCGGGACGGCACGTCCCGCTCAAGGAACTGCAAAGCGGCGACCTGCTGTTCTACGGCAGGCTGAGCCGCAGCCCCGGCACCATCCACCACGTGGGCCTCTACATCGGGCGCGGCATGATGGTCCACGCCCCCCAGACGGGGGACGTGGTCCGCATCTCACCCATCTGGCGCCATGATCTCGTCGGCGCCACCCGGCCCGCCTAACGCCCGCGGCGCCGGCTCAGTGGTCCTCGTCGTGGTGCTCGATCTCCTCGAAACGCTTGATGCTCGCGACGATCTCGGCTTCGGCCTCGGTGCGTCCGACCCAGTTGGCGCCCTCGACCGACTTGCCGGGTTCGAGGTCCTTGTAGACCTCGAAGAAGTGCTGGATCTCCAGCCGGTCGAACTCGGCGACGTGGTGGATGTCACGGATGTGCTCCATCCGCGGATCGGTGGCCGGGACGCACAGCACCTTGTCGTCACCGCCCTTCTCGTCGGTCATCCGGAACATTCCGACCGCCCGGCACTTGATGAGGCAGCCGGGGAAGGTCGGCTCCTGGAGCAGCACCAGCGCGTCGAGCGGGTCTCCGTCCTCGCCCAGCGTGTCCTCGATGAACCCGTAGTCAGCGGGGTACTGGGTCGACGTGAAGAGCATGCGGTCCAGGCGAATGCGGCCGGTCTTGTGGTCCACCTCGTACTTGTTCCGTTGTCCCTTGGGAATCTCAACGACAACGTCGAACTCCACTCGTTCCTCCGCATGAGTCCCCGGTCTCCCGGGCTGGCGTTAATGTCTCGTAAGCGTGTTCAAGGTCGGCGCGAAGTGAGGGTGACGTGGTGCGACGTGAGCGCTGGGTGGTGGTGTCCACCCTCGCCCTGCTGCAGATCTTCGTCGTCCTCGCGGGCAGCTATCTGATCGCCCATGACGCCGACAGGACCCCGGCTCCGGTCGCGTCCCCGAAGCCGAACCCGATCCCCCTGGTGACCGCGGGTCCGGTTCTGGCCGCGGCGGGGGATGGGGCTCTCCCCGCCAAGGGTACTTTGACCACCCGGCTCGCCGCTGCGATGGGTGACCCCGCCCTGGGGGGCAGCGTGGCCGGCGTCGTCCTCGACGTGGCGACCGGCTCCCCCGTTTTCGACGGCCGCTCGGGCACTCCCATCACCCCCGCCTCCACCACGAAGGTCGTCACCGCGCTGACCGTGCTGGCCTCGGTGGGCCCGGACGCCCGCCTGGCGACCCGGGTGGTCAGAGGGACCGCCCCGGGCTCGATCGTCCTGGTCGGCGGGGGCGACCCCACCCTGGCCGGCCCGGGGACGAGCGCCGCGGAGCGGAAGGACGCCTACCCGAGGCCGGCGTCGCTCGACCTGCTCGCCTCCCGTACGGCGAAGGCGCTGAAGGCGGCCGGCGTCACCTCGGCCGACCTGTCGTACGACGCGTCCCTGTTCGGCGGGCCGCGTACGGCGCCGGGCTGGAAGCCGACGTACATCCCCGAGGGCAGCGTCGCCCCGGTGTCCGCGCTCATGATCGACGAGGGCCGGGCGGCGAACGGCGCGCGGGTGCCCGACCCGGCGCGGACCGCCGCCGACGCGTTCGCCGCGCTGCTCAGGAAGAACGGCGTCAAGGTGGGCAAGGGCGTCGGCCCGGGCCGGGCCGCGGCCGCCGCCCAGGAGGTGGCCCGGGTGGAGTCGGGGCCGGTCTACGCGCTGGTGGAGCGGATGCTCACGCACAGCGACAACGACCTCGCCGAGGCGCTCGCCCGCCAGGCCGCGGTGAAGGAGGGGCAGCCGCACACGTTCGAGGGCGTGGCCGCGACGGTCCGCGGCGTGCTCACCCGTCTCGGCGTGGCCGAGGGCGTGGAGGTGCACGACGGCAGCGGCCTGTCCACCAGGAACCGGATCACACCCGGCGGCCTTGCCCGGATCCTCGCCATGGCGGCGTCCCCGGCGCATCCCGGCCTGCACTCGCTGATCAGCGGGCTTCCGGTCGCCGGCTTCACCGGGACCCTGCACAACCGGTACGGCAGGTCCGGCTCGGCGGCCGGCGCCGGATTGGTCCGCGCGAAGACGGGCACTTTGAACGGCGTGAACACCCTGGCGGGGATCGCGTACACATCCGAGGGCCGGCTGCTGACCTTCGCGTTCATGGCCGATCAGGTGGCCGATCCGACGCGAGCCATAGCCGCCCTCGACAAGATGGCCACGATCGTCTCCCAGAGCTGAGGTGTCGGATCACGCTCGGCCGCCCGCGCGGCGGGCAGGCGGAGAACGTACGGTGGTGAGTATGCAGGTGATCGACTGGGATCTGGCCGTCACGACCGGAGTGCGCCTCGTGCGGCCGGGCCCGCAGGTGAGCCGCGAGGAGGCCAGGCAGGCCGTCCTCGAACTCCGGCGGCTGTCGCGGGACGCCGAGGGGCACGTGCGGGAGTTCACCCGCATCGACTCGGCTCCGCCCGAGGCGGCCACGGTGGTGGACCGCCCCGGCTGGATCCGCGCCAACGTCGACGGTTTCCGGGTCGTGCTGGAGCCGCTGACGCAGAAGATGTCCAACATGCCGGCGATCGTCGGCGCCGTCGGCTCGCGCATCACGGGCCTGGAGGTGGGCGCCGTGCTGGCCTTCCTCGCCTCCCGGGTGCTCGGGCAGTACGAGCTGTTCCTCCCGCCGGACCCGTCCGGCGTCGCGCCGACCGGCCGGCTGACCCTGGTCGCGCCGAACATCGTGCACGCCGAGCGCGAGCTCGGCGTCGACCCGCGCGACTTCCGCCTGTGGGTGTGCCTGCACGAGGAGACCCACCGGGTGCAGTTCACCGGCGTGCCCTGGCTGCGGGAGTACGTGCGCGGCCAGATGACCGAGTTCCTCCTCGCCTCGGAGATGGACCTCACGACGCTGCTGGAGCGCCTGCGCGCCGCCTCCGACGCGGTGGCCGACGCCTTCAAGGGCGGCGAGGGCAATCTCATCGAGGCCATCCAGACGCCCGAGCAGAAGGCCGTGCTCGATCGGGTCACTGCCGTGATGACGCTGGTCGAGGGGCACGGCGACTACGTCATGGACGCGGTCGGGCCCAGCGTGGTGCCGTCGGTCGCCGAGATCCGCGCCAAGTTCCAGCGCCGCCGCGAGGGCGGCTCCCGCGTCGACCAGCTGGTCCGCCGGCTGCTCGGCATCGAGCTGAAGATGAAGCAGTACGCCGAGGGCTCCCGTTTCGTCCGCACGGTCGTGGACGAGGCCGGGATGGACGGGTTCAACAAGGTCTGGACCTCCCCGGAGACGCTGCCTGACCGCGACGAGATCGCCGACCCCCACGCCTGGATGTCCCGGGTCCTCACCGCCTCCTCCGGACCCGAGCTCACCTGACCCGTGCTCCCCTGAACCGCGCTCGTCGGTGTCCCGCGCTCGCTTGGGGCACCGCGAGAATGGGCCCATGGGCCCGCATCCCGCCGTCGCCGACGTCCGCCGTGCCGTACGGCTGTCGCTCGCGGACCTCGCCGCCTGCGCGGAACCGGACGGCGGGCGGGGGCCACTGGTCCTGGTGGCCTGCAGCGGCGGCGCCGACTCGCTGGCGCTGGCCGCGGCCACCGGGTTCGCGGCCCCGCGTCTCGGCCTGCGCGCCGGGCTGCTGACCGTCGACCACCGCCTGCAGGAGGGCTCGGCCGGGCGGGCCCGCGACGTCGTACGGCTCGCGGGGGCGCTCGGCCTCGACCCGGCCGAGGCGCTGACCGTCACGGTGGGGACGGCCGGCGGCCCCGAGGCCGCGGCGCGGGACGCGCGCTACGCCGCGCTGTCGGCCGCGGCCGGCCGGCTGGGGGCCGCGGCGGTCCTGCTCGGCCACACCCTCGACGACCAGGCGGAGACCGTGCTGCTGCGGCTGGCCCGGGGCAGCGGCTCCCGCTCCCTGTCCGGCATGGCGGAGGTCTCCGGGATCTACCGGAGGCCGCTGCTGGGGCTCGGCCGGGAACGCACCCGGCAGGCCTGCGCCGCCCTCGGCCTGCGGCCGTGGGACGACCCCCACAACGACGACCGCGTCTACCGCAGGGTCCGCGTGCGGCACGACGTCCTGCCGGTGCTGGAGGACGCGCTGGGCCCCGGGATCGCCGAGGCGCTCGCTCGTACGGCGCGGCTGTGCCGGGACGACGCGGACGCCCTCGACGGGTGGGCCGCGGAGGTCCACGCGCGGTCGCGGGGACCGGCGGGGGAGCTCCGGGTACCCGACCTCGCGGACGTGCCGGCGGCGGTGCGGCGGCGGGTGATCAGGCGCGCCGCCGTCGAGGCGGGGGCGCACGCCGCCGCGCTCGCCGCGGTGCACATCGAGGCGGTCGACCGGCTGGTGACCGGCTGGCACGGGCAGAAGGGGGTGGACCTACCCGGGGGGGTGGTTGTGGTCAGGCGCTGTGGCACCCTTGTCTTCGCTGTGGACAACGTCTCGCTCGCGTAAGGAAAACCCCAGGTGGATGCAGCAGACATGGGCAAGGACCTCTCCCGCGTCCTCATCTCGGAGCAGGAGCTGCAGACGAAGATCAAGGAGTTGGCCGGTCAGATCGACTCCGACTACGCCGGCACTGAACTGCTGATCGTCGGTGTGCTGAAGGGCGCGGTGATGGTCATGGCCGACCTCGCCCGCGCGCTGCACGTGCCCGTCCAGATGGACTGGATGGCCGTGTCGTCTTACGGCGCGGGAACCAAGTCGTCGGGCGTCGTGCGGGTGCTGAAGGACCTCGACACCGACATCGCCGGCCGGCACGTGCTCGTGGTCGAGGACATCATCGACTCGGGCCTGACCCTTTCGTGGCTGTTGAACAACCTGAGGTCGCGCAACCCGGCCTCCGTGGAGATCTGCACCCTGCTCCGGAAACCGGACGCGGTGAAGGTCGAGTTGGACGTCCGTTACGTCGGTTTCGACATCCCCAACGAGTTCGTCATCGGGTTCGGTCTCGATTACGCCGAGCGCTATCGCAACCTGCCCTTCATCGGGACTCTTGCGCCGCATGTGTACGGAGGGGAGTAAGCCCTTAGCGAAGTGACCCGTGGATCGTGCGTTATTGGGCGCCAGGTCGGGGAACACGGGGTTGGCTGACGTACGTTGGAAAGGCAAAGCCGGAGCCGCTCGGGCAGTTACCCGACGCGGCGGCCGGGTGTACCTTCGGATATCCGTGGGTGGCCGTTCGGCCGTCCCTCGGTAGCCAGAAGGAGCGGTAACGGATGCCGCGACCCCGGGTCCGCCCGGGGCAGGCCTTGGTCAGGAAGGGACGGGCCCGCCGGGGTTCCGCAACGGATGGATCTCAAGCGATTTACACGTGGCCCACTCCTGTGGATCCTGGGCATCGTATTGCTTCTCCTGCTCGTCACCACGATGTTCGGCGGGGACGGCAACTACACCACCGCCGACACCTCGACGGTCGTCCAGCAGATCCAGCAGGGCAATGTCAAGAGCGCGACCGTGGTCGACAAGGACCAGCGGGTCGAGCTGACGCTCAAGCAGCCGATCACGGTGCAGAACAAGAGCGTCAGCCGCATCCAGGCGCCCTGGGTCGAAGGGCAGGGTGTCCAGCTCACCCAGGCGCTCGACACGTCCAAGCCGTCCGAGGGCTGGACCGTCGAGGTGCCGAAGGAGAACTTCCTCCTCAGCCTCCTCGCGAGCTTCCTGCCGATCATCGTCATCGTCCTGATCTTCCTGTTCATCATGAACCAGATGCAGGGCGGCGGCTCCCGGGTCATGAACTTCGGCAAGTCGCGGGCGAAGCTGATCACCAAGGACACTCCCAAGACCACCTTCGCCGACGTGGCGGGAGCCGACGAGGCCATCGAGGAGCTCCAGGAGATCAAGGAGTTCCTGCAGGCCCCGGCCAAGTTCCAGGCCATCGGCGCCAAGATCCCCAAGGGCGTCCTGCTGTACGGCCCCCCCGGCACCGGCAAGACCCTCCTCGCCCGGGCCGTGGCCGGCGAGGCCGGCGTGCCCTTCTACTCGATCTCCGGTTCCGACTTCGTCGAGATGTTCGTCGGCGTCGGCGCCTCCCGTGTCCGTGACCTGTTCGAGCAGGCCAAGGCGAACGCCCCCGCGATCATCTTCATCGACGAGATCGACGCCGTCGGCCGGCACCGCGGCGCGGGCCTCGGCGGCGGCCACGACGAGCGTGAGCAGACGCTCAACCAGCTTCTCGTCGAGATGGACGGCTTCGACGTCAAGGGCGGCGTGATCCTCATCGCCGCGACCAACCGGCCCGACATCCTCGACCCCGCCCTGCTGCGTCCCGGCCGCTTCGACCGCCAGGTCGTCATCGACCGGCCCGACCTGGAGGGACGCAAGGGCATCCTGCGCGTCCACGGCCGCGGCAAGCCGTTCGCGCAGGACGTCGACCTCGACGTGATCGCCCGCCGGACCCCCGGCTTCACCGGCGCCGACCTCGCCAACGTGATCAACGAGGCGGCCCTGCTGACCGCCCGGCAGGACCAGAAGCTCATCACGATGTCGACCCTCGAAGAGTCGATCGACCGCGTGATGGCCGGTCCGGAGCGCAAGTCGCGGGTCATGTCGGACCAGGAGAAGAAGATCATCGCCTACCACGAGGGCGGCCACGCCCTGGTGGCCCACGCGCTGCCCAACTCCGACCCGGTCCACAAGATCACGATCCTGTCACGCGGCCGCGCCCTCGGTTACACGATGACGCTGCCGATGGAGGACAAGTTCCTCGCGACCCGGTCCGAGATGATGGACCAGCTCGCCATGCTGCTCGGCGGCCGCACCGCGGAGGAGCTCGTCTTCCACGAGCCCACCACCGGCGCGTCCAACGACATCGAGAAGGCGACCTCGATCGCCCGCCGCATGGTCACCGAGTACGGCATGAGCGAGCGGCTCGGCGCCCGCAAGTTCGGCAGCGGCAACGGCGAGGTCTTCCTCGGCCGCGAGATGGGTCACGAGCGCGACTACTCCGAGCAGATCGCCTCGGCGATCGACGAGGAGGTCCGCCGCCTCATCGAGAGCGGGCACGACCAGGCGTGGGAGATCCTCGTCCAGTACCGCGACGTGCTCGACAACCTGGTGCTGGAGCTCATGGAGAAGGAGACGCTCTCCCGGGAGCAGGTCCTCGAGATCTTCTCGCCCGTCGTGACCAAGGAGAAGCGCCCCTCCTACGCCGGATACGGCAAGCGCCTGCCGTCGGACCGTCCTCCGGTCATCACGCCGAAGGAGCGGGCCAACGGCAACGGCTCGGCGCTCCCGGCCGGCGGCTCCGGCGCGGCCCCGTGGGCGAACGACCAGTCGACGCAGCGGGACGAGGCCTGACCGTGGCCGAGCCGCACGCGGCGGGCACGCCTTCCGGATTCGACCACGGCCGGATCGAGAAGGCCGTACGCGAGATCCTGCTCGCGATCGGGGAGAACCCCGATCGCGACGGGCTCCGCGACACCCCCGCCCGGGTGGCGCGGGCGTACGCCGAGCAGTTCGCGGGTCTGGGGCAGCGTCCCGAGGACGCGCTGACCACGATGTTCGACGCGGACCACGACGAGATGGTGCTCGTCAAGGACATCGAGGTCATGTCCACCTGCGAGCACCATCTGCTGCCGTTCCAGGGCGTCGCCCACATCGGATACACGCCGAACGAGAAGGGACGCATCACCGGCCTGTCGAAGCTCGCCAGGCTGGTGGACGTCTACGCCCGCAGGCCGCAGGTGCAGGAGCGGATGACCTCGCAGATCGCCGACGGCCTGATGCAGGTGCTGGAGCCGCGCGGGGTGATCGTGGTGATCGAGGCGGAGCACATGTGCATGACCATGCGCGGCGTGCGCAAGCCCGGCGCCAAGACGATCACTTCGGCCGTCCGCGGCGACTTCCGCACCAGCGAGGCGACGCGGGCCGAGGCCATGTCGCTGATCCTGCGTGGTTAGCCTGCGTGGTCGGTCTGGAACTCCCTCGGGCGCCGGCGCACTCCTGCCGGACGAGCCCTGCCGAACCGGGCACTAGGCTGGACCCCATGACCACTCCGAGCGTGCCCGGCATGCCCGAGGCCGAGCGCTGTCTGGTCATGGGTGTGGTCAACGTGACCCCCGACTCCTTCTCCGACGGCGGGCAGTGGTTCGACCCCGACGTCGCGATCCGGCACGGTCTCGACCTGGTGGCCGAGGGCGCCGACATCGTGGACGTGGGCGGCGAGTCCACCCGCCCGGGAGCGGCCCGGGTCTCGCTGGAGGAGGAACTGCGCCGCGTCGAGCCGGTGATCCGCGCCCTCACCCAGGAGGGCGTCACGGTCAGCGTCGACACCATGCGGGCGGAGGTCGCCGAGGCGGCCGTCGCGGCCGGGGCCAGACTGGTCAACGACGTGAGCGGCGGCCTGGCCGACCCGGCGATGCCGCGTGTGGTGGCCGCGACCGGCGTGCCGTACGTCGTGATGCACTGGCGCGGGCACAGCCGCGACATGGACAACAGGGCCGTCTACGACGACGTGCTGACCGAGGTCGCGGAGGAACTGCGCAAGCGGGTCGACTCCGTGCTGGCCGAGGGCGTGCGGGAGGAGCAGATCGTGCTCGACCCCGGCCTCGGTTTCTCCAAGAACGCCGAGCACAACTGGGCCGTGCTGGCCGGCCTCGCCGAGCTGAACCGGCTCGGCCATCCCCTGCTGGTCGGGGCGTCGCGCAAGCGGTTCCTCGGCCGGCTGCTGGCCGGGCCGGACGGCGAGCCACGTCCCTTCGGCGGCAGCGACGACGCCACCGTCGCGGTCACCGCGCTCGCGGCGCAGGCCGGGGCGTGGTGCGTCCGGGTCCACCGGGTGCGGCCGAACGCCGACGCGGTGCGCGTCGCCGCCGTCTGGAGGGCAGCAGGCGTACGACACGCGGCAGGCGTGAGGGACGCAGTAGCCGCAGGACACGCAGCCGCGCGACATGCCGACGAGGGCCGGTGAGGATATTGCCGACAGGCACACCCATGCAGGAGATCGAGGAGCTCAACCAGGCGTTCTACAACGCCATCGAGGCGGGCGACCTCGACAGGATGTCGGAGATATGGATCGAGGACGTCCCGGGACGTCCGGCGTTGTGCGTCCACCCCGGCTGGCCCATGCTGAGCGGGCGGTCGGAGGTGCTGCGCTCGTGGGCGCTCATCATGGCGAACACGACGTACATCCAGTTCGTGCTGACGGACGTGCAGACCACCGTGCTCGGTGACGTCGCGGTCGTCACCTGCGCGGAGAACATCCTCACCGCCGCCGACAGCGACGAACCGGGTTTCGCCGCCGGCCGGGTCGTCGCCTCCAGCACCTACGTGCGGACCCCCGGGGGCTGGCGGCTGTGGCTCTACCACGGATCTCCGGTCCTGCAGAGCGACGACGACGAGGAGGAGGACCAGGAGCAGTGAGCCGCGACGCGGTGCGGTTGATGGGGTTGCGGGCGCGCGGCAGGCACGGGTGCCTGCCGGCCGAGCGCGAGCTCGGCCAGGAGTTCGTGATCGACGTCTGCCTGAGTCTCGACACCGCCCCGGCCGCGGCGGCCGACGACCTCACCTTGACGGTCGACTACGGCGCACTGGCCCTGGAACTCGTCCGGATCGCCGAGGGCGAGCCGGTCAACCTCATCGAGACCCTCGCCGAGCGGCTGGCGGCGGCCTGCCTGGCCCACGAAATGGTCGAGGAGGCGGAGGTCAGTGTGCACAAACCGGCGGCGCCCATCCCGCTGCCGTTCGACGACGTGGTGGTGACGATCAGAAGGGGGCGCGCATGAGGGTCGTCATCGCGCTCGGCAGCAACCTCGGCCGACGTATCGAGAACCTCCAGGGCGCCGTCGACGCGCTGTTCGAGGCGCCCGGGCTCACGTTCGTGGCGGCGTCGCCGGTCTACGAGACCGAACCGGTCGGCGGGCCCACCCAGAGCGCGTACCTGAACGCGGTGGTCGTCGCCGAGAGCATGCTCGACCCCCGCACCCTGCTGGAGCGGGCGCACAGCGTCGAGAACGCCTTCGGCCGTGAGCGCGCGGAGCGGTGGGGCCCGCGGACCCTCGACGTGGACCTGATCGCGGTCGGCACGCTGATGTCGGACGACCCCGAGCTCACTCTCCCGCATCCCCGCGCGCACGAGCGGGCGTTCGTCCTGGTCCCGTGGGCCCAGGCGGACCCCGCGGCGGTGCTGCCCGGGCGCGGGTCCGTCGCGGCCCTGCTGGCCGACCTCGACCAGAGCGGGGTGCGGCTGCGTACCGACCTCGTGCTCGAACCCCCGGCCTGACGAGGAGAGACCCGAGTGAAGCCCAGCAACCCCGGCGTGCTCGTCGGTCTCGTGGTCGTGTTCGCCGTGCTCACCTGGGGCCTGCTGCGGCAGTCCTACTCCGTGGTGCCCACCCTGCCGTGGACCGCGGTGCCCACCGTGCTGCTGCTCGCGCTCGGCGAGGCGTACACGGGCTGGCTGACCCGGGCGCGGATCCTGCGCCGCCCGGACACCAAGCCGGTCGAGCCGCTCGCCGTCGCGCGCCTGGCGGCGCTGGCCCAGGCCACGGCGTACGCGGGAGCGGCGTTCGCCGGGGTCTTCGCCGGTTTCGTCCTGCGCGTGCTGGACCTGCTCGACCTGGACAAGCCCCGCCAGGACGCGATCGTCGGCGGCGGGTCGTTCGTGGCGTGCGTGATCCTGATCTGCGCCGCGCTCTTCCTCGAGCACTGCTGCCGGGTGCCCGGCAAGCCCTCCGGCGAGAGCTGAGCCCCTACTTGTCGATGTCGCCGACCACGAAGAACATCGACCCGAGGATCGCGATCAGGTCGGCGACCGTGTGGCCGGGCAGCAGTTCGCGGAGCACCTGGACGTTGTTGTAGGAGGCGCTGCGCAGCTTGAGCCGCCAGGGGGTCTTCTCGCCGCGTGACACCAGGTAGTAGCCGTTGAGGCCGAGCGGGTTCTCCGTCCAGGCGTACGTGTGGCCCTCCGGCACCTTGAGCACCTTCGGCAGGCGCTGGTTGATCGGGCCGGGCGGCAGGTGGCGCAGCCGCTCCACGCAGGCGTCGGCGAGGTCGAGGGACACCTTGACCTGGTCGAGCAGCACCTGGAACCTCGCCTGGCAGTCTCCCGCCGAACGGGTCACGACCTTCACGGGCAGCTCGCCGTACGCGAGGTAGGGCTCGTCGCGCCGCAGGTCGAAGTCCACCCCCGAGGCCCGCGCGGCCGGGCCGCTCACGCCGTACTGCATGATCGTCTCACGGTCGAGCACGCCGACCCCGCGGGTGCGCGCCACGAAGATCTCGTTGCCCGTGACCAGCTCCTCGATGTCGGGCAGCCGCCGCCGCACGGCCGCCACGGCGGTGGTCACGCGGCCGAGCCAGCCCTCGGGCAGCTCCTCCTTGAGCCCGCCCACGCGGTTGAACATGTAGTGCATGCGGCCGCCGGAGATCTCCTCCATGACGTACTGCAGCGTCTCCCGCTCCCGGAAGGCGGGGAAGACCGGGCCGGCCGCGCCCAGCTCCAGGGGATGGCCGCCAAGGAACATCAGGTGGTTGAGCACGCGGTTGAGCTCGGCCAGCAGGGTCCGGGCCCACGTGGCCCGGGCCGGGGGCTGCATGCCGATCATCCGCTCGACCGCGAGCACGACGCCCAGCTCGTTGGCGAACGCCGACAGCCAGTCGTGCCGGTTGGCCAGCACGATGATCTGCCGGTAGTCGCGCACCTCGAAGAGCTTCTCCGCGCCGCGGTGCATGTAGCCGACGATCGGCTCGGCGGCCGCGATCCGCTCGCCGTCCAGGACGAGCCGCAGCCGCAGCACCCCGTGCGTGGACGGATGCTGCGGCCCGACGTTGAGGACCAGGTCCTCGGTCGCGAGCTCCCGCGGCCGCACCGCGTCCGCCCCGGCGCCGATGCCCACCACTCGCTCGATCCGCGGGCCGTCCTGCTCGGTCATACCGTCCATGCTTTCACGCCCCGGCGAAAGCCCCGGCCCGCCCGCCCATCCCCTGGATCAACCTCCCGGGGGTGCCCGTGTTCAGGCGGGGGTGATTTCGCGGAGGGCGGCGATGAGGCGGTCGACGTGTTCCTCGGTCGTGCCGATGCCGATCGAGGCGCGTACGGCGCTGACCGTGCCGTCGGCGCAGCCCTCGTCGTCGGCGTCGCCGAGGAGGTGGCGGACGAAGGGGTGGGCGCAGAACTTGCCGTCCCGGACGCCGATGCCGTGCTCGGCCGACAGGATCTCGGCGACCTCCCGGGCCGGGCGGCCCTCCACGACGAACGACACGATCCCGACCCGCGGGTGGTCCGGCCCCCACAGCGACAGTTCGCGTACGCCGGGGATCGCGGCGAGCCCGGCGCGCAGGCGGGCGAGCAGCCGCTCCTCCTCCCGCACCAGCGGGGTCCAGCCGGTCGCGGCGAGGGCGTCGCAGGCGGCGGCGAGCGCGACCGCGCCGAGCACGTTGGGCGTCCCCGCCTCGTGCCGCGCCTCGGGGTCGTCGCTCCACTCGGTGGTCTCGCCCACGGCCCGTACGGCTCCGCCGCCGCGCAGGTAGGGATCGGCGGCGGCGAGCCAGTCGGGCCGCCCGACGAGCACCCCCGCGCCGAACGGCGCGTAGAGCTTGTGCCCGGAGAAGGCGACGTAGTCGAGGTCGAGCGCGGCGAGGTTGAGACCGCGGTGCGGGACGAGCTGGGCGGCGTCCACGGCGATCCGCGCGCCGTGCCGGTGGGCGATGTGCGCGAGCCCGGCGATCGGCCACAGCTCTCCGGTGACGTTGGACGCGGCGGTCACGACGAGCAGGGCCGGGCCCTCGATCGCCGCGAGGGCCTCGTCGGCGGCCCGGACGGCCTCGCCCGGGAAGGCGGGGGGCGCGAGCCGTACGGCGTCGGCCCAGGGCAGCAGCGAGGCGTGGTGCTCGGTGCCGAACACGACGACCGTGGTGCCCTCGGGGAGGCTGCGGGCCAGCAGGTTCATCGCGTCGGTGGTGTTGCGCACGAAGACGAGGGCGTCGCCGGGGCGGGCGCCGACGAAGGCCCGCACGGTGTGCCTGGCCTGCTCGTACCGCTGGGTCGTGAGCTGCGAGGCGTAGCCCGCGCCCCGGTGCACGCTGGAGTAGGCCGGCAGCGCCGCCGCGACGGCGGCGTTCACCGGCTCCAGACAGGGCGCGCTCGCCGCGTAGTCGAGGTTCGCGTACGGCACGAGCCGGCCGCCCCGGACCGGGACCTCCAGGTCGGCGCCCACGACCGCCGGTACGCGCACCTGCTCGGACACGGGGTTGACGGGCTGCTGCGGGACGAAGGTGAGAGCGGACAACGCCAGGCCTCCTCGGGTCAGGGACCCCGGCCATGGCGTCGTACGGCGGAGCCCGCGCTTGCCCGGCGCACCACACGCCGGACCCGGTCCTCACCCGGGGCACCCCGCCGCGAGCGCGAGGGTTGCCGGCCAGCAAGCCGGGGCTTGACGCTGGCACTCATGACCTGAGCGCACTATAACCCGGAGAACGGCCCATCGGGCAAGTCCCCTGGTGAGAGGCGCTTTACCGTTATGGTGTCCAATGTGAGGTTTGATCCCTGGAATCCGGAGTTCGTGGCCCACCCGTACGACGCCTACCGCGACCTGCGGGACAACGATCCGGTCAGCTTCTTCGAACCGGCCGGGCAGTGGCTGGTCGCCCGGCACGCCGACGTGAACGCGCTGCTGCGCGACCGCCGCCTGGGCCGGTCCTACCTGCACACGGCGACGCACGAGGAGTTCGGCCGGGAGCCCGAGCCGGACTTCCAGGAGCCCTTCTGGCGGGTGATCCGGGCCGGGATGCTCGACGTGGAGCCGCCGGTCCACACCCGGCTGCGCCGCCTGGTGTCCAAGGCGTTCACGCCCCGGATGGTCGAGTCGCTGCGCCCGCGCGTACGGAGGATCGCGATGGAGCTGACCGAGGGCCTGGTCGAGCGCGGCGGCGGCGACCTGCTGGCCGAGGTCGCCGAGCCGCTGCCGGTCACGGTGATCGCCGAGATGCTGGGCGTGCCGGAGGCCGACCGCCACCTCCTGCGCCCCTGGTCGGCGGACATCTGCGGCATGTACGAACTGCACCCCTCGCCCGAAGCCCAGCACACGG
This sequence comes from Microbispora cellulosiformans, assembly GCF_008728085.1. NCBI lineage: Bacteria > Bacillati > Actinomycetota > Actinomycetes > Streptosporangiales > Streptosporangiaceae > Microbispora > Microbispora cellulosiformans. The sequence continues at coordinate 10,323 of NZ_VYTZ01000019.1, read as the reverse complement.
CCGTACGCGCCGCGACCGAGTTCGCGGCGTACCTGCGCGACCTGGCCAGGGCCCGCCGGGAGCGGCCGGGTGACGACATGATCTCGGCGCTCGCGCAGGTCGTGGACGACGGCGACCGGCTCACCGAGGACGAGCTGGTCGGCACCTGCGTGCTGCTGCTCAACGCCGGGCACGAGGCCACGGTCAACGCCACCGGCAGCGGGTGGTGGGCGCTGTTCCGCAACCCGGGCGAGCTGGAGCGGCTGCGCGCCGACCCGGGCCTGATGCCGGCGGCGGTCGAGGAACTGCTGCGCTACGACACCCCGGCGCAGATGTTCGAGCGGTGGGTGCTGGAGGACGTCGAGGCAGGCGGGGTGACGATCCCCCGGGGCGCGGAGGTCGCGCTGCTGTTCGGCTCGGCCAACCGGGACCCCGAGGTCTTCGCCGACCCCGACCGCCTCGACGTCGGCCGGGTGGACAATCCACACATCTCGTTCGGCGCGGGCATCCACTTCTGCCTGGGCGCTCCGCTGGCGCGGGTCGAGATGGCGGAGTCGTTCGGCGCGTTGCTGCGCCTCGCGCCCCGCCTGGAGCTCGCTGAGGAGCCGACCTGGAAGCCCAGCTACATCATGCGCGGCCTGGAATCACTGAAGGTCGCCGTGTGACACGCTGACCGTGTGGTGGGTGACCGTGGTGTCGTAGCCGAGCAGGACGGCCCGGGCCGCGGGCTCGACGACGGCCGTGGCGGGGTCGTCCCCCGCGAAGCGGCGGATCGCGTCCATCGAGTCCCACAGCGTCATGACCTCGATCTCCACCCGGCCGTCGGCGTCGCGCCGCAGCAGGTAGGCGCCGCGGTGCCCGGCCACGCCGCGCAGGGAGGGCAGGACCGCGCCGGTGAAATGCCGCTCGTAGCCGTCCGCGCCCTCCGGGGTCGCGCTCGCGCGCCAGATTCTCGCGATCATGATGTCTCCCTTCCCTGCTGCCGGGACTGGATGAGCCAGCCGAAGCCGCCGAGACCGGCGGGGTCGATGAGCTCGGCCTCCTGGGAGGCCCGGCCGAGGGCGCGTACGTAGCCGGCGGGGTCGGCGGACGCGAGCGCGAGCGGCGGCCGGGCGCCGGTGACCCCCAGGTCGCGCAGCGCCTCCCGCTGCGTCGTGAGCGTGGTCGCCCGCGCGCCCGCCCGCTCGCCGGCCGCCGCGCAGGCGTCCAGCGCGACGTGGGCGGTGACGTCGCACGACCCGTCCGGTACGGCTGGCACCGCCGAGCCGTCGCGATAACCGGCCAGTGTGCCGAGGGTGGGGCGCCGCCCGGCGAGATGGGCGTAGTCGACGGCGACCGCCGTGCCGCGGGCCAGCCGCGCGATCACCGAGGCCCACGCCTCGTCGCGCGGGCGGCCGATCTCCGCGCGCTCCCCGGCCCGGCCCAGCGGCCACCAGCGGTCCAGCCAGGCGCGGTCCTCCGGATCGGGCACGGGACCGGGCCGCTCCGCCCCGGTCGCCGGGTCGACGAGCACCAAGCGGGGGCCCGCGGGGGTCATCTCGGCGACGTCGAGGGGCACGTTGTCGAGCCACTCGTTGGCGACCACCAGCCCGGTGATCCCGTACGGGACCTCGGGCTCCCAGGCGACCCGGGCATCGAGGCCGGTGGGCCGGGGGGACAGGTCCACCGCGACGGCCCGCAGTCGCGCCGCGAGGCCCGGCGGCGCGGCGGCCACGACGCGGGCGGCCAGCAGGCCGTCACCGCTGCCGACGTCCACGAAGCCGACCGCGCCCGGGTGCCCGAGGGCCGCGTCGACCCGCTCCAGCAGGCGCAGCACCGCCTCGGCGAAGACCGGTGAGGCATGGACCGAGGTGCGGAAATGGCGGCCCGGGCGCTCCCGCAGGTAGAAGCCCTCCGCGCCGTAGAGCGCGCGCTCGACGGCCTCCCGCCAGGTGACCTCCACACCGCATCACGCTACCGACACGCGCGGGCCGTGGCGAAAATCAGTCACATTCGTACCTGTAGCTCAACATAGGCCCGTTAGAAACGGGACAAAATCCGACCGTCGGGCCCGCCGTGGTCATGCTCGGCATGGCCTGATCCGTGAGGCACGACCTGGCACCGGGCCGGCGGGAGCGCCGCCGCTACGCTGAACCGAGGGGAGGCGTCATGGACACAAGTGACCGCCCGGCGCGGCTCGCCGTGGGAGTGCTCGGCGCGGGACGGGTCGGCTCCGTGCTCGGGGCCGCGCTCATGCTCGCGGGTCATCGTGTGGTGGCGGCCAGCGGCGTGTCCGACGCGTCGCACCGGCGCGCCACAGACCGTCTCGGCCTCACGCTCAGCAGGCCGGACGAGGTGATCGCCAGGTCCGAGCTCGTGCTGCTGACCGTGCCGGACGACGTGCTGCCCGGCCTGGTCTCCGGCCTCGCCGCCACCGGTGCCGACCTGCGCGGCAAGCTGCTCGTGCACGCCAGCGGCGCGTACGGCCTCGGCGTGCTCGACCCCGCCGCCGAGGCGGGGGCGCTGCCGCTCGCGCTGCATCCGGTGATGACCTTCACCGGCCGGAGCGACGACCTGACCAAGCTCAACGGCTGCTCGTTCGGCGTCACCGCGCCGGACATGCTGCGGCCGGTGGCCGAGGCGCTGGTCATCGAGATGGGCGGCGAGCCGGTGTGGATCGCCGACCAGGACCGGCCGCTCTACCACGCCGCGATCGCCGGGGCGGCCAACCACATGGTGACGCTCATCGCCGAGTCGCAGGAGCTGCTCGCGAAGATCGGCGTGGAGCATCCCGGCCGCATGCTCGGGCCGCTGCTCGGCGCGGCCCTCGACAACGTGCTGCGTCTCGGCATCGGCGGGCTCACCGGGCCGGTCGTCCGCGGCGACGCGGGCACCGTGCGCAAGCACGTGGACGCGCTCATCCTGGCCGCCCCCGAGGCCGCGGACGCGTACGTCGCCCTGGCGCGGCTCACCGCCGACCGGGCGCTGGCGGCGGGGCTGCTCAAGCCGGAGGCGGCCGAACGCCTGCTGGACGCCCTGGGAGGGAACATATGGACGTGACCGTGGCCGCCGACCGGGCCGCCCTCGGCAAGGCGAGGGACGCCCTCGGCGCGGGCAGGATCGCCCTGGTCCCCACGATGGGGGCGCTCCACGAGGGCCACCGGTCGCTGGTCCGGCTGGCACGCGAACACGCCGACCACGTGGTCGTGAGCGTGTTCGTCAACCCCCTGCAGTTCGGTCCCCACGAGGACTTCTCCCGCTATCCCCGCACGTTCGACGCCGATCTCCTGGTGTGCGAGGAGGAGGGCGTGAGCGTGGTCTTCGCGCCCTCCGCCGAGGACATGTACCTGCCCGACCGGCAGGTGGAGGTCTCGGCGGGCGGCATGGGCGGTACGGCGGAGGGCGCCTTCCGCCCGGGCCACTTCGACGGCGTGCTGACCGTGGTGCTCAAGCTGTTCAACCTGGTGCGGCCGGACGTCGCGGTCTTCGGGCAGAAGGACGCCCAGCAGCTCGCGCTGATCCGGCGGATGACGGCCGACCTCGACGTCCCGGTGTCGATCGTGGCCGCCCCGACCGTACGGGAGCCCGACGGGCTGGCGCTGTCGAGCCGCAACCGCTACCTGTCGGAGGCCGACCGCCGTACGGCTCTCGCGCTGTCGCGGGCCCTGAGCGCAGGTGCGGCGCGGGCCCAGGCCGGGCCGGCCGGGGTCCTCGACGCGGCCCGGGCCGTGCTGGAGGAGGCGGCCCGGTTCGCCCCGCCGCTGCTGCTCGACTACCTGATCCTGGCCGATCCCGCGACGTTCGCGCCGGTGGGTGGCGACCACCGCGGCGAGGCGGTCCTGGCCGTCGCCGCCAAGGTGGGCGCCACCCGTCTGATCGACAACATGGTCCTCACGCTGTAGGGGCCCGGCCTCACGAGTGCCGGGACCCCGGAGGCCACCGGCCGGCTCAGGCTTTCCGGGCGCGGAGTGTGAACCAGAAGGTGGGCACCGGGTTCGTGCCGGGTGTGACGTCGACCAGATCCCAGCCGGCGAACCGGGCACGGAGTTCGTCGGCGGTGACGCCGGAGAACGTGTCGTCGAACGCCTCGGGGCCGTACCCGAACATCAGCAGCCGCGCGCCGGGAGCGGCGCGGCGGGTGAGCCCGGTGACGTAGGCGTCGCGGCGGTGCGGCGGGATGCCGCAGTAGCAGCTCAGGTCGAAGAACAGGTCGAAGGGGCCGGGCGCGTCCAGCTCGTCGAGCCTGGTGGCGTCTCCGTGCAGCAGGCGTACGTCCACTCCCGCCGCCTCCGTCCGCTCCCGGGCCAGCTCGATCGCGCGGCCGACCAGGTCGACGGCCACGACCTCCCAGCCGTGCCGGGCCAGATAGATCGCGTTGGTCCCGGTGCCGCAGCCGAGCTCCAGGGCGCGGCCGGGCGGCAGCGCGGCGCCGTGGCCCTCCCCGTGCCCCTCGATCAGGGCGACCAGCTCGGGCGGTGTCACGCCGGTGTCCCACGGCGGCTTCCCGGCGCGGTAGTACTCCTCCAGCGCTCGGCGCACCGCCTCCTCGTCATCCCGTCCGGCCTCGGCCCCGCCCGCGTCCCGGACGGTGTTCGGTGTGTCCATCGCCTCTCGCTCCCCATTCTTAGAGTTGAACTCTAGTGTTGAACTCTAGAGATATACTCGCGCAATGGACACCGTCAAGCGGCCGGACAAACGGGCCGAGCGCTCACGCCGCACCCGGGAGAAGGTCATCCAGGCGGCGCGGGAGCTGTTCGTCGCGCAGGGCTACGGGGCGACGAGCCTGCAGGAGGTCGCCGACCGGGCGGGCGTGGCCGTCCAGACGGTCTACTTCGTCTTCGGCAACAAGCGCGCGCTGTTCAAGGACGTCGTCGACACGTCCATCGCCGGCGACGCCGAGCCGGTGGCCGTCATGGACCGTGAGTGGTTCCGCGCCGCCTGTGCCGAGCCCACCGCGGCCGGCCAGCTGCGCGCGCACGTGCGCGGCACCGGCGAGATCCTCGGCAGGGTCGCCCCGATCATGCCGATGATCGCGTCCGCCGGGGCCGCCGACCCGCAGATCGCCGCGCAGTGGCCCGACGGCCCCGACCCGCGCTACATCGTGCTGCACGCCGTGGCCGAGGCGCTGGCCGGCAAGCCCGACGCCCGCCCGGACGTCTCCGTCGCGACGGCCGCGGACCTGTTGTTCTGCCTGCTCAGCCCGCAGCTCTATCTGCTCTTCGTCCAGGACCGCGGCTGGTCGCCGGACCGGTGGGAGGAATGGGCCTACGCCACTCTGGCCGCCCAGCTCTGCACCGACCCCGCACCGCGCCCCCTGTAGGAGGGGGCGGGGCGGCACCACTCCACGAAGGGCGTTATCGTCATTATGACGAAAGGGGATCCCCTCATGGTGGCGCTCGCACGCAGACTCACCGCCCCCGCACCCGGCTGGACCGTCGAGGCCGACGCGGTCGTGATCGGCTCCGGAATCGCCGGCCTCACCGTGGCCCTGCGCCACGTCGAGCTCGACCCGCGGGCACGGGTGCTCGTGGTCACCAAGGACGTCCTGTCGGCCGGGTCCACCCGCTGGGCGCAGGGCGGGATCGCCGCCGTCCTCGACCCCGAGGACACGCCCGACGAGCACCTCAGGGACACGCTCGTCGCCGGGGTCGGCCTGTGCGACGAGGAGGCCGTACGGATCCTGGTCACCGAGGGCCCGGACGCGCTCAAGCGGCTGATGAGCCACGGCGCCGAGTTCGACCGGGACGTCGACGGCGGGCTCCAGCTCACCCGCGAGGGCGGGCACCGGCGCAACCGCATCGTCCACGCGGGCGGCGACGCCACCGGCGCCGAGGTGCAGCGGGCGCTGGCCGAGGCGGTGCTCGCCGAGCCCCGCATCGAGGTCATCGAGCACGCCCTCGCCCTCGACCTGCTCCTCGACGCCGAGGGCCGCGCCTGCGGGGTCACGCTCCACGTGATGGGGGAGGGCGCCCGCGACGGCGTGGGCGCCGTACGGGCCGGGGCCGTGGTGCTCGCCAGCGGCGGCATGGGCCAGATCTACGCGGCCACCACCAACCCCGTCGTGTCCACCGGGGACGGCGTCGCGCTGGCCCTGCGGGCCGGCGCGGTGGTCAGGGACATCGAGTTCGTGCAGTTCCACCCCACGGTGCTGTGGCTCGGGGAGGGCTCGACCGGTCAGCAGCCCCTCGTCTCCGAGGCCGTGCGCGGCGAGGGCGCGGTGCTCGTCGACGCGGCGGGCGATCGCTTCATGCGCGGCGTCCACGAACTGGCCGACCTCGCGCCCCGCGACGTCGTCGCCAAGGCGATCATGCGCAGGATGGACGAGACCGGCGCCGACCACGTCTTCCTGGACGCCACCGGCTTTGGCGAGGACAAGTGGCGCACCCGCTTCCCGACCATCCTCGCCGTCTGCCGGGAGCACGGCATCGACCCCGTCACCGAGCCGATCCCCGTCGCCCCCGCCGCCCACTACGCGAGCGGCGGCGTGCGCACCGACCTGTACGGCAGGACCAGCGTGCCCGGCCTGTACGCCTGCGGCGAGGTGGCCTGCACGGGCGTCCACGGCGCCAACCGGCTGGCCTCCAACTCGCTGCTCGAAGGGCTCGTCTACGGCGAGCGCATCGCCGCCGACCTGGCCGCGCGCGCCCTCACGCCGCGCGAGCCGGCCCCGCGCGACGACCGGCCCGAGGGGCTGGTGGACCCGCGTACCCGCGCCCGGATCCAGGGCCACATGAGCCGCGGCGCCGGGGTGCTGCGCGGCGACCGCAGCCTCGCGGAGGTCGCCCGCGCGCTCTCCGACGCCCGCTGGACCCCGGTCGCGGTCGAGCCCTGCACGGAGTCGTGGGAGGCGACCAACCTCCTCACCGTCGCGTCCGCGCTGGTCGCCGCGGCGGCCGTGCGCGAGGAGACGCGCGGCTCCCACTGGCGGGAGGACCACCCCGACCGCGACGACGCCCGCTGGCGGGCGCACATCGACATCGCCCTGACGGCGGAGGGACTGACCTTGACGTACACGCCCCACGAGGACCTGCGGACGGAACTGCACGCGGACGGCCTCGACCCGGACGCCGTGCTCGGCCTCGTCCGCGCCGCCCTGGACGAGGACCTGGCCGGGGGACAGGACGTCACCTCGGTCGCCACGATCCCGGCCGGCCAGCGCGCGGTCGCCGACGTGGTGGCGCGGACGGAGGGCGTGGTCGCCGGCCTCGCCGTCGCCGAGGCCGTCTTCCGCCAGGCCGCCGGAGGAGCCGAAGTCGAGCGGCACGCCGCGGACGGCGACCGGGTGCGCCCCGGCGACGTGGTGATGACCGTGCGCGGCGCCACCCGCGACCTGCTCACGCTGGAGCGGACCGCGCTCAACTTCCTCACCCACCTGTCCGGCGTCGCCACCCAGACCCGGCGCTGGGTGGACGCCGTCGAGGGCACCGGCGCCCGCGTCCGCGACAGCCGCAAGACCCTGCCGGGCCTCCGCGTCCTGGAGAAGTACGCCGTACGGGCGGGCGGTGGCGTCAACCACCGGATGGGCCTGCACGACGCCGCGCTCATCAAGGACAACCACGTCGTGGCCGCCGGAGGCGTCGCCGAGGCCTTCCGCGCCGTACGGCGGGCCTTCCCCGGCCTGCCCATCGAGGTCGAGGTGGACCGGATCGACCAGATCGAGCCGGTCCTCGCCGAGGGCGCCGACGAGATCCTGCTCGACAACTTCACCGTGGACCAGCTCGCCGAGGCCGTACGCCTGGTGGCCGGCCGGGCGCGGCTGGAGTCGAGCGGCGGGCTGACCCTGGACGCGGCCCGCGCGGTCGCCGAGACCGGGGTCGACTACCTGGCGGTCGGCGCGCTCACCCACTCGGCCCCGGCACTCGACCTGGGTCTAGATCTTCGTGGGGCATAATCGGGGGATGCTGCTCACCATCGACGTCAGCAACACCCACACGGTGCTGGGCCTGTTCGAGGGTGAAGAGGTCATCGAGCACTGGCGGATCGCGACCGATCCCCGCCGTACGGCGGACGAGATCGCGGTGGTGCTGCAGGGCCTGCTCGGGCAGTCGCCGCTGCTCAAGGACGCCGACATCAGCGGCATCGCGATCTGCTCCACGGTCCCGTCGGTGCTCAACGAGATGCGGGAGATGTCCCGGCGCTACTACGGCGACGTCAACGCGGTGGTCGTCGAGCCGGGCGTCCGCACCGGCGTGCCGGTCCGGATGGACAACCCCAAGGAAGTCGGCAGCGACCGCATCGTGAACGCGCTCGCCGCCACCGCCCTGTACGGCGGGCCCTGCGTGATCGTCGACTTCGGCACGGCGACCTCCTTCGACGCGGTCTCGGCCCGGGGCGAGTACGTCGGCGCGGTGACCGCCCCCGGCCTGGAGATCTCGGTGGACGCGCTGGCCACGGCCGGGGCGCAGCTCCACAAGGTCGAGCTGGTGCGGCCGAGGTCGGTGATCGCCAAGAACACCGTGGAGGCGCTCCAGTCGGGCATCCTCTACGGCTTCGCCGGGCTGGTCGACGGCATCGTGGACCGCATGACGGCCGAGCTCGCCACCGACCCCGACGACGTCACCGTGGTCGCCACGGGCACCGGCGCGCCGCTCGTCATCGGCGAGGCCCGTACGATCGACGTGCACGAGCCCTGGCTCACGCTCATCGGCCTGCGGCTGGTCTACGTCCGCAACACGTCCTGACGACTCCCTCGCGTACGGGACCATAGAAGGCAGGATCCCGTTCAGAGAGGACTGACGTGATGGACGCCGACTGGGTGGCGCGTTTCGCCGACGAGGTCATCGCCGAGGCCGAACGGCGCGCCCCGGGCAAACCCGTCGTCTGCGCGTCCGGCCTCAGCCCCTCCGGCCCGATCCACCTGGGCAACCTGCGCGAGGTCATGACCCCGCACCTGGTCGCCGACGAGATCAGGCGGCGCGGGCACGAGTGCGTGCACATCATCTCGTGGGACGACTTCGACCGCTTCCGCAAGGTCCCCGCGGGCGTCGACCCCTCCTGGAACGAGCACATCGGCAAGCCGCTGACCACCGTCCCGGCTCCGCCCGGCAGCGCGTACCCGAACTGGGCCGAGCACTTCAAGGCGCCGATGATCGCCGCGCTGGCGGAGATGGGCGTGGAGTTCCAGGGCATCAGCCAGACCGAGATGTACACCTCCGGGGCCTACCGGGAGCAGGTGCTGCTCGCCATGCGCGAGCGGCGGCGGATCGACGCGATCCTCGACCAGTACCGCACCAAGAAGGCCAAGGCCAAGGAGGTCCTGGACGCCGACGAGGCCGCCGCCCTGGAGGGCTCGGGGGCCGCGGGCGAGGACGACGGCTCCGGCGCGGGGGGCTACTACCCCTACAAGCCGTACTGCTCGTTCTGCGACCGCGACCTGACCACGGTCACGTCGTACGACGACGAGACCACCGCGTTGTCGTACACCTGCGTCTGCGGGCACGGCGAGACCGTCCTGCTCTCCGAGCACACCCGCGGCAAGCTGGTGTGGAAGGTCGACTGGCCGATGCGCTGGGCGTACGAGGGCGTGGTCTTCGAGCCGTCGGGCGTCGACCACAGCTCGCCGGGCTCGTCGTTCGTCGTCGGCGGCCAGATCATCCGCGAGGTGTTCGGCGGGCAGCAGCCGATCGGGCCGATGTACGCCTTCGTCGGCATCAGCGGCATGGCCAAGATGAGCAGCTCCAAGGGCGGCGTGCCGACCCCGGCCGACGCTCTGTCGATCATGGAGCCCGCGCTGCTGCGCTGGCTGTACGCCCGCCGCCGTCCCAACCAGTCGTTCAAGATCTCCTTCGACCAGGAGATCCAGCGGATGTACGACGAGTGGGACACGCTCACCAGGAAGGTCGCGGACGGGACGGCGCTGCCGGCCGACCAGTCGGCCTACCGCCGGGCGTCGAGCACGGCGTCCGCGACGCTGCCCGAGACGCCGCGCAGGCTGCCGTACCGGACGCTCGCCTCGGTGGTCGACATCGCGACCGGCCACGAGGAGCAGACGCTGCGCATCCTGCGCGCCTTCGACCCGGAGATCGGCGGGCTGGACGAGCTGCGGCCGCGGCTCGACCGCGCCCGGCACTGGGTGAACACCTACCTGCCCGCCGAGGACCGCACGCAGGTGCGCGAGACGCCCGACAAGGAGCTTCTCGACACGATCGGCGAGACGGAGCGGGAGTCGCTGCGCCTGCTGCTCGACGGTCTCGACGACCACTGGTCGCTCGACGGCCTGACCACGCTCGTGTACGGCGTGCCGAAGGTGCTGGCCGGGCTGGAGATGGACGCCAAGGCGGCCACGCCGGAGCTGAAGGCCGCCCAGCGCGCGTTCTTCGCCCTGCTCTACCGGCTGCTCGTCGGCCGTGACACCGGCCCGCGCCT
>NZ_VYTZ01000018.1:0-159496 GCF_008728085.1 Microbispora cellulosiformans | reverse complement strand
CGACGCCTACACCACGCTGCACGCCAACATCCGCAACGGGAACCTGGGCCCCCAAGGATCGGCACGCCGTGCCCGCGTCACCTCCGAACCGATCACCTTCCGCGCCGATGCCGCCCAGCCATTCGACGACCGATGCCTGTCGTGGCGGATCGACGCGCGCACGGTGTCGATCTGGACGACGGCCGGCCGGGTGCGTGATGTGGCCTTCACCGCATCTGCCGAGCAGCTGGCGACGCTGGCCGCCCACCGCAAAGGCGAATCGGACCTGGTGCGCCGGGACGGCATGTGGTTTCTGATCGCCACCTGCGATGTCCCCGACCGGCCCATCACCGTCCCGGACGCCTTCGTGGGCGTGGACCTGGGGATCGCCACCATCGCGACCACCAGCGACGGCGACCGGCACAGCGGCAAGGGCCTGAACGCCCACCGCCACCGGCAGCGCCGGCTGCGCCGCCGGTTGCAGGCCAAGGCCACCAAGTCCGCCAAACGGCTGGCCAGAAGGCGCCGCCGCAAGGAGGCCCGGTTCGCCGCGAACATCAACCACACCATCGCCAAGCAGATCGTGACCGAGGCAGAACGCACCGGACGCGGCATCGCCCTGGAAGACCTGGGCGGTATCCGCGAACGGGTACGGCTCCGCAAGCCCCAGCGGGTCACGCTGCATTCGTGGAGCTTCCACCAGCTGGGAAGCTTCATCGCCTACAAGGCGGCCCGCGCCGGAGTCGCCGTGATCCATGTGGATCCGGCCTACGCCTCCCAGACCTGCTCCTCATGCGGGCACGTGGACAAAAGGAACCGGCCCGACCAGGCCACCTTCGCCTGCACGTCGTGCGGCTTCGCTGAGCACGCCGACGTCAACGCAGCCCGCAACATCGCCGCGCGCGGTGCCGCGGGCTGGGCAGTGAGTCACGCTGCCGACGACGCGGCCTGAACCGTCGAATCCATCGACGGCGAGGAGCTGCAAGCTCGGTCGTTTGTTTACGGCCGAGAAGCTGACAGGATGTCGGCGAAGCGGCCGACCTGGTCCGGGTCGCGTCCGTGGCAGTACAGCATGACCTCGTCGGCGCCGAGGTCCTCGAACCGCGCGATCGCCTCGCGGATCTCGGCCGGGGTGGTGCGCATCCCGGCGACCATGTGGTCCGCGGCTTCCGTGAACCGGTAGTAGGCGGCCATGGCCCGGCGCGCCTCCTCGATCACGTCCTCGGGCCCGAGTGCGGCGTTGACCTGGGCGACCATGCGCGGGGCGCCGTCCCGCCCGTGCTTCCGCCACGCCGTACGGACGGTGTCGAACAGCGGACCGGCCCAGGAGGGCGCGGCGGCGCAGAGGAAGCCGTCACCCCAGCGGGCCACCCGCTGGAGCGCGGCGGGCTTGAATCCGCCGAAGAGGACCTCCGGGCCGCCCGGACGGGCCGGGACCGGGCCGATGGGACCGGCCCCCTCCCCGTACGGCTCGCCGGCCCAGACGCGGCGCAGGACCGCCATCTGCGTGTCGAGACGGCGACCCCGCGTGCGGATGTCGGTGCCCGCGGCGTGGTGGTCGTCCTCGCGGCCGCCGACGCCCAGCCCGAGGACCAGACGTCCGCCGGAGAGGCGGTCGAGGGTCGCGGCCTGCTTGGCGAGCAGGGCGGTCTCGCGCAGCGGCGCGAGGAGCACCTCGGTCTGCACCCGGACGCGTGAGGTGGCGCCGGCGAGCACGGAGAGGGCGACCAGCGGTTCGGGATTGTCATAGACCAGACGGTCCAGCAGGCCGAGAGTGGTGAAGGGACCGGCGTCGGCGCGCCGGGCCCAGTCGAGCAGGGATTCGGGATCAGTGACGGGCAGGCCGAGACCCACGTTCAACACAGTTGCCTCCGAGAGGGCATGCGGACAGAACGTGCCGCCCCCTCAGGGCCTTCGCGATACGCTCCCCGTTCTGCGGCGTACTTCTGGGGGAGTGCCCGGTTCAGAGTGGCCCGACTTTACGACTTGCGCGGCCCGCCGGGCAAGCTCGTTCCGCCGGTCAGTGGCCGTGCTCCTCGTGATCGTGGTCGTGGTCGTGGTCGTGGTCGTCCTCGTCTTCCAGCATGCCGTCCGAGGGCTCGACCCCGAGCATCGCCTCCCGCGGTTCGACCTCGGTGACGTGCTCGACCAGGCCGAGCACGTGGTCGGGCTCGATCAGCCACTGCAGGGCCGCCGCACCCGTCTCGTCGGAGTTGACCAGCTCGATCTGCTCCTGCCGCTCGGCGTCGTCCAGTTCGGCCTGGGGGTCGCGGATCTCGGCGAGCGCCGCCGCCTGCAGCGCGTCCACGTCGAGGACCTCGACCACCAGGTCGACGGTGAGCCGCAGATAGCGACCGGTGTCCGTTCCATCGCTCATGGTGGTGATCCTATCGGTGGGCCGTCACGGCAGCTTCCAGTCCACCGGAGTTCCGCCCTGCTGCTCCAGAAGGGCGTTGGCCCGGCTGAACGGGCGGGAGCCGAAGAAGCCGCTGCGGGCCGACAGCGGGCTCGGGTGGGCCGACTCGACGCACGGCACCTGCCCGAGCATGGGGCGCAGGTTGCGGGCGTCCCGCCCCCACAGGATCGCGACGAGCGGGCCGCCGCGCTCGACCAGGGCGGTGATGGCCCGTTCGGTCACCTCTTCCCAGCCCTTGCCCCGGTGTGAGGCGGGCTTGCCGGGCATCACGGTCAGCACCCTGTTGAGCAGGAGCACGCCCTGCTCGGTCCACGGGGTGAGGTCGCCGTTCGACGGCAGGGGGTGGCCGAGGTCGGCCGTGTACTCCTTGTAGATGTTGACGAGGCTGCCCGGCAGCGGCCGCACGTCCGGGGCCACGGAGAAGCTCAGGCCGACGGGGTGGCCGGGGGTGGGGTAGGGGTCCTGGCCGACGATCAGCACCCGGACCTCGCTCAGCGGCTGCCGGAAGGCGCGGAGGACGTTGTCCCCTGCCGGGAGGTACTGCCTGCCCTCCGCGATCTCCTGCCTGAGGAAGTCGCCCATGGCGGCGATGCGCCCGGCCACGGGTGAGAGGGCCTCGGCCCATCCGGTTTCCACGAGTTCCTGCAACGGACGTCCTGACATGTCCGCGGACTCTATCGGCTTTTCCGGCCCCGTACGGCCCGGCGGCGGAAAGATCGGATGCCCGCCTACCCCCGTGAAGCGGGCATCCGACGTTCTTCTCGTACAGCCTGCCACAGATGGGACGTTTCCCCGGTATGTCAACCTGATGCGGAGGTTCCGGAGGCCCCCGAGGGGGCCTCCGGCCGGCCCTATTTGACCGAACCCGCGAGCATGCCCTGCACGAAGTACCGCTGGAAGGCGAAGAACAGCACCAGCGGGACGAGGAGCGACAGGAACGCGCCCGGCGCGAGGATGTCCACGTTCGTGCCGAACTGCCGCATCTGGGATTGCAGTGCCTTCGTCATCGGCTGGTTGTCGGTGTCGGCGAACACCAGCGCGACGAGCAGGTCGTTCCACACCCACAGGAACTGGAAGATGCCGAGCGACGCGATCGCGGGCTTGGCCAGCGGGAACACCACGGTGACGAAGATCCGCCACTCCGGCGCGCCGTCCATCCGCGCCGCCTCCAGCAGTTCGCGCGGGATGCCCGCGAAGAAGTTGCGCAGCAGGAAGATGGCGAACGGCAGGCCGAACGCCACGTGGAACAGCACGACCCCGAGAATCGAGCCGAAGATCCCCAGGAGGCCGTACAACTTGGCGATGGGGATCAGCGCGATCTGCACGGGGACGACCAGCAGGGCGATGACCACGAGGAAGACCGTGTCCCTGCCGGGGAACTCGATCCAGGCGAACGCGTACGCCGCCATGGCGGCGATGCCGATCACCAGCAGGGTCGCGGGCACCGTGATCAGCACGGTGTTCCAGAACGACGCGCCGAAGCCCGACGCGAGCAGGTTCGAGTAGTTCTCGAAGGTGAGCTGCGCCGGCTTGGTGAACAGCGTCCACCAGCCCGACGAGTTGTTGTCGGTCTCGCCGCGCAGCGACACGACGAGCAGGCCCAGGGTCGGGAGCAGCCAGAACAACGCGATCAGGATCAGGAAGACCTGGACCAGGCCGCCGCCCAGGCGGTCGGCGATCCGGGACACCGCTCCCCGCCGGATCGCGGACGCGGGGTTCGGCTCGATGGCCGGCTCGGCCACGGTCGTCATCGCTCGTCCCTCCTGAACCGGCGGATGTTGAAGATCATGAAGGGCACCACCAGCAGGAGCAGGAAGATCGACAGCGCGCTTCCCATGCCCTGGTTGCCGCCGCCGCCGAACGAGACGCGCCACATCTCCAGCGCGATCACGTTGGCCTGTGGCTGCACCGAGCCGGGCGCGATGATGAACACCAGGTCGAAGACCTTCAGGACATTGATGATCATCGTCACGAAGACGACCAGCAGGACCGGCGCGAGCAGGGGGACGGTGATCCTGCGGAACACCTGCCACTCGGTCGCGCCGTCGATGCGGGCCGCCTCCAGGGCGTCGCGCGGGATCGCCGAGAGGCCCGCGGCGATGAGCACCATCGCGAAACCGGCCCACACCCAGATGTACGCGCCGATGATCGCGGGAGTGATCAGCGACGGCCCCAGCCAGGTGATGCCGTTGAAGGGCGCGGCGAAGTTCGACTGCGGCAGCCGTACGTCGTAGGACCCGGCGGGCAGGCCGGCGAAGCGGAACGTGCCGTCGGCGGCCGTCTCGGTCGTCGCCTTGACCACCCCGCCGGAGACCGCCTCGACCGTCACGCCGGCGAGGCCCTTCTCCTGCGGGTC
This sequence comes from Microbispora cellulosiformans, assembly GCF_008728085.1. Lineage (NCBI taxonomy): Bacteria > Bacillati > Actinomycetota > Actinomycetes > Streptosporangiales > Streptosporangiaceae > Microbispora > Microbispora cellulosiformans. Next base: position 154,745 of record NZ_VYTZ01000018.1, on the reverse strand, counting down.
GACCTGGTTGAGCGTGCCCCCGCCGCCGCGTACGACGTCGAGCCACACGGTGCCGCTCAGGCCGTCGCCGCCGTCGCCGCCGGCGGCGGCCTTGGCGGGCGCGGCGCCTTTGACCGCGTCCTGGTTCAGGCCGACGAGCGGGATCAGCACCGGTGTCCCCGCCTGCGCGGGCTGCCGGGTCACCACCGCGCCGCCCTTCGCGACCGCCGGGGCCTGGTCGTTGTCCCGGGGCCGGGCGCCGGGATAGCCGGCGCTGGAGGAGAACGCGTCGTGGACGGTGGTGATGATGGCGTTGGCGACGCCCTTGTCCGGGTCCTGCTCGTAGACGAGGCGGAAGATGACGCCCGCGGCGAGCAGGGAGACGGCCATCGGCATGAACAGCACGAGCTTGAACGCCGTCGACCACCGGATGCGCTCGGTGAGCACCGCGAAGATCAGGCCGAGCACCGTGACGACGACGGGGGCCACCACGACCCAGATGATGTTGTTCCTGATCGTGGTGAGCGTCCCGGAGTCGGTGAAGATCGAGATGTAGTTGCGCAGCCCGACGAAGGTGCCGCCGGTCGCGTCGAACAGGCTGCGCCAGATCGAGTAGACCAGCGGATAGATCATCCACGCGGCGAGCAGCAGCACCGCGGGCAGCAGGAACATCACCGCCAGCTTCGGCGACGGCCCCAGCCGCGCTGCCGGGGTGGGCTCCGCGGGGGTGTCGTGCGGTCCGGAGGAGGCCCCGGCGGCGGAGTCGTCGCCGCCGGCGGCCTGCGGGCCGTCCAACCGTTCGGTCACGGCCGTCCCCCCTCTACTTCTTGAAGGCCTTGGCGGCGTCGGCCTCGAGCTTCTCCTGCGCGCCCTTCACGTCGGAGGGGTTGCGGAGGAAGTCCTGCAGGTCCTTCCACTCGCCCTTGCCGTCGGTGCCGCCGAAGGCGCTGGGGGCGAGGTCGGACATGTCGTACCGCACCGACTCGCCGGCCGAGATGATCGTCTGGGCGAGCTGCTTGGTGAGGTCGTCGGGGTAGTTGTCGGGGGAGACGTTGCGGTTGGGGGAGAGGTAACCGGGCTGCTTGGCCCAGACCTCGCCGCCCTCCTTGCTGGCCAGGAACTCCAGCAGCGCCATCGCGCCCTTGGTGTCCTTCATCGCCACGCCGACGTCGCCGCCGAGCACGACGGGGGCGGTGTCGCCCGCCTTCGGGAACGGCATGATCTTGGCGTCCTCGCCGACCTTCGCGCCCGACTGCCCGACGGAGGCGGCGACGAAGTCGGCCTCGATGACCATCGCGGCCTTCTTCTGGCCGTACACCTGGGTGACGCAGGTCGGGAAGTCGGTCTGCAGCGCGCCGGACGAGCCGCCGAGCATGAACTCCTTCTTGCCGAAGATCTGCGCCATCTTCTCCAGGGCCGTCTTGACCGAGGCGTCGGTCCACGGGATCTCGTGCTTGGCCAGCTTGTCGTAGTTCTCCGGGCCGGCGGACGAGAGGTAGACGTTCTCGAAGAGGTCGGTGAGCGTCCAGCCGGAGGCCCCGCACAGGGCGAACGGCGCGACGCCGGAGTCGCTGAGCGTCTGCGCGTTCTTGATCAGGTCGTCCCAGGTGGACGCGGGCTGCGCCCCGGCGTCGTCGAAGGCGCCCTGGCGGTACCAGATGAGCGACTTGTGCGCCGCCTTGACGAGCACGCCGTAGACCTGGCCCTTGGCCGAGCCGAGATCCTTCCAGTACGGCGTGTAGTTCTGGTCGATCTGCGCCTGCACCTCAGGGCTCAGCGGCTTCAGCGCGTTCTCGTCGGCGTACTGCTGCACGAGGCCGGGCTGGGGCAGGATCGCGACGTCCGGAGGGTTGCCGCCCTCGATGCGGGGGCCGAGGTAGGCGCCGGTGTCCTCACCGGTGGAGGCGTAGGTGACGGTGGCGCCGGTCTTCTCCTCGAAGGCCTTCAGCACCTTCTCGAAGTTGGCCTGCTCGTCGCCGGTCCACTTCGCGGCGATCTCGATCTTCTCTCCCTCCAGGGGCTTGGCGCCCCCGGCGGCCGGCGCGCTGCCCGAGGCGGCCGGGGCGTTGCCGGAGCCGGTGTCGCCGCCGGAGTCGCTGCCGCACGCGGCGGCGGCGGCAAGAGCGAGGCACGCGACCATGATGGGGGGAAGTTTCCGCATATCTATCTATCCTCCGGGCTGGATGACCTCGCCGAGCCCCTGTTTCAGGTCGGCGACGGTCTCGTCTACGGGTTTGGCGAGTGCGAGCGCGCCGGACACGGCGCTGGAGATGACCAGGCTGACCTGGTTGTAGCCGGCGGTGACCGGCCTGGGCCGTGCCGAGAGGATGGCCTCCTTGAGCACGGGCAGGTAGGGGAACCGCCTGATGAGCTCCGGGTCGTCGTACAGATCAGCCCAGACCGGGGGGAACGACCCCTCGGTGAGGACGAGCCGTTCGTTGTCCCGGCCGGTGAAGTAGCGGATGAAGTCGAGCGCCGACTTCTGCCGCTTGGAGAAGGCGCTGACGGCGAGGTTGTAGCCGCCGAGCGAGCTGGACCCGGGCCCGTTCAGGCCAGGCAGCCGGGTGACCGCGAACTTCCCGGCGAGCCGGGAGTGCGTGGCCGGGCCGTACGCGTGGGGCCAGTTGCGGGCGAACAGCAGCCGCCCCTCCTGGAAGGCGAGCCGCGACTCCTCCTCCTTGTACGTCAGCGCCTCGCGGGGGATCCACCCCTCCGTGACACCGCCGACGAGGAAGCCGAGCGCGGCCCGCGCGCTGCCGAGGTCCATCGTGACCGTGCGGGCGTCCGGGCTGAGGATGGACCCGCCCGCCGACTGCACGGCCTCGGCGAAGTTGACGGTCAGTCCCTCGTACGGCAGGAACTGACCGGCGTATCCCCCGATGTGATACTTCGCGCCCAGGCGCCTGGCCTGGTCGCGCAGCTCCGCCCAGGTTCTGGGCGGCTTGAGGTGCTCCTTCTTCAGGATGTCGGACCGGTAGTAGAGCAACCCGGCGTTGCTCGTGTACGGCGCCGCCCACAGCCGGTCGCGGTAGATCGCGGTGTCCGCGACCCCCCCGAGCAATTTGTCGAGGGGGAACAGGCTGCGGTCGAGCGGCACGATCCACCCGGCGTCGGCGAACTCGGCCGTCCACATCACGTCGAGCGCGAGCACGTCGTACACGTCGTTACGGGCCTGCAGGTTCGCCACCATCTGGGCGCGCTGCTCGTCGGACGCCTCGGGCAGTTCGAGCAGCGTGACCCGCTCGTCCGGGTGGCCCTGGTTCCACCGGTCCAGCAACGGGCGGAGGTAGGCGGTGGTGTCCCGGCCGATCGCGAGCGTGATCGGCCCGGTTCCCCCGGTGCCGGTCGTGGGGCCGGCGCCGGTGTCCGTGAGCCCCGCGCATCCGGCCACCAGGAAGGCGGCCAGGACGGCGACGGCTCGGCGAACGATATGGCCTCCGCGTGAAAAACCGGTTACATACGTGTTAGGTAGGTGCATGCATGTTATGCATAGCGATAATGTGACCGTCAACGGATGGGCGGGTAACGCTCCGGTAACTGCTCCGACGGTCTGGGGGTGGGCGCGTGCGGCAGGCGCTGCTGGCGCTCCTGGCGAAGGAACCTGCCCATGGCTACGAGCTCAAACAGGCTCTTGAGTCGATTTTCGGCATCGCCTATCCCTCGCCCAACATCGGCCAGATCTACGTGACGCTGGGCCGGCTGGAGAAGGACGGGTACGTCCGCGCGGTCGACGTGGAGCAGGCCAACCGGCCGAACAAGAAGGTCTACTACATCACCGCCGCCGGGCGGGAGGCGCTGGAGACCTGGGTGGACGAGCCCACCGAGGGTCCCCGGGTCCGCGACGAGTTCTTCATGAAGCTCGTGCTCGCCCCGCTGACCGGCCTGGCCGACCGCATGGCCCTGGTGAACCGGCAGCGCCGGCACTACCTTTCGCTCATGAGAGACCTGGGCGAGCTGGCCGAGGCGGCCGAGCGGACCGATCCGGACAACCGCGCGTCCCTCCTGCTCATCGAGGGCGCGATGCTCCACCTGCAGGCCGACCTCGACTGGCTGGAGCGCTGCCAGGAGGAGCTGCAGTGATCCCGTGGCGGCACCCGGGCGAGGCGGCGGCGCGACGCGGTTAGGGTGAGCGGTATGTCGGATACACCCGTCGTCCGGGTGGTCAACCTGGTCAAGATCTATCAGACCGGCGGGCTGCCCGTGCCGGCCGTACGCGGGGTCGACCTGACGGTCGAGGCGGGGGAGTTCGTCGCGATCACCGGGCCGTCCGGGTCGGGCAAGTCCACGCTGATCCACATGATCGGCGGCCTGGACACGCGGTCGAGCGGCGAGATCTGGCTGGACGGCAGGCGGGCCGACACGCTGTCGGAGAGCGGCTGGGCGGTGCTGCGCCGGGAGCAGATCGGGTTCGTGTTCCAGTTCTTCAATCTTGTGGGCAACATGACCGTGGCCGACAACGTCGAGCTTCCCGCGCTGCTCGGCGGCGCCTCGCCCCGGCACGCCCGCGAGCGGCGCGAATACCTCCTCGGCGAGCTGGGCCTGGCCGACCGGGCGGACGCCGCCCCCGCGCAGCTCAGCGGGGGCGAGCAGCAGCGGGTGGCGCTGGCCCGCGCGCTCGCCAACCAGCCCCGGCTGCTGCTCGCCGACGAGCCCACCGGCAACCTCGACAGCCGCAACACCCGCGACGTGCTGCGCCTGCTCGGCCGGGTGCACCGCCAGGGGCAGACGATCGTGCTGGTCACCCACGACGCCCGCGTCGCGAGCATGGCCGACCGCGTCGTCAGCCTGCTCGACGGCCAGATCGTCGACGACGGCGCCATCCCCCGCGTGCGCCGCCGGCCCGCCGGCGGGGCCGGGGACGTCGTCGAACTCCGGAGCTGAACCGGATGCGCACCACCGGATGCCCGCGAGCAGACGACCGTGAGGGGGTGACCTGACCGTGCCGAGGAGCGCGGAGCTGCGCTGGATCCGCGCGGACCTGCGGGCCCGCCGGGGCCAGGCGGGCCTCACGGTGCTCGCGGTCGCGGGCATCGTCACCGCGCTGATCGTCGCGGCCACGCTGCTGGAGGGCGGCACCAACCCCTGGCGGGGCCTGTTCGAGCGCAGTCACGGCGCGCACATCTGGATCCACAGCAAGGACGTCCCCGACGTGTCGGCCCTGCGCGGCCTGCCCGGCGTGACCGAGGTGGCGGGGCCGTACCGCAGCGCGCCCGCCACGCTCGCCACCGGCGGCCGGCGGGTGCCGATCACCCTGCGGGAGACGCCGGCCGCCTTCACCTCCGTGGCGCGCCCGCTGCCGCGCGAGGGACGCTGGCTCGACCCGCGCGCCCCGGACGGCGTGGTCGTCGAGCGGTCGTTCGCCCGCGCCCTCGGCCTGCGGCCCGGCAGCCCGTTCACCGTCACCGGCCTGAACGGCGCGACCCACCGGCTGACCGTCGCCGGGCTGGCCGAGAGCGGAGACCAGGGCTTCTACCCCGAGTGGACCCCCGGCCTGGCCTGGACGCTCGGCCAGACCCTCGACCTCGTGGAGCCCGCGCCCGGCCGTACGGAGGCCGTGACCGGGCTGCGCCTCGCCGACCCCGCCGACACCGACCTCGTCGTCCAGCGGGCCGTCTTCACGCTGCGCAACCAGGTGCAGCGGGTGACGACCTGGCGCGAGGTGCGCGCCTCGATGGAGCTGGACGACCGGCTGCTCGGTCTGCTGCTCGCGTTGTTCGGCGTCGCCGGCCTGGTCGCCGCCGCGCTGGCGCTCGCCAACGCGGCCGGCGGCCGGGTGCTGACCCAGTTGCGCGACATCGCCACGCTCAAGTCGCTCGGGTTCACCCGGGGCCAGGTCGTCCGGATGCTCCTCGCCGAGCACGGCACGCTGGGGCTGCTCGGCATCGCCCTCGGCGTGCTCGCCTCCCGGCTGGTCACGGCGTACGCGATGGGGGAGACGGTCGCGGTGCCGCTGTCGGCCGGGCCCCTCGCGGCGATCGTCGCGGGGACCGCGCTGGCGGTGCTGGTGGCGGTCCTGGTCCCGGCCTGGCGCGGCGGGCGCGTCCCGCCGCTCCCGGCCGCCCCCGCCGCGCCGCCGCGCGGGCGCCTGTCCCGGCTGGCCCGGGTCGCCCTGCTCGTACGGCTGCCGCCCGCGCTCGTCCTCGGCGCCAGGGACGCCTTCACCCGCAGGACGCCCGCCGCGCTCACGGCCTGCGGGGTGGCCCTGCCGATGATGCTGATCACCATCGGGCTCGGCTGCTGGGCGACGCTGGACGACTTCGGCCGCCACCCGGAGAGCGTGGGACAGGCCGCGGCGCTGAGCATCCGGCCGGGCGACATGACCGCCGAGGAGGCCCGGCAGCGGGTGATGGCCGACCCCGACGTGGTCGCGGCCTATCCGGGGGCCGAACTCGACGCGCTCGTGCCCTGGCAGACGAGGACCGTGCGGACCCGCGCCCTCGGCCTCTCCTCCGACCCGTACCCCTTCCCGGTGGTGGAGGGCCGCATGTTCGCCGACCGGGGCGAGGCGGTGGCCGGCCAGGGACTGCTCGACCTGCTCGGCGTGCGGGTCGGCGACCGGGTCCGGATGACGATCGGCGGCACGCCGCTGATCGTGCGGATCGTGGGCCGGGTGATCGAGCCCGAGCAGGACGGCGAGGTGCTGTCGTTCGGGCTGGACAGCCTGGCGGCGAAGGACGCGCTGCCGCCCCGGTTCTACGCCCTGGTGCTGCGGCCGGGCGCCGACGCGGCGCAGGTGCGCGCCCGGCTGCAGGAGCAGGGGCTGGAGGTGACCCGGGCGGTGAACCCGGCCGAGCGGCTGGCGGTCGTCCGCGTGATCATCGTCGCGCTGGTCGTCGTGCTGGCCCTGATCGGGCTGGCCAACCTGCTCACGGCCAGCGCCCTCGGCCTGCGCGACCACGTCCTCGACCTCGCGGTGCTCAAGGCCATGGGCCTCACCCCCCGCCAGGTCACGGCGACCCTGGTCACCGCCGCCGGCCTGCCGGCCGCGGTGGGGGTCGTGGCCGGGGCCGCGGCGGGGGCGTTCTGGTCGCGGGCGCTGATCGACCTGGAGGGCCGCGGCAGCGGCGTCGGGGCGGGCATCGGCCGCGCGCCGACTCCCGGGATGCTCGCCGCCGCCCTCCTGATCGCGATCGGCGCCGCGTCGCTGGTGGCGCTGATCCCCGCCCGCCGGGCGGCGCGGGCCCGGGTGCCCGTCACCGCCCGCTGAGCGTACGGCTCAGGCCTCCAAGATCCCGGCTCCGGGGGCCCGGCGCAGCGACAGCCAGTAGAAGCCGTACCCCGGCAGCGTGAGCAGATAGGGCAGGTCGCCGATCGTGGGGAAGGCGACCCCGCCGCGGCACTCGACCGGGACGACCCCGGCGAAGCGCCGCAGGTCGAGCTCGACCGGCTGGGCGAAGCGCGAGAGGTTGTTGACGCACAGGACCACGTCGTCGCCCTCCTCCCGCAGGAAGGCCAGCACGCTCGGGTTCGGCGACCACAGCTCGGTGTAGGCGCCGGTGCCGAAGATCGGGTGCTCACGCCGGATCTGCAGCATCCGCCGGGTGAAGTGGAGGAGCGACGACTCGCTCTTGATCTGGGCCTCCACGTTGACCGCCTGGTAGCCGTACACCGGGTCCATGACCACGGGCAGGTACAGCCGTCCGGGGTCGGCCTCGGAGAACCCGGCGTTGCGGTCGGGGGTCCACTGCATCGGCGTGCGGACCGCGTCGCGGTCCTCCAGCCAGATGTTGTCGCCCATGCCGATCTCGTCGCCGTAGTACATGACCGGCGAGCCCGGCATGCTGAGCAGCAGCGCCGTGAAGAGCTCGATCTGGTCCCTGTCGTTGTCCAGCAGGGGGGCCAGGCGCCGCCGGATGCCCAGGTACGCGCGCATGCGCGGGTCCTTGGCGTACTCGGCGTGCATGTAGTCACGCTCCTCCTCCGTCACCGTTTCGAGCGTCAGCTCGTCGTGGTTGCGGAGGAAGATGCCCCACTGGGCGCTTTCCGGCAGCTTGGGGGTCCGCGACATGATCTCGGAGATAGGCTCGCGGCTCTGCCGGCGTACGGCCATGAAGATCCGCGGCATCAGCGGGAAATGGAAGGCCATGTGGCACTCGTCGCCGCCCCGGGTGGGGTCGCCGAAGTACTCGACCACGTCCTCGGGCCAGCCGTTGGCCTCGGCCAGCAGCACCCGGTCGGGGTAGATCCGGTCAACCTCGGCGCGGATGCTCTTGAGGTAGGCGTGCGTCTCGGGCAGCCCGGCGCAGGAGGTGCCCTCGCGCTCGAACAGGTACGGCACCGCGTCCAGCCGGAACCCGTCCACGCCGAGGTCGAGCCAGAAGCGGATGACCTCCATCATCGCCGCCTGGACGGCCGGGTTGTCGTAGTTCAGGTCGGGCTGGTGGTGGAAGAACCGGTGCCAGTAGTACTGCTTGCGCACCGGGTCGTACGTCCAGTTCGACTCCTCGGTGCCCACGAAGACGATGGGGACGCCGGAGTACTTGGTCGGGTCGTCCGACCACACGTAGAAGTCGCCGTACGGGCCGTCGGGGTCGGTGCGGGACGCCTGGAACCACGGGTGCTGGTCACTGGTGTGGTTCATGACGAGGTCGGTGATGACCCGCAGGCCCCGCTCGTGGGCCGCCTCGATCAGCTTCACGAAGTCGCCGAGGTCGCCGAACTCCGGAAGGATCTTGAGGTAGTCGGCGATGTCGTATCCGCCGTCCCTGAGCGGGGACTGGTAGAGCGGCAGCAGCCAGAGGCAGTCGACGCCCAGCCAGGAGAGGTAGTCGAGCTTCTCGGTCAGCCCGCGCAGGTCGCCGGTGCCGTCGCCGTTGGAGTCCTTGAAGCCGCGTACGAGCACCTCGTAGAAGACCGCGCGCTTGTACCAGCGGGGGTCCTGCGAGGCGAAGTCGGTGATCTCCGGGAGATCGCCGGACGACCCGGGAACCGGGTCAGGGCAGGGCGCAGCAGCGTTCATCAGGTTCTCGCTTGAGGAAAGAAGGGCGCGTGGTCAGGTCACACCCGAGCTTTTAAGCTCACGCCGTGTTGTTTGGCTGTAGTTGGCCAAAACTACCATCGGCCTAGACCTGACTGGAAAGCCTGACACCCCCCTAACATGCGGTTTTTACCTGCTTACGGGTGATCACGGACGGCGATCACAACCCGTCTTTCCGAACTGTGCGGAGCCGTAACCCCTACGAGGGCGGGCCCCTATTGCGGGGTGGGGACGGCTTTCACGGGGTGGGGACGGCGGCCGCGGGCCGGAGGCTCCAGGGCGGTGTGAGGTCGCCGAGCAGGTCCTCGTAGTCGGCGAGCCACGCTCCGAACGCCACCAGCGCCCGCAGCCAGAACCGCGAGTTCCACGAGCCGAAAGCGGTCAGCGCGTCCGGCCCGGCGGCGACCGCCTCCAGCATCTGGGGCGACATCAGCCCCGGGATTTCCGTGGCTTTGACCAGCATTCGGTGGTTCCACTCGCGGGCGGCCGGGCCGTTCGAGCGCAGCGGCACCCGGCGGTTCGGCAGCAGCGGCGTGTTCGTGGACGGCAGCGCGGCCACCCGGGGGTTGGCGGCCCGCAGGACCTCCCGGTAGAACTTCCCGCCCTCCTTGGCCGCGACCGGCACCGACAGCGCCGCGTCGAAGAACGGCGGGTGCAGGAACGGGAAGACCGGGGTGGCCTCGGGGCCGACGAGGTTGACCGGGGAGCGGGCGATGCCCCGCACGGTGCGGGTGTGGAGCACGCTCAACGGCAGTTCGGCCCGGTGGCCGTGCAACATCGAGGTCGCCCGGGTGAAGGCCGCGCTCACCCGGTCGTCCATCCACGCGGCGGCCTGCTCGCCCAGCACGGGGATGTGGGCGTCGCCGGTCGCCAGCGCCTTCAGCAGCGCCGCGCGGCGGGACGCGCCCGTCCCCGCGCCGACGGCGTCCGCGGTGATCAGGAAGTTCTTCATCAGCGGGCCGCCCGCGAGACCGTCCACCAGTGCCCGCCCCGCCCCGTGCACCTCCCTGGCGAAGGGGGAGTACCAGGCGTGGTGGCTGGTGAGGTACTCCAGGCGGCGGGCCGCCCACAGCGCCTCCTCGGGGTACCTCTCCGGGAACTGCGGGACGATCCGGTGGGGGATGCCCAGCTCACGGGTGATGTAGCGGGCGAAGTCGATGTCGTGGTCCAGGCCGTCGTCGGGGCTGGTGGTCCACGACTCGACGTCCATCTTCCGGGCCATCGCCACGCTGGCCAGCAGCCGCGAGTCGTACCCGCCGCTCACCGGCACCAGCACCCGTTCGTACGGCGCGAGCGCGTCGTGCAGCAAGGTGACCAGGTCGCCGGCCGTCACCCCGCGGTCGACCGGCTCCTCCCGCACCCAGCGCGGCGCGCGCCGGTCGACGCGCAGCGTGCGCTCCCGCCGCGACCAGGTCAGCGCGGTCGCGCCGGGCAGGCGCCGGATCTGGCGGTACGGCGTGTCCTCCAGCAGCGGGTAGGTCAGCCGGAGGATCGCCGCCCACGCGTCCCAGTTCACCTCGTACGGCCGCCGGGCCAGCGCGAGGAGAGGCTCGATGAGCGAGGAGAAGTAGACCGCGTCCCCGTCGGCGAGGTAGTAGACGTCGATCAGGCCCAGCCCGCCGGTGTGCAGGACCACCGTCTCCTGGCCGTCCACCAGCCCCGGGGTCTCGTACGTCTCCGCGACCCGCAGCCACGCGTTCGCGCCCGGCGCGGCCTCCGGCCGCCGGCCCTCCCAGGCGTACGCGGTCGCCTCGGGGCCCGACGCGTACGGCGCCAGGGGGGCGGAGGCGAGCAGCGCGGCCTCGGGTGCGGTGTGCACGGCCTGGACGGCGGGCCCCGACCGTGCCAGCAGGTCCAGCCTGGCCTGCTCGTAGGGCCCGACGGCCCCGCAGACGTACGGCCTGGCCTGGAATCGTGGCCACTCACCCTTGCGCACGGTTTGCCCTCCCTTGAACCGCAGCCGAGTCTACGGACCTCCCGGCCCCGGGGCACCGGAACCCATCCCACCGCGGCCAGGGCCGCCGGCAGGAAGAGCGCCTGCTATTTCGGATGCGGCAATCCGAAATCACAAGTATCGGAGGCCCTGTCCATGCCGTATAGGGTGCGAGCCCGTTCTCGAGGAAGGGCGTGTCGCTTCCCTGTGAAAGTCTGTGCTACCGGGGCCGTCGCAGCCGGGTTCATCGGCATGGCGGTCCTCATTCTCGGCTTCTCGCGTGGATGGTTCATCCAGAGCGGCGGGGATTTCTGTTCCTCTCCCAGCCGGTTGGCTCCGGAACCGGCATCGCGATATCTGCTTTCTCGTGCACCCGGAGGGGGTCAAGGAGAAGGGAAGCGAGTACAGCGGCTGTGACGGCGACGATGAGTACGTCTACGTCGGGCGTAGCTATGTTCTGACCGATGACGGAGCGGACGTCCTCTCCTTCTATCGGGAGGTCTCTTCGCGGGACGGTTGGCGCGCCGTCGATGTGGGGGAAAACTCGTCGACATCGGTTGGGCAGAGGTTGTGCCTGACCAAGGCGATAACGGGCGGTGCGGCTTTCGTCTCCATCAAGTCGCCCGATGCCGCTGGAAACAGAGCAGGCGGCGAATATGACGTGACGGTCTCGGCAGTCCGTGGAGAATGGTCGGCAGACGGGGGTGTGCTGTGCTGAGGTCGTGGTGAACCGCCACCGCGATCTGAGGATTGTGGTCGTACGCCGCCGCTTGTGAGCGGCCGTACAGGAAGGTGCCTCGGGCGTATGTCGTCGGTTGGGACGATGAGGAGGCGGCCGCGATTGCGGGGCTGCGGAATGTGCCTGGCTTTGACGCTGCTCGCCATGCTCGCCGTTCTGGCCGGCTGCTGGTTCTCCCCCTCGATATCTCGGGTGTGGCCCCCGGTCGTCGATGATGTGCGAAGGATCGGCGGCATCGTGGCGGATACGACGTCGGAGTTGTCCTGGGAAGGCCACACCACGGTCACGAACGTCCTGGTCGTTGACACGAGGAACACGGACAGCCGGAAGGCGCTGGAGAAAGTGGTCGCCCTGGCGAAAGGTCGCGGATGGGCGGTCGACTCCCAGGGGATGTCTGATCGGGTATCGATGCGGTCGGACCGGTGGGAGAACACCCGGCTGTCCCTCACCAGGATCGCGTCATACCAGGTGGACGAGTTCGAAGACCCACGTCTGGCAAAAGTGATCAGGAGGCTGTGGAAAAGGCCCGGAAGCGCGGGCCTCGTCATACTCCAACTCGATCGGACCGACAGACCGTGATCCATTTGTTTGCCGAAGACAGACGACCACAAGCAGCAGGTCGTGGACGTGGTCATCCCGGTCGAGGAGTTCCAGCGCTCCGGCCAGCGCCCCGAGAACTGTGAGTGACCTTCATGGAGGCACGGCTCAGCCGGTCCTGCGCTCGGACCGGCCGTCAGATCTGCCACAGGGCGCTGACCGGCACTGCGCGCATGCGTGGGCCGAAGGGGAGGGTCTGCGTGCCGGTATAGAGGACGATCCCCGCCACGAAATCGTCGCCCAGGCGGTCGGCGAGGTGGCGCAGGCCGCGGAAGTCGTCGCCGCGTACGGTCGAGGACGCCTTGACCTCGACGCCGACGACGCGGCCCTGCCGGTTCTCCAGCACCGCGTCGACCTCGACCTTGTCCTTGGTCCGGTAGTGGAAGAGCTCCACCCGCTCGTCCGACCAGGTGAGCTGGCGGGCGAGCTCCATGAGGACGAAGCCCTCCAGCAGCGGCCCGAACTGACCGTCGGGCCGTATAAGACTTCTGGCGTCGGCGCCCAGCAGGTTCGCGGCCACGCCGGAGTCGACGAAGGCCGCCTTGGGGGTGCCGACCGCCCGGCTGCTCAGATTGCGTGACCAGGCCGGGACGCGCTTGATCAGGAAGACCTCTTCGAGAAGGCCGAGATAGCGGTTGACGGTCGCGGTGGACAGCCCCACGGCCGCACCGAGAGAGCTGCCTACGAGCAGCTGTCCCGACCGGGCGGCCACTGACCGCACCAGGGCGCGCATCTCGGCCGTCCGCTCGATCTCCGACAACTGACTGACGTCCCGGGCGATGAGGTCCGAGACGTACGAGTCGAAGAAGCGCTCGCGCCTGCGCGTGTTCTCCCGGGCCACCGCCTCGGGGAAGCCGCCGCGCACGACCCGTTCGGCGTAGTCGGCGCGTGACAGTGTGGACGTGTGACGCAGGTTTTCGCCTTCGGCGAAGACGGCGTCCACGAACCCGTCCGGGGTGCCGTCGATCTCGCCCTGCGAGAACGGCCACAGCTCGATGGTCTCCATGCGCCCTGGCAGCGTGTCGGGAAGCGCCCGCAACCCCAGCACACGGGCGGATCCGGTGAGCAGGAAGCGTCCCGGCCGGGGGTCGCCGTCCACCTGCTCCTTGATGGCCAGCAACAGCTCGGGCACCCGCTGGATCTCGTCGATCACCACGAGGTCGGGAAACGCCACGAAGCCCGCCGGATCCTCCTGCGCCGCCTGTCGTGCGACGAGGGCGTCCAGGTTGCGCCATTCCGCGGTCCTCTCCTTCGCCAGGAGGCGCACGAGGGTGCTCTTGCCGCTCTGGCGGGCGCCGTTGACCAGCACCACACGCGTGTCACTCAGCGCGTCCGCCGCGGGCTTTTCCGCATGCCGAGGGACGACGCGGCCGAGAGGAGTCTGCGAGGCGGTTCTCACCAGCTCAGGATGGCACATGAGGAGGGTCATGTGAAACGTTGGTCGCATGATCGCTGACGAATTGGTCGCGTGGTGTGTGGTCGTCTGGCCGCTTTGGACGTGAGCCGCTGGTCGGAAGTCGCGTGAGCGACTGGTCGCTGACACGGTGGGTGGAGCGGCGAGGTGCCGGGATCGGCGGGGTCGCGCCTCCGGCTGAGAATGATCAGGGGGTTCTGCGAATATTGTGACTTGCGTCCTGATGGCCTACCGCGGAGTCACCCCTTATGAGCGAGCTGAGCGAACCGGCAGCCGGACAGCCTGAGCGGAGCGACCCGGCGGTGCTGCGGCGGGCGCTGGCGGAGGCGGTGGAACAGGCGGCCAACGCGGCGGAGCTCACCCGGCTGATCGGCGACTACCAGCGGCGGCTGGAGGAGGTGGCGCGCGCGGAGGCCGAGGCCGTGACCAAGACGCGCGAGGCCGAGGCGCGGCTGAAGACGGCGGAGCGGCAGAACAGGCAACTCGCCAAGCAACTCGCCGAGCAGCGCTACCAGACCGAGGTCGCCAACTGGAAGCTCGCCTCGCTCCAGGACAGCCGGTGGAGCAAGCTCGGCGACGCGATCCACAGCAAGAACCCCGGCTCGGTGGCCAAGACGCTGAAGACGCCGATCAGGAAGCGCCCGGCGCCCAGGCGCTCGGACTTCAAGCCGGAGATCCCCGTCGTCGAGGAGGCGAAGGCCATCGCGGCCGAGCCCCAGCCGAAGCCCCCGCAGGTCTCCGCGCCGCTCGCCGAGCACTTCGTGGTCCCCAAGGGCCCCACGGCACGGCCGTACATGACGGTCGCCGCGATCGTCGACCGGCAGACCGAGGCGCTGCTGCGGTACGAGTGGCGGCTGGTGACCAACTTCGGCCCGGACAACTGGGAGGCCATGCTCGACCAGCAGCGGCCGCACGTGCTGTTCGTCGAGTCCGTACGGCCCGGCCCGCGGCAGGGGAACGGCGGACGCTGGCTGGAGGCGCTGGCCGGGGAGACGCGGGCGCTGCGCGATCTGGTGGCGGCCTGCCGCAAGCGGGGGATCAAGACGGTCTTCTGGCACTCCGGAGGCGCGGTGTCGCGGGGGGTTCCGGCGGCCGAGCACTTCGAGTGGGTGCTGACCACCACCGAGGCCCGGGCCCGCGAGTGGCGCGCGGCGCTGCGGCACGACCGGGTCGGCGTGCTCCCGCACGCGATCCAGCCCCGGGTGCACAATCCCATCCCCGCCGAGGGCGGCCGTACGGGGGAGATCGTCACCCTCGGCACCGTCACCCCTCCCGCCGACGGATCGGCCGCCTGGAGGCCGCTGGCCGGCCAGGGCGACGACGACACGGCGTACGACGACGTGCTGACGGCCTACCGGCAGCCGGCCCTGGTGATCGCGGGCGCCGACGCCGAGCCGCGGACGATAGGAGAGGTCACGGCCTGCGGCACCCCGGTGCTCCAGGTGCGGGCCGGGGCCAAGGGCGAGGAGATCGTCGCGGCGGCCGAGATGTTCATGGCCGACACCGAGCGGCTGGCCAGGGAGGCGCACCTCGCCTGGCGGGCCGGCGCCGGCGTGACGCCGCTGCTCGACCCGATCCTCGACACGCTCGGCGTGCCCAGCGTGCGGGGCAGCGGCGTGATCACGGCGGTCGCCGCGGTCGCCGGTCAGGCCGAGCTCGACCACCTGCTCGCCCAGGTGGCCCGCCAGATCGACCGGCCCGGCCAGCTCGTGATCGTCGCGGAGGGCCTGGACGCCGGGCTGGTGGACAAGACCGTCCGCCAGGCCTGCCCCGGCCTCGACGTCGTGGTCCGCGTCACCGAGGAGCCGATCACGCGGGGCGCCGCCCTCGACCGCGCGGTCCGGCTGGCCGACGGCGACCACGTGGCGGTGCTCGACCCGAGAGACCTGTACGGCGAGCACTACCTGGCCGACCTCGTCCGGCACTTCGCCTCCACCGACGCCGAGGTGCTCGGGAAGGCGTCCTTCTACGCGCACCTGCCCGCGACCGGGGCCACGCTGCTGCGCCAGCCGGGGGCCGAGCACCGGTTCCTGCCGGAGGTCGCCGGGGGCACCGTCCTGGCCCGCCGCCAGACCCTCACCGACCTCGGCCTCGCCGACGTCTCGGAGGAGTGGGGCGAGGTGCTGATGCGGCAGTGCCGTACGGACGGGGTGCGGGTCTACTCGGCCGACCGCTACTCCTACGTCTGCGTCCGTGACTCGGCGGAGGGCGCGCTGCTCTCCTCGGCGCGCATGGAGGGGTACGTCCCGGCCGAGCCTCTCGCCCTCCTGCTCTGAGCGCCCCCGGCGCCGGCGTTAGGCTGGCCGCGATGACCATCGCGAGCCCCGCAGAACGGAACCACGGGCGCCGGACGCCGCCCGTGGAGGACGGCGAGTGATCGTCAGGGCGCTGGCCGCCGTCCTCGGCTCGCCGCCCGTTCCCCAGGGCTCGTGGGAACGGGAGGCGACGTTCGCCTCGGCGGCGGCGCTGCGGGGGACCGGCGAGCCCCCCGAAGAGACGGCGAAAGAGACGGCGGAGCGGCTGGCCGGACGGCTGCGGGCCGTCCCGGGGGTCGGGCGGGTGGACGTCCGGCCGAACGGCTTCCTCGTCATCGCCGTCACCGAACCGGAGGACGTCCTCGCCGACGTTCCGCCCGCCGAACCCGCACCTCGAGAAGCACTCCTCCCGGCGACGGGCACGGGGCCGTGGCCGGACTTCCCCCGTACGTGGGACAACCCCGGCTTCGCCGTCAGATACGCGTACGCGCGGGCCGAGGCCGTACGGCGCTGGGCGCGTGATCTCGGCGTCGCGACCGGCGCCGGCGTGCGCCCCGGACGGCTGGACGGCCCGTACGACCGGGCGGTGCTGCGGGTCCTCGCGGAGCTGCCGAGCAGGCGGGAGAGCCGCGATCCGGCCTGGCCGGTGTATCTCGAACGACTGGCCGCGGCCTACCACGACGCCTTCGAGCACGCCGCGCCGATTCCCCGGGGCGACGAGGAGCCCTCGGACGTCCACGCCGCGCGGGTGCGGCTGGGCGAGGCGGTGCGCGCGGTGCTCGCCACGGGCCTGCGCGAACTCGGCGTCACCCCGCCCCGTGAAATCTGAGCCCGCAAAATCTGAGCAAAAGCGGAAACCGGCCGGAAACAGTACGCAGGATGACCTGCAGCACAGAATATCTTCCACACGTTGTCTCGCAGGGTGAGCAGCGGGCGCGGGAGAATCGCCGGGTCGGCTAGCCTCGTGCGGGTGAGTCGATTCGCCCACCCAGCCGGCGACCTGCACGCCGCCTCCACGATCGTCGCCGTGACCGCCGGACCGCCCGAGGAGCGTCCGCCGCACACGCCCGCCGACCTCAACACGCTCGAACCGGCCATCTGGCCGCGAACGTCGGGCCGGACCGGCGGAGCCGTCACCATCGGCGGCATCGACGTACGCGACCTGGCGAAGGAGTTCGGCACACCGCTGTACGTCGTCGACGAGGAGGACTTCCGCTCCCGCTGCCGCGAATACCGCTCGGCCTTCCACGACGGCGAGGTCCACTACGCGGCCAAGGCCTTCCTGTGCCGGGAGGTCGCCCGCTGGATCGACCAGGAGGGGCTCGGCCTCGACGTGTGCAGTGCCGGCGAGCTCGCCGTCGCGCTCAGCGTGGGCTTCCCGCCCGCGCGGATCACGTTGCACGGCAACAACAAGTCGCTCGCCGAGCTGGAGAAGGCCGTCCAGACCGGCGTCGGCCACATCGTGGTCGACTCGTTCGAGGAGATCGCCCGCCTCGGCTTCCTCGCCGAGAAGCACGGCGTACGGCCCAAGGTCATGATCCGGGTGACCGTCGGGGTCGAGGCGCACACCCACGAGTTCATCGCGACCGCCCACGACGACCAGAAGTTCGGCCTGTCGCTGAGCGGCGGCGCCGCCGCGGAGGCGGTGCGGCGCATCCTCGCGCTGCCGCAGCTCGAACTGACCGGCCTGCACTCGCACATCGGCTCGCAGATCACCGACGTCGGCGGCTTCGAGGTCGCCGCCCGCCGTCTCGCCACCCTGCTGGTCGAGATCAAGGAGGAGCACGGCGTGGTGCTCCCCGAGCTGGACCTCGGCGGCGGATACGGCATCCCGTACGTCACGGGCGACGAGTCCCTGGACGTCAAGGTCATCGCGGACGGCCTCCGCGAGATCGTCACCAAGGTGTGCGAGTCGGCCGGGCTGCCGGTGCCGCGCCTCACGGTCGAGCCGGGCCGCTCGATCGCGGGCCTTTCCGGTGTGACCCTGTACGAGGCCGGTACCGTCAAGAACGTGGAGGGCCTGCGCACCTACGTGAGCGTCGACGGCGGCATGAGCGACAACGTCCGCACCGCGCTGTACGGCGCGGAGTACACGGCGGTGCTCGCCTCCCGCGAGAGCCAGGCGGGGCCGATGCTGTCGCGCCTGGTCGGCAAGCACTGCGAGAGCGGCGACATGGTCGTGCGCGACCTGTACCTGCCGGGCGACCTGGCCCCGGGCGACCTGATCGCCGTCGCCGGCACCGGCGCCTACTGCCGGTCCCTGGCCAGCAACTACAACTATCTGCCCAAGCCCGCCGTCGTCGCGGTGTCCAACGGCCAGGCGCGAGTGATCATCCGCCGGGAGACCGAGGACGACCTGCTCAGGGGGCAGCTGTGACCAGCCGCCGCCGGCGGTCCGGCGGCGAAGCGAGGAGGGGTCGTGAGTAACGCCAAACCGGCGCTCGGGGTCGCGCTGCTGGGCTGCGGCGTCGTCGGGTCGCAGGTCGTGCGCCTGCTCGGCGAGCAGGCCGACGATCTCGCCGCCCGTGTCGGAGCGCCGCTGAGGCTGGCCGGCGTCGCCGTACGCAGGCTGGGCCGCAAGCGGGACGCCGAGGTCGACCCCGCGCTGCTCACGACCGACGCCGAGGCCCTCGTCACCCGTGACGACGTCGACATCGTCGTCGAGGTGATCGGCGGGATCGAGCCCGCCCGCTCGCTGATCCTCGCCGCCATGGCGCGGGGCAAGTCCGTGGTCAGCGCCAACAAGGCGCTGCTGGCCGAGGACGGCGCGACGATCCACCGGGCCGCCCGGGAGAACGGCGCCGACCTCTACTTCGAGGCGAGCGTGGCCGGGGCCATCCCGCTGCTGCGGCCGCTCCGCGAGTCGATGGCCGGTGACCGGGTGCGCCGCGTGCTGGGCATCGTCAACGGCACGACCAACTACATCCTCGACAAGATGGACTCCACCGGCGCCTCGTTCACCGACGCCCTGGAGGAGGCCCAGGCGCTGGGATACGCCGAGGCGGACCCGACGGCCGACGTCGAGGGCTTCGACGCCGCGGCCAAGGCCGCGATCCTCGCGGGCATCGCCTTCCACAGCCGGGTGACGGCCGCCGACGTCTACCGTGAGGGCATCACGGACATCACCGCGGCCGACGTCGCCTCCGCCAAGGGCATGGGCTACGTCATCAAGCTGCTGGCCATCTGCGCCCGCTCCGACGACGGCCGGTCGGCCGGCGTCCGCGTGCACCCCGCCATGATCCCGAGGTCCCACCCCCTCGCGGGGGTCCGGGAGGCGTACAACGCCGTCTTCGTGGAGGCCGAGTCGGCCGGGCGGCTGATGTTCTACGGCGCGGGCGCGGGCGGCGCGCCGACCGCCAGCGCCGTGCTGGGCGACATCGTCGCGGTGGCGCGCAACCGCCTCGCCGGCACCCGCGGCCCCGAGGAGTCGACGTACGCCGACCTCAAGGTCCACCCGATGGGCGACAGCGTGACCCGCTACCACGTGTCGCTGGACGTGGCGGACAAGCCCGGCGTGCTCGCCCGGGTGGCCGACACCTTCGCCCGGCGCGACGTGTCGATCCAGACGGTGCGGCAGGAGGGGCGGGGCGACGACGCCCGGCTCGTGCTGGTCACCCACCGGGCCAGCGACGCGGCCCTGTCCGGCACGATCGAGGACCTGCGCGAACTGGACATCGTCCGGGCGGTCGCCAGCGTGATGCGCGTGGAGGGCGACGAGGCCCCCTGACCCTCCTTCCTGACGGAGTGACGACTCGATCCGGTAACGGCCTTATGGATCTTCGTGCCGGTGGAAACGGGAGGTCCCTAACCTCGTTGAAGTGATCACTTCATCGGGGGAGAGCGTGGTTACGGGCGAGGCGGCCCGTACGGACGGCGACGGGGCGGCCGGGGCCGCGGCGGGACGGCCCGGACGGCCCGGGCGCTCGCGGTGGACGCCGCTCGTCGCGGGCCTCGTGACCACCGGCGTCGCCGTTTCCGGCGGCACGGCGTCGCTGTCGGGAGACGAGGTGGCGACCTACAGCGCCGCGGTGGCCCGGCCGCTGAGTGGCCTGTGGACGCTCGTTCAGCACGTCGACGGCCACTTCCTGCCCTACTACCTGCTCATCCACCTCTGGTCCCTCCTCGGGGAGGCCGAGTGGTGGCTGCGCCTGCCGTCGGCCCTGGCGGCGGGCGTCGCGGCCGGCTTCCTGGCCGACCTCGGCCGCAGGCTCGCCGGCCCGCGTGCCGGAACGGCGGCCGCCGCGCTGTTCGCGGTGCTGCCGTCGGTGTCCTTCCACGGGGCGAACGCCCGGCCGTACGCCTTCGCGGCCGCGGCGGCCGTCGTCTCGGCCTGGGCGCTGCACCGGGTGGCGGACGCGCCCACCTGGGGCCGGGCGGGCGCGTACGCGGCCGCGGTGGCCCTGCTCGGCTGCACGCACCTGTTCTCGGTCCTGGTGCTCCCGGCGCAGTTCCTGGCCGCCCTGCTGGCGCTGCCCCTCCGTACGGTGTCGGCCAGGGTCGTCCCCGCGATGGCCGCGGGGTGCGTCCCCGTCGCGATCCTCGGGCTGGTGGGATGGGGTGAGCGCGCCGCGATCAGCTGGATCGAGCCGCACGGGCCCGAGGTGCTGCTGAAGGTGCCCAAGCACGTCGCGGGCTCCGATCTCGCCGGGCCGGTGTTGTTCGCCCTCGCCGTGGCGGGGGTGGTGATCCTGCTGCGCGCGTCCGTCCCCTGGGGAGTGCTCATCGGCGGCTGGCTCGTCCTCCCGCCGCTGCTGCTGCTCGCGGTCGACGCGCTGGTGACCCCCGCCTACGTGGACCGCTACGTGTTCGTCGCCGCGCCCGCGCTGGCGCTGGCGGGCGGCGTGGCCCTCGCCTCCGTCCGCCCGTCTTCCGCCCGCACCACCGCGCTGGTGGCCGTGCCGTCCGTCCTGGCCGTCACGGTGCTGGGGCTGCCCGCGCAGGCCGACTACCGGCGGCGGAACGGCCACTACGAGGACTTCCCCGGAGCGGTGGACGTGATCAGGGCGCAGGAGCGCCCCGGCGACGCCATCGTGTACGGCCAGAGCAGGCTGCGCACCGGATTCGGCTACTACGGCCGCGACGGGCTCCCGGACGACGTGCTCTTCGCAGGGCGCGGCCCGGCCTTCGAGTACGCGGAGAAACCCGGCCTCGCGGACGCCCTGGCCGGGCGCCGCCGGGTCTGGGTCGTCTGGCGGGGGACCAAACAGGCCGGCCTGGAGGGGACGAGGATCCGGCGGGTGGCGGCCGTGCGCGCGACGGGATTCCGGCTGTCCACCGCCTGGCACTCCGCCGAACTGCCCGGTCTGACCGTCGCGCTGTTCGAACGCGGGCGGGGCGGAAAATGACCACCTCGGCGATACCCGATCGCCGAGGTGACGGCAAAGTGATTGCCCGATGCAAGTAAAGTCTTCCCCTATGCGACTTACGGTGAAGAGACTCGTACCGGCCTGTCTCGTCGCCGCGGCGTCGGTCGCGGGGCTCCAGCAGGCCCCCGCCGGGGCGGCCGGCGTTCCCTCCTCGGGGCAGGCGGCCGCGCACGCCGCCCGGCATGCGACCGCCCCCGCTCACGGCACGCGGCAGGCGGCCAGGAGCGGGGTGCCCATCGTGGCGCTCACGTTCGACGACGGGACGGCCGACCACCTGGCCGTGGCGAAGATGCTGAGCAAGCGCGGCCTCAAGGGCACCTTCTACGTCAACAGCGCGCGCCTCGGCACTTCCCGCAGATATCTGAGCGTGCCGGCCCTACGCGCCATCGCGCGGGCCGGCCACGAGATCGGCGGCCACACCCTTCGTCATCCGCACCTGTCGGACGAGTCCGAGTCCGTGCAGCAGAGCGAGATCTGCGACGACAGGCGGGCGCTGCTGAAGCTGGGCTTCGCCGCTCGCTCGTTCGCCTATCCCTTCGGCGACTACGACGAGACCACCAAGCAGCTCGCCATGCGGTGCGGCTACACCACCGCACGCGGCATCAACGGCCTCTACCGGCCCGACAGCTGCCAGTCGTGCCCGATCGCCGAGAAGCTGCCGCCAGTGGACCTCGCCGCCGTGCGTGCCACCAGCCAGACCCGCCTGCCGCGTACGGCCCGCACACTGGAGGGCTTCGTCACCCGGGCCCAGCAGGAGGGCGCCCCGGGGCTGGTCACCTTCGTCTTCCACGAGATCAAGAACAACCCGAGGGACCAGTACGCGACGGCGCCGAAGGAGTTCGCGGCCTTCATCGACTGGGTGGCGCGGCAGCGGAAGGCGGGGAAGATCCAGGTGAGGGCGCTGGGCGACCTCGTCGGCGGAAAGGTCTGGCCGGTCCCCGACGACATGTGAGAGACGGTCCGGGGCCTCAAAGTCACAGGTTCTTACCAGTTTCTGATGATATAAGTCCACAAACCTCGTAAAGAGACGAGCGGGAGGGACACGTGACGGTCGCGACGGAGCTGTGCTCGCCGTACGGCTTCACCAGGAGTCCCACCCAGGAGACCGCCACACTGTCCTGGAGCGGTGAGAGCTGGATGGCGGGAGACCGCCCGCTGCCCGGCTCGCCGCGACCCGCCGACGTCGAGGAACTCCGGCCGCTGCGCGGGCTGACGGTCGAGTGGCCCGCGCGGCCCGTCGCCGGAGCGTTCGAGCCGGTGGCCGCGCTCGCCGCCGCGGGAGTGCCGCTGACCTGCCCGGACCCGCCCCCATGGGTGCGCGAGGCCGATCCGGTCCTCGCCCGGCTCGCCGCGGCCTGGACGCCCGAGTCCGGCGACGGTACCCCGGCGTCGGTCGCCGACCTGCGCCGGGAGGAGCACAGCGTGCGCCTCCGCAGGCACGCACTGCGCGCCCGGGGAGTCGCCGCGAACCCGGCGCCGGTCACCGTCGTCATGGCCACGCGGCGGCCGCAGTACGTCGGCGACGCGCTGCGGCAGATGGCCCGCCAGCGCGGGGTGGACTTCGAGGTGGTCGTCGCGCTGCACGGCTTCCCCGCGGCGCGGGTTCGGCAGGCGGTCGAGGAGTTCCCGCGTCCCGTCACCGTGGTCGAGGCCGCCGAGCGGGCGCCGCTCGGAACGGTCCTCAACGAGGCGGCCGCGCGAGCGTCCACCGGCATCGTCACCAAGTGGGACGACGACGACTGGTACGGCCCCGAGCACCTGTCGGACCTGCTGCTGGCCATGACCTACTCGGGCGCCGACCTGGTCGGGACCGCTCCCGAGTTCTTCTACCTCCAGCCTCTGGACGCCACGATCCGCCGCACCGACTACAGCAGCGAGGTGTGGACCGACCACGTCGCGGGAGGCACGATCCTGCTCGGCCGCGACCTGCTGGAGGAGGTCGGCGGCTTCGGGCCGCAGGACCGGGGAGAGGACGCCCACCTGCGGCGCGCCGTCGAGGAGGCGGGCGGGCGGATCTACCGCACGCACGGCCTCGGCTACGTCCTGCGGCGGTCCCTCAGCGCCGACCACACCTGGAACCTTCCCCTTGCCCACTTCCTGCGAGTCGCGACGAACCAATGGCGCGGTTTTCGCCCGAGTCTGCTTCTGGACACGCCATGACGCCACGCATCAGGGGAAACGACTACACCGTTCTGGAGCCGCCCGCGCTCGGATCGGCGTGGACGCCGAGTCTGCGGGCGAGCGTCGTCATCCCGGCGTACGGAGCCCAGGAGAAGCTCGACCTCACGCTCGCCGGGCTGGCCGCCCAGACGTACCCGGCCGACCTGCTCGAAGTGATCGTCGTCGACAACGGCAGCGACCCGCCGCTGCGCCTGCCGGAGATCCGGCCGCGCGGCACGCGGCTGCTGGTGTGCGAGGCGCCCGGCCGGGCCAGGGCGCGCAACGCCGGCCTGGCCGCCGCGACGGGGGACGTCATCCACTGGATGGACTCCGACGTCGTGCCGGAGCGTGCGGAGGTGGAGGCCCACATGCGCTGGCACCACCTCGCGCCCTATCTGTCGGTCACCTCCTATCTGCGCTTCAGCACCGCGGCGCTGCCCGCTCCCGAGGAGGTCGCGGGCACGGACGATCTGGCCACGCTGTTCGAGCCCGCCGAGCCGCACGCCTGGATCGAGGACCTGGTCGAGCGGTCGCAGGGGCTGACCCGCTCGCCGCGGCCGTTCAGCATCCACATCGGCGGCGCGTCGTCGGCGAACGTCAGGCTGTTCGAGCGGGCCGGGGCGATGGACCCCGAGATGATCCTCGGCCAGGACACCGAGATGGGCTACCGGCTGGCGCAGGCGGGGGCGGTCTTCATCCCCGACCCCCAGGCCAGGGCGTACCACCTCGGGCCGTCCATGCGCATGCGCGACAGCGAGCGGATCAGCCGGGTCAGCCACGCCCTGGTGACCGACCGCGTCCCCGGCTACCGGTGGCTGCGCACCCATCCCTCCCGGCAGTGGAAGATCCCGCAGGTCGAGGTCGTCGTCGACGCGACGGCGGGGTCGTACGACGAGGTCCGCGCGACCGTGGACGGCGTGCTGGCCGGCACCGTGACCGACCTCGCCGTCGTCCTGACCGGCCCGTGGGACGAACTCGCGCCCGAACAGCGCGCCCCGCTCAGGGACCCGCGCCTGGATCTGGTGCTGCTGCGCGCGCACTACGCGCACGAGGGCCGCGTACGGCTGGCCACGACGCCGCCCGACACCACGTCGCCGTACCGCCTGCGCGTCCCGCCGGGCTGGTCGCCGGGCGAGGACACCCTCGGCCGGCTGCTCGAAGTGCTGCGCGGGCGGGAGCGCGGGCTGGTCAGCGTGCTCCTGGCCGAGGACGCCAAGGGGATTGTCGCCGCCCGCCTGGAGCGCACCGAGGCCTTCGCCCGCGCCGCCCTGATCGCGGCCGAGGGCGAGAACGCCGACGACCTCGTGGACGAGATGTTCGGCACCTACTGGGCCGACGGCGAGACGCTCGGCTTCCGGGCCTTCGGCGAGGCCGCGCCCTACCTGAACCCCCGCGCGGCCTACCGGGCGCGGGTGTCGGCGCAGGCCGAGGTCGAGCGGCTCACCAATGAGGTCGAGCGACTGCGCGGCCAGGTCGCCAAGTGGCGCGACGAGGCGGGGCGGTGGCGCAAGTCGGCCGTCGAGTTCCGCCGGGAGATCGGCGCCCTGCGCAAGCAGATCTCCGCGCTGCGCCGCACCCAGGGGCAGAGCCAGAGCCAGGGCCTGCGCGGCATCGCCCGGGGCCTCACCCGGCCCTTCACCTTCAAGAAGTCCTGACCGCGTCTCCCCGCGTCAGGAACGGCGGAACAGGCCCCGGCGCGCCCGCGGCGCCTGCTCCTCCGGTCGTGCCTTGGCGTTCCCATCCGCAGCCCCGCCGCCGCCCGGCGTGCCGGACCCGGTCTGCGTCGTCCGGACGGGCTGCGCCGACTGGGTGGACTGGGCGGACTGGGTGGACTGGGCGGCCGGTTCGCGGCCGGTCGTCGAAACCTTGTCGAACTGATTCGGCGTGGCGTGCCGTACGCCGTGGGTCTGGGCGACGACGTCGGCGATCGCCTCTCCGGGCGCGGCGAGGAGGCGGGCGCGGGCGACGGCCTCGGTCCGCTCCAGCGTGGCCGTCCGGCCGCCGGGCGCCTCCAGCACCAGCAGGCCGAGGCGTTCCTCCAGCATCGCCTTGACCGCCCGTTCCAGCAGCGCCGCAGAGGGTGGCGCGTCGATCGGCGCGGTGTAGCGGAAGGGGACGGGCGCGGCCGTCGGCGCCGCGCTCTCGGCGAACCGCACCCGCGCGTCGTGCCCGAACGCCGCCCGCACCAGGGCGAGGTCGAACGCCTCGGTCCCCGGCGCCCACCTGCGGTCCCCGTCGAGCAGCGTCCAGGGGCCGGTCAGCGTCACCGCGACGTCCGTGAGCGTGCCGCGCAGCACCGCGTCGACCGCCGCGGCGATCCGCGGCTCGTCCGCCCCGGTCACGTCGAAGACGACCTCCACGTACGGCACGCGCCACCGCCGGCCGGGCTCCTTGCGCAGGTCGCGGCGGAGCGGCACCCGGTGCGCCAGGTGAGCCTCGACCAGCCGGACGATCGCCCTGCCGTGCTCGCCGCGCTGCGCGGGCAGGCCGAGGTGGACGGCGCGGGCCTCCGGGTCGGGGACGAAGACGGCCCCCGCCTGGGCGAGCCGGTAGGCGAACTCGGTGTCCTGGCCGCGCACGACCTCGGGATCGAAGCCCCGGACCTCGTCCAGCAGGGTCCGCCGCAGGGAGACCGTCGGCCCGGTGCAGACCTGGTAGGGGTTCTTGCTGGCCCGCAGGCCGTCGAGGCGGCGGATGGTCTCCTCGGTCGAACTGGACACCAGCGCCGACGGGTCGAACAGGTCCTCCGGCGAGCCGTGCCGTACGGCGTCGTTGACCTGGCCGGGAGTGAGCGCGGGCTCCTCGGCGAACCTCTTGCCGCCGATGGTGACGAGGTAGTCGGTGAGGTGGTGCCAGCGGAACAGCGCCTCCAGGTGCTCACGCGAGATCACCATGTCGGCGTCGAGGCGCTGCACGATCTCTCCCTCGGCCGCCGCGATGCCGGTGTTCATCGCGTGCCCGGCGCCCCACCCGCCGTCCGGCACAGGGACGATTCTCGTGTTCTCCGGCCGCAGATCGGGCAGGCGCAGCGGGGGATCGCTGCGGTCGTCCACCACGATCACCTCGGTGAGACGCGCGGGATAGGTCTGCGCGGCCAGCGCGGCCAGCGTCAGGTCGAGGCGGTGCTGCCCGCCGTGCGCGGGGATCACGACGCTCGCGCCGAGCGTGGGACTCCAGCCGCCGAGGGGCGGCGGCGTGAGCGGAGAGTAGTCGTTGTGGCGAATCCTCGGCCGGGGCTCCACGCCCGTCAGGTGGGCCAATCCTCGTCCTTCACAGCGGTGGTCAAAGGGCTGGCCCAGACTAGCGAAAGCGACTGACGGTTCCCTAAGGTGACGCCCAATATGTCCAGTCGGTGGACAACGGAGTCCGCACGTCAAACGGTTGGCCGTAGACTCGGTGACCGATACCCCTGGTTACACGCGTCCGCACGCGTGGGAGGAGCAACCATGTTCAGGGCTTGGCGTGGCCTTATCGAGGAGTACCGCGACCGTCTGCCGGTCTCCGCGACGACGCCCGTGGTGACCCTGCTGGAAGGCGGCACGCCGCTCGTCCCCGCCAGGCGGGTGTCCGAGATCACGGGATGTGACGTTCATCTGAAGGTCGAGGGTCTCAACCCCACCGGCAGCTTCAAGGACCGCGGCATGACCCTCGCGATCAGCAAGGCCGTCGAGGAGGGCGCCCAGGCGGTCATCTGCGCCTCCACCGGCAACACCAGCGCCTCGGCCGCCGCCTACGCCGTACGGGCCGGGCTGACCTGCGCCGTCCTCGTGCCGCGCGGGAAGATCGCGATGGGCAAGCTGGCCCAGGCGCTGGTCCACGGCGCGAAGCTGCTCCAGGTCGAGGGCTCCTTCGACGACTGCCTGGAGATGACCAGGAAGCTCGCGGAGACGTACCCGATCGCGCTGGTCAACTCCGTCAACCCGCACCGCCTGCAGGGCCAGAAGACGGCGGCCTTCGAGATCGTCGACGCGCTCGGCGACGCGCCGGACGTCCACTGCATCCCGGTCGGCAACGCCGGCAACATCTCGGCCTACTGGATGGGCTACAAGGAGTACGCCGAGGACGGCGTGGCCACCAAGCGTCCCCGCATGCTGGGATTCCAGGCCAGCGGCGCGGCGCCGATCGTCGGCGGCTCCCCGGTCACCCATCCGCAGACGATCGCCACGGCGATCAGGATCGGCAACCCCGCCTCGTGGCGGCTCGCCGAGGCCGCCCGCGACGAGTCCGGCGGCGACATCCAGGCCGTGACCGACCGCCAGATCGCCGCGGCGTACAAGCTGCTCGCGCAGGAGGAGGGCGTGTTCGTCGAGCTCGCCTCGGCCGCGAGCGTCGCCGGCCTGCTGCAGGCCCACGAGCAGGGCCTGCTCACGGCCGGACAGCGGGTCGTCTGCACCGTGACCGGCAACGGCCTGAAGGACCCGGACTGGGCCATCTCCGGCGCTCCCGCTCCGGTGACGATCCCGACCGACGCCTACGCGGCCGCGGCGGCGCTGGGACTCGCCTGACCCGCTCTCTGACACTCAGCACATCTCCAGGTGACGAATTGACCGACAGTCACGGCGTCGTCGTACGCGTGCCCGCGACGAGCGCCAACCTCGGCCCGGGCTTCGACAGCCTCGGCCTCGCCCTCGACCTGTACGACGAGGTGGAGGCGGCGATCTCCGATTCGCCCGGCGTTCGGATCGAGGTGGAGGGCCACGGCGCCGGCGAACTCGACGACGGCGAGGGCCACCTCGTCGTCAGGACCATGCGCGCCACCTTCGACCGCATGGGGTTCGCCCAGCCGGCCGGCGTCGAACTGCGGTGCCGCAACCGGATTCCGCACGCGCGCGGGCTCGGCTCCTCGTCCGCCGCGATCTGCGCGGGTATCCTCGCCGCCCGCGCCCTCGCGCGGGGGCGCGGCGCGGAAGATCTTCCGGATGCGGACGTGTTCGCGCTGGCCACCGAGCTGGAAGGGCATCCCGACAACGTGGCGCCGTGCCTGGCGGGCGGGCTCACCATCGCCTGGACCGACCAGTCGGGGGTGGCGAGTATGGTGAAACTGACTCCGCACGAGGACGTCCGGCCGGTGGCGCTGATCCCGGATTTCCGGTTGTCCACGGAGGAGGCACGGGGGCTGCTGCCGAAGGACGTACCGCACTCGGACGCGGCGGCCAACGCGGGACGGGCGGCTCTGCTCGTCGCGGCGCTCACGGGGAGACCGGAACCCGGCCTTCTGCTCGCCGCCACCGAGGACCGCCTGCACCAGAAGTACCGAGCGCCGGCGATGCCGCGCACCGCCGACCTGGTGCGACGGCTCCGTACGGCGGGGGTGCCCGCCGTGGTCTCGGGGGCAGGTCCGACGGTGCTCGCGTTGACGACAACGGGAACCAAGGATTTGATCGCGGCAGAAGTGGGTAATGACTGGCACATCCAGCCAATGAACGTCGACCCGTCTGGTGCGTTCGTTCGGTTTCCCGAGACACGCTGATGTTTCTTCGACCTTCAGGGAATAGCTGTGCGCGCTGGTGATGTTAGGCTGATAGCCGCACCAGGTGCCCCCGTGTTGGGTGCGTGCTTGTCATTCGTTCATCGCTGCACTTCGTCTCGCGTCCCGCGACGCGGGCAAGGCGATTTCCCCGAAACCGTTTCCTCCAGTCGGCACACCCTCGGGTGGCATGGCCGGAGGCGGCGCTCTCGGAGACATGCGCGTTCGAACCACCAAGACATCTGGTCGGTGGCGGCAATCCGGGGGATCGCCCCCGGGCACCTACCGCTCGCGAATCCCGAGGGTCACCGACACATGAGATTCGCGAAGCCCGACCCGGTCTGTCCCGCCGGGTCGCATCACCGGGACGCCTGGACGCACGATTCTGGCGCCCGACCCCTGGGAAGGACCCTTAGTTGAGCGACACCACCGAACTCCTCTCCGACGGCCAGGCCGCCGGCGACACCCCCACTTCCGCCCCGGCCCGTCCGCGACGTCGCTCCGGCACGGGCCTGGCAGGCATGGTGCTCCCCGAGCTTCAGGCCCTGGCGACCAGCCTCGGCATCACGGGGACCGGACGGATGCGCAAGAGCCAGCTCATCTCGGCCATCCAGGAGAAGCAGGGCGGAACGGGAGAGGCCGCGGCCGAGCCGAAGGCCGCCGCGGAGGCGGCGCCCGCCGTCGCGGAGCGCCCCGCCCGTACCCGCAGGGAACGTTCCCGCTCGGCCGCGCCCGTGGCGGCGCCCGCCGAGCCCGTGACCGCCGCCGAGCCCGTCGTCGCGCCGCGCGAGGAGCGCCCCGCGATCGAGCACGCGCCCGCCGTGGTCGCCGAGCCCGCGCAGAACGGATCCGCCGCCGTGGTCTCCGAGCCGCAGGCCGAGTCCGCGCCGTCCGACGTGCGTGGCGAGCGGCCCGAGCGCGGCGAGCGCCGGGAGCGCCGCACGCGCGGCGAGCGGAGCCGGGAGCGCGGAGACCGCGACGGCCGCGAGAGCCGTGAGAGCCGTGGCGACCAGCGTGGCGACCAGCGGGGTGAGCAGCGCGTCGCCGACGGCGGCGACGGCCCGGGCCGCCGCGACCAGCAGACCCGTGGCGACAACCGTGGCGACAGTCGTGGTGACAGTCGTGGAGACGGCCGCCAGGACAACCGTCAGGACAACCGCTCCGACGGCAAGGGCGACCAGGGCGACGACAGCCGCGGGCGTCGTGGCCGCTTCCGGGAGCGGGGGCGCCGCGGGCGCGACCGCTTCGAGGGCAACGAGCCGGTGATCAGTGAGGACGACGTCCTGATCCCGATCGCCGGAATCCTCGACATCCTCGACAACTACGCCTTCGTGCGCACCAGCGGCTACCTGCCCGGCGCGAACGACGTGTACGTCTCGCTCGCCCAGATCCGCCGCAACGGCCTGCGCAAGGGCGACGTCGTCACCGGCGCCGTCCGGCAGCCGAGGGACGGCGAGCGGCGCGAGAAGTTCAACGCGCTCGTCCGCCTCGACACCGTCAACGGCATGGACCCGGAGCAGGCCCGCCAGCGCCCCGACTTCAACAAGCTCACGCCGCTCTACCCGCAGGAGCGGCTGCGCCTGGAGACCGAGCCGAACGTCCTGACCACCCGGATCATCGACCTCGTGGCGCCGATCGGCAAGGGTCAGCGCGGGCTCATCGTGTCGCCGCCCAAGGCCGGCAAGACGATGGTGCTCCAGGCGATCGCCAACGCGATCACCCGCAACAACCCGGAGTGCCACCTGATGGTCGTCCTCGTGGACGAGCGTCCGGAAGAGGTCACCGACATGCAGCGGTCGGTCAAGGGCGAGGTCATCCACTCGACCTTCGACCGTCCGGCCGAGGACCACACCACCGTCGCGGAACTCGCCATCGAGCGGGCCAAGCGGCTGGTGGAGCTGGGGCACGACGTCGTCGTCCTGCTCGACTCGATCACCCGCCTCGGGCGCGCCTACAACCTCGCGGCGCCCGCGAGCGGCCGGATCCTGTCCGGTGGTGTCGACTCGACCGCGCTCTACCCGCCGAAGCGGTTCTTCGGCGCCGCCCGCAACATCGAGAACGGCGGCTCGCTGACGATCCTCGCCACGGCCCTCGTCGAGACCGGGTCCAAGATGGACGAGGTCATCTTCGAGGAGTTCAAGGGCACCGGCAACGCGGAGCTCAAGCTCAACCGCTCCCTGGCCGACAAGCGGATCTTCCCCGCGGTCGACGTGGACGCCTCCGGCACCCGCAAGGAGGAGATCCTGATGGGCAAGGAGGAGCTGGCCATCGTCTGGAAGCTCCGCCGCGTGCTCCACGCCCTCGACATGCAGCAGGCGCTTGAGCTCCTTCTGGAGAAGATGAAGGAGACCAAGTCGAACGCGGAGTTCCTGCTCCAGGTGCAGAAGACCACGGTCAGCAACGACCGCGACTGACACCGGCACGGCTCTCGCGGACGCCCCGGACGGCCCGCCCGTCCGGGGCGTCCGCGTCTCCGGGTACGGCGTCTCCGGGTACGCATCCGCGCCCGGACGCGGAAAGGCCCGCGCGGACTGGTCCGCGCGGGCCTTCGACGATCTGTGCCGCGTCACCGCGGTGTGCTGTACGGCCGGCGCCAGGGGTTGGTGGGGCGAGCCGTACAGCCCGGCGCTACTTCACGTCCACGAACTTGATGTTCGACAGGGAGCCGGAGGTCAGGCTGGTCGCGGCCGCCGTGGTCCGCCAGTAGCCGTCGTACTTCGGCTTGACGCTCTTGGTGTACTTACCGGTGGAGGTCGCGCCGACGTAGCCGACGAACTTCCACTTCTTGGTGCCCTTCTTCTTGAAGTAGAGCTTCAGGATCTTCTTGCTCCACGCCTTCGAGCCGCGGTAGACCTTGCCGTAGAGCTTGGTCGCCTTGCCCTTCTTCACCTTGCTGGGGGAGGCGTACAGCGTGATCTTCGACTTGGCCTTCGAGCTGCCGCTCTTCTTGACCTGGAAGGCCTTGGTGAAGGAGTACTTCTTGGTGGCCCGGCTGATGCTGATCCGCAGCTGCCAGCTGCCCGTGGACGTGCTGTAGTCCATCGACGTGGAGTCGTGGTAGGAGTCGTCCGCCTCGAGGCCCGTGGACAGCGAGTAGTAGTCGTCCGAGTCCTTCGACTCCAGCCGGACGTCGGTGATCTTCTCGTCGCCGAACTTCTCCAGGTGGAAGCCGGCGTAGACGTCGACCTCCTTGCCCGACTTCAGATACACCGGGTCAGGGTCCACGTTCGCGCTGGTCACCCGCGTCGCGGCCTTGACCTCGAAGGTCGCCGTGTCGCTGCTGACGGCGGTGGTGCTGCCATCGGGGTAGACCGCCACCTTCAGGGTCCACTTGCCCGTGGAGGTGGTCGGCTTGTCGCTGGAGGAGACCGGGATGCTGCCCTTGACCTCCACCGGGCTCGCCGGCGGCGTCGGAGCCGGAGTCGTGTTCGCCAGGTCGCTCAGGGCGGTCACCGACGCGGCGTGCCCCGCGCTGGAGGTGGCCTCCCCTTCCTTCCAGAACTCGGCCTTGATGTCCGGAGCCTTGGAACCCACGTAGGGGCTGTTGACCTTGACGACGAACGGGATCGAGTCACTGCCGCTGGGCGGAATGAAGCTCACCGTGGTGTCGATTTTGATCTCTGCGATCGCCGCAGCGGCGTACGCGGGGGTGACTGTCGTGATGGCCGCTCCTGCGGCGAGAACAGCTGCCCCCGTTGCGGTCGCCCAGGCGATCCGCAAGCCCTTCCTCATGGTTACCCCTTACATTGGTAAAATTGAGGGAAAAGTCGGGTTTGGACACGGGAGCCTAGTGGTACAG
This sequence comes from Microbispora cellulosiformans, assembly GCF_008728085.1. Classification (NCBI taxonomy): domain Bacteria; kingdom Bacillati; phylum Actinomycetota; class Actinomycetes; order Streptosporangiales; family Streptosporangiaceae; genus Microbispora; species Microbispora cellulosiformans. The sequence continues at coordinate 122,059 of NZ_VYTZ01000018.1, read as the reverse complement.
ATGTGGCTCGTCCACACGGCTGATAACCCCGGTCATGTTTCACCGCGTTTCTGTCAGACCGGTGACGCCGCCCGGCAGCCCTCGCGCGCGGGGGAATAGCGCATGGCCTGGGATGGTTGCAGGATCTGGCACACTGGTAGCCGACCGCAGCGGTACCGGTTCCCGCGCAGCGCATCGAGGTGTGCCCGATGCGCGCAGCCCCGACAGGCAGAGCGACCCGGCGACCGCACCTAGCGTTAGGACTGAGACATGAAGGCCGACATCCACCCGGAGTACGTGGTCACCCAGGTGACCTGCAGCTGCGGGAACTCCTTCACCACCCGTAGCACCGCCAAGAACGGCGTCATCCACGCCGACGTCTGCTCCGCCTGCCACCCCTTCTACACGGGCAAGCAGAAGATCCTCGACACCGGTGGCCGGGTGGCGCGCTTCGAGGCGCGCTTCGGCAAGAAGGCCCAGGGCAAGTAGCTCCTCCAACACGCCGGCTCGGGGCGCCCTCTTTCGGGGCGCCACCGGGTCGGCGTTCTTGGTGATTGCGGCCTTTACCGAGGACAGAGCGTAAGGAGCGTGCGGTGAACCTCGACGAGATCATGAGCGAATACGCGGACCTGGAACTGCGGCTCGCCGACCCCGCCGTGCACGCCGACCAGAGCAAGGCGAGGGCGTACGGCAAGCGGTACGCGGAGCTCACGCCGATCGTCGCGACGTACCGGGAGCTCGAAGGCGTACGGGAGGATCTCACGGCGGCGCGCGAACTCGCCGCCGAGGACCAGGCGTTCGCGGACGAGGCGACCGAGCTGGAGGGCCGCATCCCGGTGCTGGAGGAGAAGCTCACCCGTCTCCTCGTGCCGCGCGACCCCAACGACGACAAGGACGTCATCATGGAGATCAAGGCGGGTGAGGGCGGCCAGGAGTCCGCCCTGTTCGCCGGTGACCTCCTGAGGATGTACCTGAGGTACGCCGAGCGGGCCGGCTACAAGACCGAGGTCATCGACGCCCAGCACTCCGACCTCGGCGGCTACAAGGACGTCACCGTCGCCATCAAGGGGCGGGAGGGCGTCTGGTCGCGGCTGAAGTTCGAGGGCGGCGTGCACCGCGTCCAGCGCGTACCGGTGACCGAGTCGCAGGGCCGCATCCACACGTCCGCCGCGGGCGTGCTGGTGTATCCCGAGGCGGAGGACGTGGACGTCCAGATCGACCCCAACGACCTGCGGATCGACGTCTTCCGCTCCAGCGGGCCCGGCGGGCAGAGCGTCAACACCACCGACTCGGCCGTACGGATCACGCACCTGCCGACCGGCGTGGTCGTCTCCTGCCAGAACGAGAAGAGCCAGCTCCAGAACAAGGAGTCGGCGCTGCGCATCCTGCGCGCCCGGCTGCTCGCGATGGCGCAGGAGGAGGCCGACGCCGCGGCGATGGCCGAGCGCAAGTCGCAGGTGCGCACCGTCGACCGCTCCGAGCGGGTCCGCACCTACAACTTCCCGGAGAACCGCATCTCCGACCACCGTGTGGGCTTCAAGGCCTACAACCTCGACCAAGTCCTGGACGGCGATCTCGACGCGGTGATACAGGCATTGCTCGACGCCGAACTCGCGGAGAAGCTGGCCGCCCGTTTGTGAGACAGCGGTGGGTGAGCTAGCGGTGGGGGTCGATGGGAGACCGTGGAGGACCTGGGAGATGATGCGTGAGACCCGCAGACCCGGCGACCCCGCCGCGCGCCACCCCGTCGGCCCGTGCTCCGCGAACCGGCGACCGCCACGCCCAGCCGCGAACCCCGTGCCGTAAGAGATCATGACCTTTCTGCTCGACGAAATCGCCCTCGCCACCGCCCGGCTCGCCGAGGCGGGAGTGCCGTCACCGCGAACGGACGCCGAGGAGATCGCGGCCTTCGTCCACGGCGTGCCGCGCGGCATGCTGCACACGGTCAAGGACGCCGACTTCGACGCGCGCTTCTGGGAGGGGGTCGCCCGGCGCGAGGCACGCGAGCCGCTGCAGCACATCACCGGGCGGGCCTACTTCCGCTATCTGTCCCTTGAGGTCGGCCCCGGGGTCTTCGTGCCCCGCCCGGAGACCGAGGTCGTCGCGGGCTGGGCGATCGACCGGCTCCAGGAGATGGACGTCGCCTCCCCGGTCGTGGTCGACCTCGGCACCGGTTCGGGGGCGATCGCGCTGTCGATCGCGCAGGAGGTCGCGCTGGCCCAGGTGCACGCCGTCGAGATCGACCCCGTGGCGTACGGCTGGGCGAGGCGCAACGTCCTCGAACACGGCCAGGGGCGCACGACCCTGCACCCGGAGGACCTCACCGACTGCCTGCCCGAGCTGAACGGCCAGGTCGACCTGGTCGTCTCCAACCCTCCGTACATCCCGCCCGGAGCGGTCCCCAGGGACCCCGAGGTGCGCGACTACGATCCCTCCCGGGCGTTGTACGGCTCGGGCGAGGACGGGCTGGACGAGGTCAGGGCCGTCGAGCGCACGGCCCGCAGGCTGCTGCGGCCGGGCGGGTTCGTCGTGGTCGAGCACGCCGACCTCCAGGGCAACGCGGTGTACTGGCTGTTCTCGGAGGAGAAGGGCTGGCGCGACGTGCGGTTGCGGCAGGACCTGACCGGCCGGGACCGGTTCGTCACCGCGCGGCTGACCCAGGACTGATCCAGACTGGTCCGGGACTGATTCGGGACTGACCGCGATCGGCTCGGTGAGCCGGTCACGACGGCGGGGCCGGGCGGAAGACGTGGAAGGATGGCTTCGTGAGCCGACGGTATGACTGCGCGAACCAGGACGAGCGAACCGGTGGTCTGACCGATGCCGCCTCTGCCGTACGCAAGGGCGAGCTCGTGGTGCTTCCCACCGACACGGTTTACGGGATCGGCGCCGACGCCTTCACCGCCTCCGCGGTCAACATGCTGATGGAGGCGAAGGGGCGCGGCAGGGACACGCCCCTGCCTGTTCTCGTGGGCACCGTGCGGGCCGCCAACGCGCTCGTGGAGAGTCTCGGGACGTACGGGCAGGACCTGGTGGACACCTTCTGGCCCGGGCCGCTCACGCTCATCCTGAGGGCCAACCGGTCGCTGTCGTGGGACCTCGGCGACAGCAAGGGAACGGTCGCCGTCCGCATGCCGCTCCATCCGGTCGCGCTGGACCTCCTCAAGGAGACCGGTCCGATGGCGGTCTCCAGCGCCAACCGGACCGGCAATCCTCCCGCCAAGACGGTGGACCAGGCCCAGGAGCAGCTTGGGGAGTCGGTGGCCGTCTACCTGGACGGCGGCCCCTGCGACGACAACGTCCCCTCCACGATCGTCGACCTGACCACCGCCGTGCCCCGGGTGCTGCGCACGGGCGCGATCCCCACGGACAAGATCCGGAACCTGGTGGGGTATCTCGCGACGGAGGAGTGACCGCCCTCTGGTTGTATGTCTCACGATGTGAGATGTGATCTCGGCTCTGAGCAGGACGATCAATGCCGTCTGGCTATCGGTCTTCTTTACTGAAGTCACCCCGGCTACCGTGAAGTGCGCCGATATCTCTGTGGAGGCGCGCCGATGGCCAAGCTTGACGGGATGGATCCCAAGCTCGTCCGTGAGCTGCTGTCGCAAGTTCAGCACGCAGCGAACCAGATGGGCACCATCGAGGCCCGCGTCACCCAGCTGGCACGCAACGCGGGCGTGTCCGTGCACGTGACGCACCGGCCGTCACAGGTCGCCGACGCCTGCTCCACCCTGGTCAAGGACGTCACCGGCCGGCTCGAGCTGCTGGAGAAGAAGGAGAAGCAGAGCACCGGCAAGGCGCCCACGGTCGACGGCGCCGCCTACACGCAGGAGAAGGACATCACCGCGCCGGCGGACGACCCGGCGCCGAAGTCCGACTCGCACGGAGACAAGGCCGACCACAAGGCCGATCACAAGACTGAGCACAAGGCCGACCACAAGGCCGACCACAAGCCCGCCGCGAAGCACGGGACGGCGGCCGGCGGGGCGGAGAGCACGGCCACGCAGCCCGGGGACAAGCAGGTCCACGAGAAGGAGCACCCGGTCCGCACCTCGCCGCCCGGCCACGGCTCGGGAGACTCCGGCGGGTCGGCGAAGGGCGAGAGCTCTCACCAGGTGCACAGCGCGTCCGACGGAGCGCATCGCTCCGCCGCGGAAGGCAGCGGCTCGGCCGGGGCGAAGCCCGCGGAGAAGACGCACGGCACGGCGACGGGCGAGCTTCCCCAGATGCGGCCCGCACAGGACGCGGCCCAGGTCGTCCATCCCGTCCGGCCCGTCGACGTCACCGACACGGGCGACTCCGGCCTCGGAGAGCCGGCCGGTGTCGGCCAGACCCAGGGCCAGGGTCATGCGCAGGGCGTGCCGGAGGCGTCGAAGCCGGTGACCGAGCAGCCTGCGGGTGTCGGTCAGACTCAGGACCACGGGCAGGGAACGCCGGAGGGGTCGAAGGCGGCGGGTGAGCAGCCCGCGGGTGTCGGCCAGACTCAGGGCCAGGGTCATGCGCAGGGGGTGCCGGAGGCGTCGAAGCCGGTGACCGAGCAGCCGGTCGGCGTCCGCGACGATTCGCAGATCATCGACACCCCGGGCAAGGACCATCCGGACGACATCGACCAGAGGGCCGGCCGGCAGGAGATGACGGTCGACGGGGTCAGGGTCGTCGCCACTCCCCTGAACCAGCCCGACGCGGGGAGCGCGGCGACCCACGCTCAGCAGACGGCGAACGGGACCGGTCCGCACCCGAACGGGGCACCCGGGTACGTCAATCCGCTCGAACCGAGCAACCAGACGGCGAACCAGGCCTCGCACACCGGGCTAGCGCCGGGCGATCCCGAGGGCGACTATGTCGGCACACCTGCCGACAACGCCACGGAGGACCCGTACGCGGCGGGCGCCGCGACCTCGGTTCCGGGTACCCCCGACAGCCACGGCGCGGTGTCGACCCACACCGCGAGCACGGGCCAGACGGCGAACCAGGCTTCGCACACCGGGCTCGCGCCCGGTGACCCCGAGGGCGACTATGTCGGCACACCTGCCGACAATGCCACGGAGGACCCGTACGCGGCGGGCACCGCGACCTCGGTTCCGGGGACCCCCGACAGTCACGGCGCGGTGTCGACCCACACCGCGAGCACGGGCCAGCCTGTGACGTACAACGCGGCCACCAGCTACGCCGACACCAGCTACGCCGACACCGGTAGCGGGGCGGCGAACGGCACGACGGCGAGCCTCGAGATGAACAGGACGGACAACGGTCCGGCAGGCCCCGGCACCGGTACCGCGACCGGCACGGCCGGTGGCACGGGCACAGGCACCGGCGGCCTGACCGATCATTCGGGCACCGGTACCGCGACCGGCACGGCCAGTGGCACGGGCACAGGCACAGGCGGCTTGGCCGACCACCCGAGCACGGGCAGCGGTCATACGGGCACGGGCAACGGTCATACGGGCAGCGGTCATGCGAGCACCGGCAGCGGTGGGACGCACGGCACGACGTCCAGTGTCGCGATGGACGGTGTGGAGAGGGGTCACACGGGCACGGGCGGCGCCGCGCACGGCACGGCCAGTGGCACGGGCACAGGCACGGGCGGTCTGGCCGATCACCCGGGCAAAGGCACGGCCACGGGCGGCCTGGCCGATCACCCGGGCAGGGGCAGCGGTGCGGTGACGGTTGACGTGACGCGGCCGGTGGACACCGCCCCTTCCGCCGGGACCTCGGACACGACCCACGGCATGTCCTGCACCTGCGGCGCGGCGCCTGGGGGCGCCATCGGCGGGCCGGGCTGCACCTGCGGCGCGATGCACGCCGGCGCGGGCGGTCACGGCGTGACGGCCGGCCACGGTGTCACCGGCTGGACCGGCGGCGGCGGTCAGGGCGAGACGGGTGGTCACGGCTCGGCGAATGGTCACGGAAACGGTCACGGAACGCACGGTGCGGGTGATCACGGCACGGCGGGTGGCCGAGGAGCGGGGGACTGCGATCCGGCGGATCGTCATGGGGCCGGCGGCAGGGGAGCGGGGGACCACGGAGCGGCGGGTGGCCAGGGATGGGGCGGACATGGGCCGGGCGGGGGAGACGGCAGCGGGACGGGTGTGACCGGTACTGGCCGGGACGACACGGGCGCGGGGGCCAGGGAGGGCGACGGCTCCTCGTGGGCCGATCCGCGGACGGTCGCCTCCACGCAGCCCGGCGAGGTGCTCACCTATCCGGCGCGTCACCTGCACGACGACGCGGCGCTGCAGATGCTGGCCGACCATCACCGCGACATCGCTCCCCACGACATGCCGGACGTCAGAGTCCCGGAGGGGGAGTGGGGCGAGGGCGACTGGGCGGCGAGGAAGATCCAGCCCGACGGGCCTCCCGGAGGCGTCGAGGCCGTCGACCCCGGTCCGCCGACCCCGGAGAACTGACCGTGCGAGCACGAACGACGCTGTCGCCGGGCGTGGGGACCGCGGCCTGGTCCCCTGCCCGGCACCGTATCGGGCACCGTGCCGCAGGGCATGCGATCACCATCGCCGGCGTTCCCGCCGGCCCCGCACAGGAGGCGCGATCGTGAGCTACGCCGACCCCCCGGCGCCGACCCCGCTGCAGCCCGGCGAGACCCCGCCGGCGCCGTCGAGCACCGACCTGCTCTCGCCCGGCGGGCAGCCGACGCACTGGGTGTTCAACCCGGAGTACCAGAAGCTCGTGGACCTGTGGTTGCAGGTGGTCCCGCTGCTGGACCAGCTCACCAAGTCCCTCGACAAGCCGTACGAGATGGCGCGCAGCAGGGACGTCTGGGACGCGCCCGTCGCCGGCCGGTACGTCCAGGACATCGCGGAGTGGCGCAGCAGGCTCGGCATGTACCGTCAGGCGGTGCTCACGGCGATCAGCGACCAGGCGGCGGACACGCCGCGCTGGATTCCCGGCAAGACCAGCGCGCCGCACGCGTTCACCTCCTGACGCCCGCCGGTGCCTCCGGGCACCCGCCGGCACCTGTCACGCGGCCGGGCGGCCCGCGGACCGCCGCACCGGCCAGACCGTACGCCTGGAACCGTGACCGCGCCCCCGGCGCCCCCGGTGCCCACAGGGCGCCCCCGGGCGCCCTTCGGGACAGGGCCCGGCGGCCTCTCGCGCGGTGCCGGGGGATGGGCGCGTCCGGAATGGAGGAGATCGGGTCTCTCGTCGTCCGGGCCATTGGGCGGCTGGGTGCGATACCGTCAGTTCTCGAACGGGTAAAGGGGCTGACCGCGGCGCATCCGGCATATCCCCAGGGATAGGGCGATCTGCGTCTTTTGCCCGTCACAACTGAACCGCCTATCCAGGAAACTAGGTCCGTGCGGGAATATCTCCTCTTGGCACTCGTGGCGGCAGCGGTGACGTATCTGCTCGTGCCGCCGGTCCGGGTGTTCGCGCTGCGCATCGGCGCCGCACCCGAGGTGCGGGAGCGGGACGTGCACAAGGTGCCCACCCCGCGACTGGGCGGCCTGGCGATGTTCGGCGGGATGGCGGCGGCGCTGCTGGTGGCGACCAACCTCCCGTACGTCGGAGGCGCGTTCGACAGCGGTCAGACGGGAAACACGGTGCTCGCCCTCCTGGCAGCCGGCGGCCTGATCGTCGTCACCGGCTTCCTGGACGACTGGCTGGGCATGGACGCGCTGGTCAAGTTCGGCGGCCAGGTCGCGGCCGGAGCCGTGCTCGTCAAGTTCGGCATGTATCTCCAGTGGCTCCCACTGCCGCAGTTCATGGGCGGGTCGCAGGCGCTCGACACCACCCTGTACACGATCCTCACGATCATGATCGTGGTCGTCGTGATCAACGCGGTGAACTTCGTCGACGGCCTCGACGGCCTGGCGGCGGGCATCGTCGGGATCGCGGCCGCGGCGACCTTCGCCTACTCGATCGTGCTCCAGCAGACCGCGAGCGGTTCGCGGATCAACGGGACGGCCGCCATCGCGGCGATCCTCATCGGGATGTGCGCCGGTTTCCTGCCGCACAACTTCCACCCCGCCAAGATCTTCATGGGTGACACCGGGGCGATGCTGATCGGCCTGCTGCTGGCCACCTCGATGATCACGATCCTGTCGTCGGTCGAGCCGGACGCGATCGCCGGAAAGATCAACAAGTTCCCGGTGATCCTGCCGCTCGTGCTGCCGATCGCGGTCGTGGTCCTGCCCCTCGCCGACCTGATCATGGCGGTCGTCCGCCGCACGTCGGCAGGGCTGTCGCCGTTCGCCCCCGACCGCGGCCACCTGCACCACCGGATGCTCGACATCGGCCACTCCCACCGGCGCAGCGTCCTGATCATGTACGCGTGGACGTTCCTGTTCGCCTTCACGATCGTCGGCCTGTCGATCGTCGGCGTGGGGGTCGTCGTGTTCCCGCTGACAATCGTGTTCGCGGTGGCGGTGCTGGTCATCATGGGCCTGCCGCGGTGGCGGTCGCGCCGCACCCTGGCGCGCGACCAGAAGGCCGGCGCGCACGCGGCCGCCGCCGCGGCCGCGTCCGGCCCCACCGGCCCCACGGGCCAAATAAGCCCTCCACGCCCCGCCCGCCCCACGACCTCCGAGCACGACACGCTCGTCTACCCCGTCGTCCCCCCGCCGGCTCCGCCCCTGACTCCCGGGCGGCACGCCTCCGGCGCGCTCGGGCAGACCGCTCCCGCCGGCCCGAACCAGGCCGGCCCGAACCAGGGCGGAGCAGGTCAGGCGGCCCCGGGCCAGGCGTCCCCCGTCGTGCCGGGGCAGGCCGCCCCCGGGAGGCTCCCGGCGAACGGCCGGAATCCCTACCCCGGACAGGGCCCCTCGGGCGCCGGAGCCATCCCGCCCACGACCTCCCGTACGGACGCGCAAACCTTCCGCTGAGCCCGGCCCGGCGCGCCCGCACCAGCAGAAACGCCAGGTAAAGGTGGCACTCCGAGGCTTGTGATAGCTTTCACTAGCAAGGGGCCAGGCACACGACGCCCCGGCAGGTAGCAATCGCTCGTTTGACAACCGATCCTGGAGTTCCGATGCAGGCCAACGACGTGCGCGTGCTCAAGGGCGCCGCCGTGCCGACCTTGATCGTCGGTCTCGTCGCCGTCGTCGTCGCGGCGGTCGCGACCGGTGCGCAGGGTGCTCTGGGCGCCGGCATCGGTCTCGTCATCGTCGCCGCCTTCTTCACCGTCGGCCTCGCCGTCGTCTCCTGGGCCGGGCGGGTCTCGCCCATGGCGATGATGACCGCGGCCGTGGTGGGTTACGCCGTCAAGGTCCTCGTGATCATGGCGATCCTGCGCGCTCTCGACGGCGCGACCGCGTTCGACTCCCGGGTGCTCGCGCTGAGCGTCATCGCCTGCACGCTCGCGTGGACCGTCGGTGAGATGCGCGGGTTCATGAAGCTCAAGATGCTCTACGTCGAGCCGGACGCCGAGGTCCCCGGGCGGGGACGCGGATGACCATGCGTACGGGGCAGCCCGATATGACTAGTCCGCATGGCTCCTGCTATCGTCGTGCCCGCGATGAGCGAACAGGAGCGCAGGCCCGAGACCGACGGCCGCGACTTCGCCGACGCCGCCTGGTCGGTCCCGAGCTATCTGCTATCCGGGATCCTGTTGTGGGGCGGCCTCGGCTGGTTGCTGAGCTGGTGGACCGGCGTGCACGCGTTCATCCCCATAGGCGTCATTCTCGGGGTCGGGCTGGCTTCCTACCTCGTCTATCTGAAGTACGGCCGCTGACAGCCGGCCCGCTTCCCACGCTCTTCTGTTGATCCAATCGTTGAAGGGAACGCCCGTGCGCGAGCGTAGCGAACGGACGAACAAGCACATGCTTCGGGCATTGCGCCCCGAGCGGGTAGGCGAGGTGACTAGGTGACCCCCCTCGTTCTCGTCGCCGAGGACGCGTTCACGGCGCCGGGGCCGTCGATCTTCGACTTCCCGCCCCTCTATGAAGGCGCGCCCACGTGGCTGACCAAGCCCGTGCTTTTCGCCATCGTCGGCGCCCTGCTGGTGTCCGCCCTGGCGTGGAGCGCCTTCGCCAACCCGAAGCTCGTCCCCCGGGGCATGCAGAACGTCGGCGAGATGGGCTACCAGTTCGTCCGCGACCAGGTCGCCCGCCCGTTCCTGGGCAAGGACGCCGAGCGGTGGATGCCGCTGCTGCTCAGCCTGTTCTTCCTGATCCTGCTGTGGAACTTCTTCGGCGTCATTCCGCTGATCCAGATCCCGATCGCGTCGCACATCGCGTTCCCGATCGTCTTCGCGGTCACCATCTACATCATCAAGATCTACCTGGGCATCAAGCACCAGGGCTTCGGCGGCTACTTCAAGAACATGATGTTCCCGCCCGGGCTGCCCAAGGCGATCTACGTCCTGCTGGCGCCGATCGAGTTCCTGTCGAACCTGATCATCGCGCCGTTCACGCACGCCGTCCGGCTCTTCGCGAACATGTTCGCCGGTCACCTGATCCTGGCCTTCTTCAGCGCCGTCGGGTTCTGGTTCCTGTTCGAGAAGCTCACCCCGCTCGGCTCGGGCCTCGGCGTCGTGGGTGTCCTCATGACGATCGCGATGACCGGCTTCGAGATGTTCATCCAGTTCCTGCAGGCGTTCCTGTTCACGCTGCTCGCCGCCATGTACATCGGCGGCTCCCTGCACGCGGACCACTGACGGACACCTGAGACCCGCCCCTGACGTAGACCAGACCGGTGAGTGAGGCACTCATCGGCCGACCAGTAAAGGAAGAACAGCAATGAGCGTTCTCGCTGAAGTCTCCGGCAACCTTGGCGCGATCGGTTACGGCCTCGCGGCCATCGGCCCCGGCATCGGCGTGGGCATCATCTTCGGCCAGGGCGTGCAGGCGATCGCCCGCCAGCCCGAGGCGTACGGCCTGATCCGCCAGAACATGCTGCTCGGCTTCGTTCTCACCGAGGCGCTGGCCCTCATCGGCCTCGTCGCCCCGTTCATCTACGGCTGACGTACCCACTCTGAAGGAAGGCTGCACCTATGACTATGGCAGCTACCATCCTTGCGGCTGAGGCGAACAACCCCCTCAAGCCGCACGTTTACGAGCTGGTCGTCGGCAGCTTCGCCTTCCTCGTCGTCTTCCTCGTCGTCGGAAAGATCCTCACCCCGCGCATCCAGAAGACGCTGGCCGAGCGGACCGAGGTGATCGAGGGCGGCATCAAGAAGGCCGAGGACGCCCAGGCCGAAGCCCAGCGCACCCTGGAGCAGTACCGGGCCCAGCTCGCGGAGGCCCGCCAGGAGGCGGCCCGCCTGCGCGAGGAGGCCCGGGAGCAGGGCGCCGCTATCAAGGCCGAGCTTCGCGACGAGGCCCAGGCCGAGGCGCGGCGCATCATCGAGACCGCTCACGCGCAGATCGAGGCCGACCGCCAGCAGGCGCTGACCCAGCTGCGCGGTGAGATCGGGCGCCTGTCCACCGAGCTGGCGAGCCGGATCGTCGGCGAGTCGCTGGAGGACGAGGCCCGCCAGCGCCGCGTCGTCGACCGGTTCCTCGAGGAGCTCGAGGCGCGTCCGGAGGCGGTCCGCTGATGCGCGGCCTCAGCAGGACCGCCCTCGCGGAGGTCGAGGAGCGGTTCAACACCGCCGCCGCGGCGGCCGACCTCGGTGCCCTCGCCGAGGAGCTGTTCGCCGTCGCCGACCTGTTCGACCGTGAGCACGGGCTGCGGCGGGGGCTTTCGGACGCCTCCCGCCCGGCGGGGCAGAAGGAGAGCGTGCTGCGCTCCCTGCTGGCGGGCAAGGTCGGCGACGCCACCGCGGAGATCGCGGCCGCCGCGGTCAGCGCCAGGTGGTCCAGGGCCGGCGACCTGCCGGACGCCCTGGAGCGCGTCGGCGTGATGTCCGCCGCCGCGGAGGCCGAGTCGGAGCGCCGGCTCGACGACGTCGAGGACGAGCTGTTCCGCTTCGGCCGCATCCTCGCCGCCAACCCGCAGCTGCGGCGCGCGCTCAGCGACCCGGCCATCCCGGCCGAGCGCAAGAGCGGCCTGCTCACCACGCTGCTCGGCGGAAAGGCCGCGCCCTCCACCGTACGGCTCGTCACGCAGGCGGTTGTGCACCCGCGAGGACGTAGCCTGGAGACGGCGCTGGAGCAGTTCGGCTGGATCGTCGCGCGGTCGCGCGAGCGCCTCGTCGGCGTGGTCCGCAGCGCGGTCCCGCTCACGCAGCAGCAGAAGCAGCGGCTCGCGGCCTGGCTGCGAGTCACCTACGGGCGAGACGTCCACCTGAACGTCGAGGTGGACCCGAAGGTGCTCGGTGGGTTCTCCGTGAGGGTCGGAGACGACTACATCGACACCACGATCGCCGGACGTATCGAAGAAGTCCGCCGCCGGTTGGCCGGCTGAGGCGAATAGGGAGACAAGAAAGAGATGGCGGAGCTTACGATCCGGCCGGACGAGATCCGGGACGCCCTTGAGCGCTTCGTCCAGGCGTACGAGCCGGAAGGTGCAGCGCGCGAGGAGATCGGGACCGTCGTCGACGCCGGCGACGGCATCGCCCATGTCTCCGGTCTGCCCTCGGCGATGGCGAACGAGCTGCTGGAGTTCGAGAACGGCACCCGCGGCCTGGCGCTGAACCTCGACGTGCGCGAGATCGGCACGGTCGTCCTGGGCGACTTCAGCGGCATCGAGGAGGGCCAGCAGGTCCGGCGGACCGGCGAGGTCCTGTCGGTGCCGGTCGGCGACGACTTCCTCGGCCGGGTGGTCGACCCCCTGGGCAACCCGCTCGACGGCAAGGGCGCGATCCAGGCCGAGGCGCGCCGCGCCCTGGAGCTGCAGGCCCCCTCGGTCGTCCAGCGCCAGCCGGTGAAGGAGCCGCTGCAGACCGGCCTCAAGGCGATCGACGCCATGACGCCGATCGGCCGCGGCCAGCGCCAGCTGATCATCGGCGACCGTGGCACCGGCAAGACCGCGATCGCGGTCGACACCATCCTCAACCAGAAGGAGAACTGGCTCTCCGGCGACCCGAACCGCCAGGTTCGCTGCATCTACGTCGCCGTCGGCCAGAAGGGCTCCACGATCGCCCAGGTCCGCGGGCGTCTGGAGGAGGCGGGCGCGATGGAGTACACCACCATCGTCGCCGCTCCCGCGTCCGACCCGGCGGGCTACAAGTACATCGCCCCGTACACCGGTTCGGCCATCGGCCAGCACTGGATGTACCAGGGCAAGCACGTCCTGATCGTCTTCGACGACCTGACCAAGCAGGCCGACGCCTACCGCGCCGTGTCGCTGCTGCTGCGCCGTCCGCCGGGCCGTGAGGCGTTCCCCGGCGACGTCTTCTACCTCCACTCGCGTCTGCTGGAGCGCTGCGCCAAGCTCTCTGCCGACATGGGCGGCGGCTCGATGACCGGTCTGCCGATCATCGAGACCAAGGGCAACGACGTGTCGGCGTTCATCCCGACCAACGTCATCTCCATCACCGACGGCCAGTGCTTCCTGGAGACCGACCTGTTCAACGCCGGTGTCCGCCCGGCGATCAACGTCGGTGTCTCGGTCTCCCGAGTCGGCGGCTCCGCCCAGGTCAAGGCCATGCGCAAGGTGGCCGGCACGCTCCGTCTGTCGCTGTCGCAGTACCGCGACCTGGAGGCCTTCGCGGCCTTCGCCTCCGACCTGGACGCGGCCTCCCGCGCCCAGCTGGAGCGTGGCGCCCGCCTGGTCGAGCTGCTGAAGCAGCCGCAGTACAGCCCGTTCCCGGTCGAGAAGCAGGTCGTCTCGGTCTGGGCCGGCACCACCGGCGAGCTGGACGACGTGCCGATCGAGGACATCCGCCGCTTCGAGGCCGAGTTCCTCGACTACCTCGGGTCCGCCCAGAAGGGTGTCTTCGACAGCATCCGGGAGACCCGGGAGCTGGCGGACGACACGGTGACCGCTCTCAAGGACGCCATCACGGAGTTCAAGAAGGGCTTCACCACCTCCAGCGGCGAGCTGCTCGTCAGGGACGAGCCGGTGGAGGCGCTGGACGCCAGCCAGGTCGGCCAGGAGAAGGTCGTCAGGCACGTCCGCAAGGCCGAGGCGAAGTAACCCATGGGTGCCCAGCTTCGACAGCTGCGGCGGCGGATCAGGTCGGTCAAGTCCACCGCGAAGATCACCCGCGCGCAGGAGCTGATCGCCTCGTCGCGCATCGTCAAGGCGCAGCAGCGGATGCAGGCCGCCGTGCCGTACGAGCGGGAGATCACGCACGCGGTGTCGGCGGTCCTGACGCACACCGCGGGCGTCGACCACCCGCTCACGGTGGCCAAGGAGCAGCCCGCCAGCGCGGGCGTCCTGATCGTCACCAGCGACCGCGGCTTCGCGGGCGGCTACAACGCCAACATCCTCCGTGAGGCCGAGGCGCTGAAGGGCCACCTGACCGGACGCGGCCTGACCGTGAAGCCGTACGTCGTGGGCCGCAAGGGCCTCACCTGGCACCGTTTCCGCAGCCGGGAGATGTTCGGCGAGTGGGACGGCTTCTCCGACAACCCGTCGTACGCCAACGCCAAGGAGATCGCCGACGCGCTCATCCAGTCGTTCAAGGTGGAGGACGGGATCGACGAGATCCACGTCGTCTACACCGGGTTCGTCTCGATGCTGACGCAGAACGTGATCGTCAAGCGGATCCTGCCGCTCGAGGTCGAGGAGACGGAGACGCCCTCGGAGGGCATCCCGCCGTACTACGAGTTCGAGCCGACGGCCGGTGATGTGCTCGACACGCTGCTGCCGCGGTACATCGAGTCGCGTATCTACAACGCGCTGCTCCAGTCGGCCGCGTCCGAGCACGCCGCCCGGCGCCGTGCGATGAAGTCGGCCACCGACAACGCCAACGAACTCATCCGCGTGTTCACCCAGCAGATGAACCAGGCGCGCCAGGCCGAGATCACCCAGGAAATCAGCGAGATCGTCGGTGGCGCGAACGCGCTGGCTGACGCCGCAGCGGGGAAAGAGTGAAATGACCGCACAGACTGTTGAGACCACCGTGGGCCGTGTCGCCCGCGTCACCGGTCCGGTCGTCGACGTGGAGTTCCCCGTCGAGGCCATGCCGGACATCTACAACGCCCTCACCGTCGACGTCGCTCTCGCCGGCGAGACCAAGACCCTGACGCTGGAGGTCGCCCAGCACCTCGGCGACAACATCGTCCGGGCCATCTCCATGCAGCCCACCGACGGTCTGGTCCGCGGCGCGGCCGTCACCGACACGGGCGTCGCGATCTCGGTGCCGGTCGGCGACTCCGTCAAGGGCCACGTGTGGAACGCCCTCGGCGAGCCGCTCGACGCGGACAAGGCCACCATCCAGATCAGCGAGCGGTGGCCGATCCACCGTCCGGCCCCGGCCTTCGACCAGCTCGAGGCCCGTACGGAGATGCTGCCCACCGGCATCAAGGTCATCGACCTGCTCACGCCGTACGTGAAGGGCGGCAAGATCGGTCTGTTCGGCGGCGCGGGCGTCGGCAAGACCGTTCTGATCCAGGAGATGATCCGCCGCGTCGCGCTGAAGTTCTCGGGCACCTCGGTGTTCGCGGGCGTCGGCGAGCGCACCCGTGAGGGCAACGACCTGTGGCTGGAGATGGAGGAGGCGGACGTCCTCAAGGACACCGCCCTCGTCTTCGGCCAGATGGACGAGCCCCCGGGCACCCGTCTGCGGGTGGCGCTGTCGGCTCTGACCATGGCGGAGTACTTCCGCGACGTGCAGAAGCAGGACGTGCTGCTGTTCATCGACAACATCTTCCGCTTCACCCAGGCGGGCTCGGAGGTCTCCACGCTGCTCGGCCGTATGCCGTCCGCCGTGGGTTACCAGCCGACCCTCGCCGACGAGATGGGCGTGCTCCAGGAGCGCATCACCTCCACCCGCGGTCACTCGATCACCTCCATGCAGGCGATCTACGTGCCCGCGGACGACATCACCGACCCGGCCCCGCACAACGCGTTCGCGCACCTCGACGCGCAGACCGTTCTGTCCCGGCCGATCTCGGAGAAGGGCATCTACCCCGCGGTGGACCCGCTCGACTCCTCCTCGCGGATCCTCGACCCGCAGATCATCGGTGACGAGCACTACGCGGTCGCCCAGGAGACCAAGCGGATCCTGCAGAAGTACAAGGAACTGCAGGACATCATCGCCATCCTGGGCATCGACGAACTCTCCGAAGAGGACAGGGTCACCGTTCAGCGGGCGCGCCGCATCGAGCGGTTCCTGTCCCACCCGATGTACGCCGCCGAGGCGTTCACCGGCCAGCCGGGCGAGTTCGTCCCGCTGGACGAGACCATCGCCTCCTTCAAGGGGCTGTGCGCCGGCGAGTACGACCACCTGCCCGAGCAGGCCTTCTTCATGGTCGGTGGCATCGAGCAGGCCATCGCCAAGGCTAAGGAACTCGAGCGCTAGGACACCTTCGGCGCCTGCACGGCCCGGCTTCCGCCGGGCCGTGCAGGCGTCCGTCGAAAGGGAGCTGAGAAGTGGCAAAGCTTCGCGTGGGCGTCGTCTCGCCGGAACGTGAGCTCTGGACGGGCGAGGCCGACATGGTCATTGCCAAGACCGTGGACGGCGAGATCGGTATTATGCCGGAACACGCTCCTGTGCTCGGTGTCCTCGTCGAGGGCGGGGTGCTGCGCGTCAAGCGTGACGGCGGCGCCGACCTCGTCGCGGCGGTGCACGGCGGGTTCATCTCCGTCGCCAACAACGACGTGTCGATCCTGGCGGAGAAGGCCGAGCTCGGCTCCGAGGTCGACGTCGCACGGGCCAAGGACGCGTTGCAGCGTGCGCAGGCCTCGATCGAGGCCGACCAGGAGGACGCGGACGCGCGGCACAAGGCCAGGCGCGCGGCTGCCCGGCTGCGGGCCGCCGGCGAAGAGGTCTGATACGGCAGAGGAGGCGGCAGTGGCGGCGCTTGAGGTTCTCACGGGCGTTGTCGCCGTGCTCGCACTCCTCGTCCTCCGGGGCTTCGTCCTGGCCCGGGCCCGGGGCACGATCGTGTGCCGGGTACGCGACCGCCGGGGAGGCTGGAAAAGCGGGGTCGCCCGCTACGTAGGGGGAGAACTGCACTGGATCCCGTTCCTGGGACTCGGCCTGAGGCCGCGCCACGCGATCGCGAGGCGCGGCCTCACGGTTTCCAGCCGGAGGATGCTCGGCTCGGGGGAGGGGCCCGCCGGCTACTGGACCGTCGTCTGCTCGGCGGACCGCTCGGCGGCGAGCGCCACCCGGCCCGTCATGGCCGGCCCGCTGTGCCTGGCGATGAGCGAGGACGCCCTGACCGGCTTCCTCGCCTGGCTCGAATCCGCCCCGCCCAGCGCCCACCTCGACGCCGCTTAGAATTGCCGCGCCCCTCGATTGCTCTCAGCGGGTGGCGCCGGGCTTCCAGAGGACGTCGTCGCCGGCGGAGGCCACCCGGCACAGGATGAACATCAGGTCCGACAGGCGGTTCAGATACTTGGCCGTCAGGGGATTGACGTCGTCGTGCGCCTCCAGCGCCGCCCAGGCCATCCGCTCGGCCCGGCGGACGACCGTGCGGGCGAGGTGGAGGAAGGCCGTGGCGGGGGCCCCGCCGGGCAGGATGAAACTGCGCAGCGGCTTGAGGGTCGCGTTGAAGCGGTCGCACTGCTCTTCGAGCCAGGCGATGTAGGACTCCTCCACCCGCAGCGGGACGTACTCCATCCCCGCGGGATCGTCCGCGACGGGATTGCACAGGTCCGCGCCCACGTCGAACAACTCGTTCTGCACCCTGCCCAGCACCGCCACCACGTCCTGCGGCAGGCCGCCGGTGGACAGGGCGACCCCGATCGCCGCGTTGGCCTCCTCGACGTCGGCGTACGCGGCCAGGCGGGCATCGGTCTTGCGGGTGCGGCTCATGTCGCCGAGGGAGGTCGTGCCGTCGTCCCCCGTACGGGTGTAGATCTTGGACAGTACGACCGGACTGTCGTTGTCGGCTCGGGTCATGCCGCTCAGCGTAGCCGCCGTCCGCCGACTCAGTAAGCGGAGGCCGTCTGGGTTCCGTCCGCCGCGAAGGTGCGGCGGAAGATGAACACGCAGGCCTCCACGAGTTCGTCGGTGGGCGGGGTGGGGTCGCTCAGCACCCACTCGATCAGCAACTCGGTGATCGCGCCGATCAGCCCGAGCGCCAGCAGGTGGAGGTCAAGGGGAGGCGTGCGGCCCGCGCCGAGCTCTCGATGATTTTGGTGAAGGCGGCCACGGCCTGCTGCCGGGCCCCGCTCAAGACGTTGCCGGCTCGCCGTACCTCCAGGTGCATCACCCGGGCGCGCCGCGTGTCCGCGGTGACGAAGCGGACATACTCGGCGATACCCGCGACGATGCGGTCGTCGAGTGTGGGCGGGGCCTTCTCGATGGCCTCGCCCACCGAGGCCAGAGTCTCCTCGATGCACCGGTCATAAACCGCCCGCATCAGGTCCTCGCGGCTGGAGAAGCATTCGTAGAAGGCGCGGTTGGAGATACGCGCGGTCGCGCAGAGCCGCTCGATGGTGGTGGAGTGGAAGCCGGGGTGAGCGAACAAGGAGTAGGCGGCTGTTATGAGCCGTTCCCGCCTGTCTGCCAGCCTTTCGGCAGCCGACATCCCCCGATAGTCCCGTCCCGCCACTCTTCACCTCGCGCTCTCATAGTCCCCCAGAACTCCCCATTATGAACGCAAGATCCTTTTAGTGGAAGTGCTGGGAATTAGCTGATTTAGGAACATGCTAAACCGGCCGAATGGCTTGACATAAGCATCAATCATCACGACTATTAGCAATAGGTGTGAACCGGTACAGATGCAATTGCATCTGCGATTTCGGGCCGCGCGGGGGCGAGGCGGTCGTCAGCACGGCGGCGAACGGCGGCCGAGGCCCGCCGCGTACCGCGCGGGGATGCGTTCCGAGACCGGGCCCTTCGCACGCCCTTCACCCCTCCTACCTGGGCCGACCAGGCCCGGGGCGAGCCGGGGTGTGCGCGCGGAGGATCCTGGCACCGGTCTCCCCGGTTCGCTGGAAAGAGTCTAGGGAGGCTCTAGAAAGAGTCTAGAAAAGCGTGGGGTTCTCCGGCTCGATGCCGCGCAGGCCGTCGTAGTCGAGCGTGACGCAGTCGATGCCGCGGTCGGCGGCGAGCACGCGCGCCTGCGGCTTGATCTCCTGGGCGGCGAAGATTCCCTTCACGGGCGCCAGGCGCGGGTCGCGGTTGAGCAGTTCGAGATAGCGGGTGAGCTGCTCCACGCCGTCGATGTCGCCGCGCCGCTTGATCTCCACCGCCACAGCACCGCCGAGATGGTCGCGGCAGAGGATGTCCACCGGCCCGATGGCGGTCATGTACTCCCGGCGCACCAGCGTCCAGCCGTCCCCGAGCGTGGTGATGTGCTCGGCCAGCAGCTCCTGCAGGTGCGCCTCGACGCCGTCCTTGCGCAGCCCCGGATCGACGCCGAGCTCGTGGCTGGAGTCGTGCAGGACCTCCTCGATGGTCAGCACCAGCTTCTCGCCGGTCTTGCCGTGCACCACCGACCAGGTGAGGACGCCGTCGATCGTCTCCTCGCGGACCTTGCAGGGCGGGTTCATCCAGTTGAGTGGCTTGAACGCCCGGTCGTCGGCGTGGATGGACACGCTGCCGTCCGCCTTCATCAGGATGAGCCGGGGCGCCATGGGAAGGTGAGCCGTCAGCCGTCCCACGTAATCGACGCTGCACCGCGCGATGACCAGCCGCATGAGCGTCAACCCTATCGGGCTTCCGGAGAGCCGGAGCCGTTCTGCGGCACTGTCCGCCGGCGCGCGACGTGTTCGCGTGACCGCCCCGCCGCCGGGCTTGACCGGTGTGACGAGCATCCCGGCGTACGAAGGTGAACCGGTGCTGGAAGAATGGTGCGGGATCTCCCGTTCCGCCTGACATGAACTCCCCGGAAGGACGTCCGTCGTGAGCCCCCGCCGTGCCCGCCGCCGCGGCCCGTTCGAACGCCCGGACGGCCGTGCGGCACGCCCGGTCGGCGCCTCGGTCTCGGGTGTGGACCGCGTGGAGAGCGCGCCGGACGGGGAATGGGTCGTGCGCAACGTCTCCGGGGCCACCCAGGGCAAGGCGTACCGGTGCCCGGGCTGCGAGCAGGAGATCACGCCGGGGCTCCCGCACGTGGTGAGCTGGCCGGCGTGGTCCGGGGGAGAGGACGAGCGGCGGCACTGGCACACCGCGTGCTGGCGCAACCGGGTCAACCGGGGCCCGGGCCGCAGCCGCTACTGACACGACGTATACGAGGTGGGAATGGACATCAGGGCCTCCACGGTGCTGCCTGCCCGGCGCGAGGACATCGAGCTGCACACGGCGGACGGGCTGACCCTCGTCGGCGAGCTGGCGCTGCCCGAGACCGGGCCGCCCGCCGCCACGCTGGTCTGCCTGCACCCCCTGCCCACCCACGGCGGCATGATGGACAGCCACGTGCTGCGCAAGGCGTCGTACCGGCTGCCCGCGCTCGCCGGCATCGCCGTGCTGCGCTTCAACACGCGCGGCACGACCTCCGACCGGGGCACCTCGCAGGGGGCGTTCGACGAGGGCGAGGGGGAGCGGTGGGACGTGGCCGCCGCCCTGGAGTACGCCGACTTCCACGACCTGCCGAACCCGTGGCTGCTCGGCTGGTCGTTCGGCACCGAGCTCGCGTTGCGGTGGGGCCGCGACCCGCTCGTACGGGGCGCGATCCTGCTGTCGCCGCCGCTGAAGCGGGCCGGGGACGAGGACGTCGCCGCCTGGGGCGAGTTCGGCCGCCCGCTGGTGGCCCTGGTTCCCGAGCTGGACGACTACCTGCGCCCAGAGGAGGCCGCACGGCGGTTCGCCGCGGCGCCGCAGGCCGAGGTCATCGGCGTCGAGGGGGCCAAGCACCTGTGGGTCGGCGAGCCGTACGTGCGCGTCGTGCTCGACGAGGTCGTCAAGCGCCTGAACCCCGCCGCCGCGCCCCTGCCCACCACCGTGTGACCCGCCGCCCGCGCGTGCGCCGCGGCGTGTGGTCGCGCCAGGTCGCGAATCGGTGACGAAGGGCGGCCGGAGGTGTGCCGCGCGTTACCGTGAGCTGATGCAGCTCTACTCGCGATCCGCAGGAAGCGGCCTGCCTGTCGTCCTGCTCCACGCGTTTCCGCTGTCCTCGGCGATGTGGCTCGCCCAGCGGGAGGGACTCGCGCCCTTCTGCCGCGTGATCACTCCTGACCTGCGCGGCTTCGGCGGCACGCTCCTCGGCGACGACGAGCCCTCGGTCGACGCGATGGCCGACGACGTCGTGCGGCTGCTCGACGAGGAGGGCGTCGACCGCGCGGTGGTCGGCGGCCAGTCGATGGGCGGCTACGTGACCATGGCGCTGTGCCGCCGCCATCCCGAGCGGGTGCTCGGGGTGATCCTCGCCGACACCAAGGCGCAGGCCGACCCGGAGCCGGTGCGGGCCAACCGGGAGCGGATCGCCGAAGCCGTCCTGGCGGGCGACACCGGCGTCCTGCTCGACGGGCTGCCCACGCTGGTCGGCGCGACCACCAGGGAGCGCAGGGGAATGGTCCTCGGGAGGGTCCGCGGGCTCATGCAGGCGGCGCCCCCCGCGGCGGTCGCCTGGGCCCAGCGGGCGATGGGAGCCCGGCCCGACGCGTTCGGCACGCTCCGGTCCCTGACGGTGCCCGCGCTGGTGGTCGTGGGCGACGAGGACGAGATCTCGCCGCTCGCGGACGCGCGGGCGATGGCGGAGGCCGTCCCTGAGGCGCGGCTCGCCGTCATCGAGAAGGCGGGCCACCTGTCCGCCATCGAGCAGCCCGAGGCGTTCAACCGCGTCGTCGCCGAGTTCGTCAAATCCCTCGCGCCCTGATCGCCGTCCGCCCCGGTGAGAGCCCGGCCCGCGCGTGACTCCCATCGCGTGACGCCCTGGTGACGCGGAGCGGGGCCCGGCGATGATCGCCGGGCCCCGCTCCTAGCCGTCACTGTCGCCCGGCCGTCGCACGGCCTCGGCGGACTCCCCGAATGTGCCGGTGATCTACTCCTGCCACCACTCCGAGTCGTCGTCGCTCTTGGTCGAGCTGATCGGCTCCGCCGGCGCGGCGGACACGACCGGCTTGTCCGCGATGGGTGGAGCGGCCGACAGGGCGGGCTTCGCCGGGGCCGCGGTGACCGGGGCCGGCTCCGCCTCCATGCCCGGCAGCGGGGCGCCGCCGAGCAGCTGACGGAGCTGGGCGAGGTGGCTGGTGATGCTGTCGCGCTGGCGGGTGAGCTCGTCCACCTGGCGCTGCATCGCCGTACGGGTGCGCTCGGCCTCGTTCTTGGCGTCGGTCACTATCGTGTCGGCGCTGGTCTTGGCCTCCGCCACGAGCTGGTCGGCGTTCTTGCGCGCGTTGGCCAGCAGCTGCTTGGCGTGGGTGTCGGCCTCGCGGCGGGTCTGCTCGGCCTGCTGCGTGGCCTTGGCGGCCCGCTGCTCGGCGGTGGCGGCGCGCTGCTCGGCCTCGGCGACCAGCTTCTGGGTGTTGGCCTGGGCTGTGGCGTGCCGCTCGGCCTCCTGGCGCTCGGCGTCCTCGCGCCGGGCGGCGAGCTGGATCTCGAACTCCGCCTCGTCCTGGGCCCGCTTGGCCTCCGACTCCTCGAGGATCCGCTGCGCCTGCGCCCGCATCTCGTCCGCCTGGCGCTTGGCCGTGGTGAGCACCTCGTCGCGCTCGCGCTTGGTCGACGCCCGCAGCTGGGCGACCTCGCGCTCGGTCGTGGTGCGCAGCTTGGCGATCTCCCGCTCGGCGTCGGCCCGCTTCTCGGCGACCTCGTGGTCGGCGGTGGCGCGGATCTTCGCGACCTCGCGCTCGGTCGTCGCGGTCAGCTCGTCGGACTCGCGCCGCGCGGTGGAGCGGATCTCCTCGGCGTCGCGGTCGGCGGTGCTGCGCATCTCCTCGGCCTCGCGAGTGGCCAGCGCCCGCTTCTCCGCCGCCTCGTTCTCCGCCGCCGCCCGCAGGTCTGCGGCGTCCACCTTGGCGGCGGCGCGGATCTCGTTCGCCTCCGACCTGGCCGCCTGCACCAGCTCGGTGGCCTGCTCCTCCGCCAGCCGCAGCAGCTGCTCGATGCGGGCGCCGAGACCCGAGTAGGTGGGGCGCTCCTGCTCCTGGAGCTGGCGCTGGGAGTCGGAGAGCTCCCGCTGAAGCCCGCTGACCTGCTCCTTGGCCTGACGCAGTTCGGTGTCGAGCGTCTTCAGGTGGTCGTGGACCTGGTGCCGGTCATAACCCCGGAGCACCACGTCGAATTCGCGGGAAGGGGCATCCTCGAAGAAGTTGTTGAGCTGGGCGTCGATGTCGGACTGCATGAGGCTCGATCCTGGTTGTCGAGACGGCTACAGGGGCCGGACGGGGGGGTCGGTTCCGAGGCGAGGAGCCGGCATTGGCATCCACGTCCGGTGATGAACGCCAGCGTACTCCGGTACTGCCGCGTTGGCGGCCCCCTCCGACTTTCTGCGCGACTTGTTACGTATGAACGTTTCTTGCGTTTACTTAACGCTTGGACGACTCGACAAGCTCGGTGAGAACCCCTCCCACGTCCTTGGGATGCAGAAACGCGATCGAAGCTCCCATCGAGCCGTGCCTGGGCCGCTCGTCGACCAGGCGTACGCCCTTCGCTCCTATTTCCTCCAGGGCTTTGGTGACGTCCGCCACGCCGTACCCGATATGATGCACGCCCTCGCCCCGCTTGGCGAGGAACTTGCCCACGGCTGTGTCGGGGTGCAGCGGTTCGAGGAGCTGGACGTACGACGCGCCCTGGTCGCCGTCGGCGACGTGCAGCATCGCCTCCCGGACGCCCTGCTCCTCGTTCACCTCCCGGCTGACGACGGTCAGCCCGAAGACCGACTCGTAGAACTCGATCTTCTCTTCGAGGTTGTGGCAGGCCACGCCCACGTGGTCGATTCGCAGGAGCATCGCAGGTCCCTTCGCCGCGCCCGCATCCGGGCGACCCAACTACTCCTGGGTATGGTGACACCGTTGCCCTGATCTCGCAGTGGAGGGTCTCGAAATGTCTGGTTCCGTCATCGTCGCCGGAGCACGCACGCCCATCGGACGCCTACTCGGCTCACTGTCCGGCCTGTCGGCCGTCGAGCTGGGCGGAATCGCGATAAAAGCGGCGCTGGAGCGAGCGGGCGTCTCCCCGGACCAGGTCCAGTACGTGATCATGGGTCAGGTGCTCCAGGCGGGCTCCGGGCAGCTCCCCTCCCGCCAGGCCGCGGTGAAGGCCGGAATCCCCATGACCGTGCCCTCCCTCACCATCAACAAGGTCTGCCTCTCCGGGCTGGACGCGATCGCGCTGGCCGACCAGCTCATCCGTGCGGGCGAGTTCGACGTCGTGGTCGCGGGCGGCATGGAGTCGATGACGAACGCCCCGCACCTGCTGCCCGGCCTGCGCAAGGGCGTGAAGTACGGCGGCGCCGGGATCCTGGACTCGACGGCGTACGACGGCCTGACCGACGCGTTCGACCAGGTCGCGATGGGGGAGTCCACCGAGCGCCACAACGCGAGGCTCGGCCTGACCCGCGAGGAGCAGGACGCCTTCTCCGCGCGCTCGCACCAGCGCGCCGCCGAGGCCACCGAGAAGGGCCTGTTCGACGATGAGATCGTCCCGGTGACGCTGCCGCAGCGGAAGGGGGAGCCGGTCCTGTTCTCGGCCGACGAGGGCATCCGCGGGGACACCACGGCGGAGTCCCTGGCGAAGCTGCGGCCGGCGTTCACCGAGGACGGCACGATCACGGCCGGGTCCGCCTCGCAGATCTCCGACGGCGCCGTCGCCGTCGTCGTGATGTCGCGAGCCAAGGCCGAGGAGCTGGGCCTCGAGTGGCTGGCCGAGATCGGCGCGCACGGCAATGTGGCCGGGCCGGACAACTCGCTCCAGTCGCAGCCCGCCAACGCGATCGGCCAGGCGCTGGCCAAGCAGGGGATCGGCGTGGACGACCTCGACCTGCTGGAGATCAACGAGGCGTTCGCCCAGGTCGTGCTGCAGTCGGTGAAGGAGCTCGGCGTCCCGCTCGACAAGGTCAACGTCAACGGCGGCGGCATCGCGCTCGGCCACCCGATCGGCGCGTCCGGCGCCCGCATCGTGCTGACCCTGGCCCACGAGCTGCGCAGGCGCGGCGGCGGCCTCGGCGCGGCCGGGCTGTGCGGCGGCGGCGGCCAGGGCGACGCGCTGATCATCCGGGTGCCCGCGCCCGGGGCCTGACCGGGGAACGGAGCGAACGTGGACGTCCGGGAGCTGGCCGCCCAGGTGCGGCTGGGACGGCCGAGGGCGGTGGCCCGGCTGATCTCGCTCGTCGAGAACGCCGCGGAGAACATCGCGGAGTACTCCACAGGGAACGCCGCTGGGAACGCCGCGCGTGCCGGTGGTGAAGGCGAAGCGGAGCCGCAGGGAGCGAACCGTGTCCTGCGCGAGGTCATGGCCGACCTCGCCACCGGCGCGGCCCGGCCGTACACCGCCCGGGTGATCGGCCTGACCGGCGCCCCCGGCGTCGGCAAGTCGACCTCCACCGGCATGCTCATCCGGGCGTTCCGCAGACGGGGCAGCAGGGTGGGGGTGCTGGCGGTCGATCCGTCCAGCCCGTTCACCGGCGGCGCGCTGCTCGGCGACCGCGTGCGGATGCAGGAGCACGCGACCGATCCGGAGGTCTTCATCCGCAGCATGTCCAGCCGGGGCCACCTGGGCGGGCTCGCGTGGGCCACGCCGCAGGCGCTGCGGGTGCTGGAGGCCGCCGGCTGCGACGTGATCCTCGTCGAGACGGTCGGCGTCGGCCAGGCCGAGGTGGACGTCGCCCGGCTGGCGGACACCACCGTCGTCATTCTCGCCCCCGGCATGGGTGACGGCGTGCAGGCCGCGAAGGCGGGCATCCTGGAGGTCGCCGACGTGCTGGTCGTGAACAAGGCCGACCGGGACGGCGTCCAGGCGACGGTGCGCGAGCTGCGGAACATGACGGGGCTCGCCGAGCCGCCGTGGCGTCCCCCGATCGTCACGACGGTCGCGTCCAGAGCAGAGGGCGCCGACGATCTGACGGCCGCGCTCGACAAGCACCAGGCGTACCTGGACGAGTCGGGTGAGGGGCGCAGGCGGCGGCTGGCCCGCGCCCGCGACGAGATCGAGGCCATCGCGCTCGCCAGGCTCCGCTCCCGCTTCGCCGGGCTGCACGGCGACCGCCTGGACGCGCTGGCCGCGCGGCTGCTCGACGCGGGGACCGACCCCTACACCGCCGCCGACGACCTCCTCGCCGCGCTGCGCTGACAGGCGGGCCGTACGGGTCAGGGCTCGCCGGTGTACTTGATCGTGACGGTGGTGAAGCCGAGCGACTTCAGCATGCCCTCCAGCATGGCCTTGGTGTTCTGGTCGGCCCTGGAGCGCAGGTCGCTGGCGGCGGCGGCGTCACCGATCTTGCGTTCGGCCAGGACGTACAGCTCCTGCTGGTTCTGCGGCGACGACGACAGCAGGTCGGAGATGCGGTCGAAGATGCCCCGCTCCTGCGCGAACACGTACGACCGCTTGTTGTCGAGGTTCGGCTTCTCCAGTTCCGCGTGCGGCAGCCGTACGGTCACCGCCTTGCGGTCGGGGGAGACCGTGAGCGCGTCCTTCGGCAGGCCCGAGAACTCCACGTACGCGTCGACGCTGCCGGCTCCGACGAACAGCGTCCGGCTGCCCTTGATGGCGTCGGGGAGGAACTTCGCGTCCTTCTCCAGGTCGACGATGACCTGGAACTCGCCGGTCGCGGCCTCGAAGCGGCTCAGGTTCTGCACCGACCGCAGCAGAGCGGGCCCGCTCCTGTCGATGGTCTGGTCGCCCAGCGGGTCGATCCAGGACCAGGTCAGGCGGGCGCCGACGACCAGCAGGACGATTACGAGGAGCAGACCGGCGAGCACCCGCCAGCCGCGCCCCCGGCGGCGAACGGGTGTCCCGGCGCCCGTCGTGGCGTCGGTCGCGGCGTCTGCCCCGGGGCCGGTGTCGGCCGGCGCGAAGGAGGGACGTGTCTGTCGGTCCACGGGTGGAATCTTCCCGGTATTTCGGCGATCTCACGCCCGGCAAGATCGATTCCTCTTTTCACCGGTCTTCGGCTCTCCGAAACCCCGTCTTCGGCCCGCCCCAACCAGAACGAGCCGCCTGACCGTGCGGCGGTCAGGCGGCTTCGTCCAGGAGCCAGGCCGGACCCGGGCCGGACCCGGCCTGACTCAGGAGGGTGCGAGGAGGGCGGCGGGCACGTCCGTCACCTGGGGAGCGTCCTGGCCGGTGTCGTGACTGCCGGTGTCGCGGCTGCCTGTGTCACGGGTGCCGGTGCCGGTGCCGCCGCGGCCGGAGTCGTCGCCCGTGCGCCGGTCGTCACGGCCGGGGCCGGGGACGTGTTCCACCACGCCGCGTCGCTCGGCGTGCCCTGGAGCGCGGCCCGGCGCGTCGCCCGTTCCGTGTCCACCTGCTCCCTGCCCATTTGCTCCCTGCCCATTTGCTCCCTGACCGTCGGTTCCGCGTCCGCCGGTCCCGCCGACGTCGGTTCGCCGCCCGCCGGGACCCCTCTCGTTCCGTATTCCGTCGTGCGTCCGGCCCTGCCGCCCGGAGGCGGTGTCCCCGGGGAGGCCTGGTTGTGCGCCTTCGGCGGCGGAGCCTCCGTTCCAGGGGCCGGGCCGCAGGCGGGGAGATCCGGCGGTGCCGGGCGGAGGGCCTTCACCGGGGCCGGCGGGCTCGCCGGGCGGCACTTGCCCGCCGGAACCGCCGGCGCCGGCGGCATCGGCGGCACCGCCCGGACCCGCCGAACCGGCACCGCCCTGGCCGGCGCCGTCCGCGGGGCCCGCACCGACCGGGCCTGTGCCTGAGGCTCCGGGTTCACCGGTGGGGACGGGCGCGCCGGCGGACGGCGTCGCCCCGGGGTGCCCGGCCGGATCCGCCGGGGTGGGATTGACGGGATAAGGAGTCACCGCGGGGTTCACGGGCCGGGTACCCCCACCGAAGTGCCTGGCCTGCAGGCCGCAGGAGACGAAGTCGGAGTAGAACAGCCGCAGCCAGTCGTGCCGCTGGGCGTCGGTCAGTTCCGAGAACCACAGGGCGGCGGCGTGCTGCTCTGGAATCGCTCCGGGAGGCAGCGGATCGTTGCGCAGCCAGGCGACGACGATCGCCCGGTAGCCCTCCGCGGCCACCCCGGAGCAGGGGCGGGCCAGCCCGTCGAGGAACTCGGTGGCGGCCCGCTGGGCGTACCCTGCGCCGAGATCGCCCAGGTGGACGACCACGACCCCCGGAGCCACCGGCCCGCCCTCGCCGGGCGCGCGCTGCTCGACCCGTTTGAAGGCGGCCGGGGTCCCGGCCAGCCGCGCCGCGAGCATCGTGAACATGCCCGCGAGGTCGGTCAGCCCCGCGCGCAGCGCCGGACGCACGCACACGGTGATGGGCCACTCCTGGCAGGCGTAGCGCTCGCTCGCCAGCGTGGTCCGCGGCTCGCTCACCAGCCGGGCCGCGCCCGTCCCCGCCGCCAGGACGGCGATCGCCGCGGCGGCCAGCGCCAGCGTCCGTCCGGTCACCAGGGCGACCCACCCGAGGAACAGCGCGGCGCTGAGCCCCACCAGCCAGAGCGCCTGGTCCGCGTAGGAGGTCGCGCCGACCGTGAGCAGCTCGTACGGCTGCCGGGCGGCGGGGATGAGCCGGCCGGCCCAGTTGGGCCCGGTCGCCAGCAGGGTGAAGACGCCGTACGTGCCCGCTCCCGCGAGCAGCGGGACGACGGTGACCGGCAGGAGCCAGCCCAGTATCCAGCCGACCATCACGTACAACCCCAGGCCCGCGACGGACATGGCGAGGCCGCCGGGCAGCAGCGCGCCGCCCTGCCCGGTCAGCGCGGCGCGCAGGCCGAGCAGCAGGACGGTCGCCCCGAAGGACCCGGTCACGACCGCGATGATCGACAACGGCGCCCTGGCGGCCCGCCAGGGCGTCAGGACACGGCCGTGCTCGGCGCGGCGCCTGCGCAGCGCCACCCACGCCGCGAACGCGGCGCCGACCGGCCCTGTCAGCCGCAGCGAGCCGATGACGGCCGCCACTATCTCGTCCCAGTCCATGAAACCGGGAATCAGGACGCTCCACGCGGCGACGAGCCCGAGCACGAGCAGCACGGTCCCCGCGACCAGCGCGCCGTGTTTCAGCTCTCCGCGTGAACCGCCCCTGTGCTCACCCACAGCCGGGCGCGGCCACCGGCCACGCCGTCGAAGTCCGGCGCGCATGCGGCGCCGGGACAGCAGTGCTGCCCATTGAGAATCTCCCCCGTGTCTGCGTGAGCGGTGTGCGAACCCGCGCCGTTCCCCGTGGCGCTGGTCCTCCGGCCGGCCTCGCCTCGCCTGCTCCGTGCGGGTGTCCCCGGATCCCGTCGTCCGCCGCGGCCGGCCGACAGCCGGCCGCTTCCCCTGCGGCGAGATCCTGTGACACCCGGTAGCAGACGGGGTTCCCCGTGCCGCCGGGTTTGCCGCCGCCTCACCTTTCGACGATGGCAACCATAACGGAGCGTGACCCTGCCGGGGGGAGTTCTGGGGTCAAGGACTCGATCCGGTTACGCTGGGTGCCCCGGACGATCATGGCCGGAGCCGCGCTACCGTATATCGCTGTGTCCGTTCCGCCCAGCTCAGAGCCACCGTCCGTGACCGGTCCCCGGCCGCTCAAGCTCCCGTTCGACCCGATCGAGCGGGCCGCCGAGACCTGGCGCGCGACCTTCGGGCCGTCGTCCGCCATGGCCGCCGTGACTTCGATCATGAGAGCCCATCAGATCCTGCTGGCGCAACTGGACACGCTGCTCAAGCCGTACGACCTGACCTTCGCCAGGTACGAGGCGCTCGTGCTGCTGACGTTCAGCCGGTCGGGAGCGCTGCCGTTGTCGAAGATCGGCGAGCGGCTGATGGTGCATCCCACGAGCGTCACCAACACGGTCGACCGGCTTGAGCGCGCCGGGCTGGTGCGGCGCATGCGCAACCCGCGCGACGGCCGCGGGGTGCTCGCCGAGATCACCGGCGAGGGCCGGGACCTCGTACGGCGGGCCACGGACGACCTGATGAACGCCGGTTTCTGCCTGGGCATGTACGACGACGCCGAACTGGGCGAGATGTTCGGCCTGCTCCGGACGCTCCGGGTCGCCGCGGGCGACTTCAGTCCCTGACCGCGGCCCCTGGCCGGGCCCCCCGGCGTGAGCGGGCCCCGGCCGCTGTCGCGCGGCCGGGGCCCGAAGGTGGAGCGGCGGCGCGCCCGCGCGTCACAGGTGCGCCACCGCTCCGCGGTAGTCAGCGGCCGACGGCGTGGAGGGCGTCGACGATGCCCTTGCCGTAGAAGCCGTTGCTGCCCGCGGTGCCCTCGCAGACGTGCGTGGCGGTCACCGTGGTGCCGCTCGGCAGGTTGCGGGTGTAGGTGAAGGCGGGCGGGCTCGGGCAGGCCGTCCTGGTCGCCGTGCCCTTGAGGATCGCCTCGACCCTGTCCGGGTCCAGGGTCAGGCCGCCGTGGGCCCGGTCATGCCGGCCGTACCGGCTGACGATCAGCGCCGCGACGCCGGCCGCGCGCGGCGAGGCCATCGAGGTGCCCTGCAGGTACTGGTAGTAGGCGCAGGTCGAGCCCTTGCAGTCCTTCACCACGTAGTCGACGGTGGGGTCGCCGTTCGCGTCGATCTCGCCGTTGGCCACGGCGAGCGCCTTGGGGTACGCGGACAGGGTGGCCTTGCTGACGTCCCGCGTGTTGCCGGGGGTGTCGTAGACGTCGCCGCCGGGCGAGGCCACGTCGATGTAGCCGTTGCCGTAGCTGGAGTAGTAGGCCTTTCGCTTGCTGATGCCGGTGGAGGACACCGAGATCACGTGCTCGGCCTCGGCCGGCAGCGAGACGCAGGACGCGGGGATGGTCCGGGTCCTGGCCGCCTGACCCGGGAAGCTGGCGTAGTCGGGGCTGACCGCGTCGACGTTGGTCTTGGTGTAGTCGATCGCCTCGTTGCCGGCCGCGGCGACCAGCGTCACCCCGTGCGCGTGCGCGTAGTCGATCGCCCGCTGGGTGGCGGCGATGTAGAGCCGCTGCTGCGCCTGCTCCTCGGGGCTGTCGGCAGGGTTGTCGGCGCAGTTGAACAGCCACGGGTCGATGTAGTAGCTCATGTTGACCACGTCGACGCCGATGTCGCCCGCGTACGTGAGGGCGTCGACGGTCGGCTGGAGGAAGAAGTAGCCCGAGTCCTGGCCGGCCCGCAGGTTCACGATCGTCACCTTGGGCGCGACGCCCGAGATGCCCAGCTTGTTGATGGGGGAGGCGATCGACGAGGCGACGTGGGTGCCGTGGCCGTCCTCGTCCACGTCGTTCGGGTCGGTGCAGGACCCGTCGGGGTCGTCCTCGCACTTCCCGTCGATGTTGTCGCCGTTGGCGTCCGCGGGCAGGTCGACGGTGAAGTTCCGGCTCAGCCGCCGGTCGAAGTTGGGCGCGATGTCGGGGTGCGAGCCGTCGACGCCGGTGTCGAGGATGCCGACGAGGACGCGCTTGTCACCCTGCTCGTACTTGTGCGCCTCGTCCGCGTGGATCTGCTTCATGTCCCACTGCAGGTCGGCGAGCGGCTCGTCCTTGACGTTGCGCCCCCACTTGGGACCCTTGCCGCCCCGGCCCTCCCTCTCGACGCCCCGGTTCCTGGCCGCCCGCGAGGGGGCCTTCCGCGCGGCGGACGCCTTGGCGTCGTCGGGCGCGCTGCCGATCACCCGGTTGGGCGCGACGCCCTCGATGGCCGCCGCCCCGGCGAGGGCGTTGGCGAAGCCGGCGTTCGTGCTGCTGACCGTGGCCACGCCGACCTCGGTGTTCACCTTCACCACGGTGCCGCCCGCGGCCTCGATCGCCTTTTGGGCGTCCGCCGCGGACGTGCCTTCCTTGTACAACACCACGTATTCGGTCTGCGTCGCCGATCCGGCGGCCGTCGGTGCGGCCTGCGCGGGTACGGCGAGGGTTGCCGCCACCATCGCCGCGGTCGCGGCGACGACTGTCAAGCGGTTCACATCCACCTCCGTGTGGACCTTCAAGGGCGGTGACCATATTTGGAGATTTCCGCGCGCTGTCAAAGACCTGTTGGATTTCGCGACCAACGTGTGACGTGACCTTGGTGGAACCGGGGAGTCGGACGATGGTGGCCGAGATTACTAGGACGTCCTAGTATTCGGAGAGGAGTCACGACCGGGGAGGACGCATGCAGCCGGATGAGCCGATCGAGGCGGGCCGGGCCCGCTGGCAGGCGCGGTACGACGCCGCCTTCAAGCGCGACCGCGAGTTCCGGACCCTGTCGGGGCTGGAGGTGGACCCCGTCTACGGCCCGCCCGGCACCGACCCCAGGTTCGGGCGCATCGGCTGGCCGGGGGAGTTCCCCTTCACCCGCGGCCTGTACGCCACCGGCTACCGCGGCCGTCCCTGGACGATCCGGCAGTTCGCCGGGTTCGGCAACGCCCGGCAGACCAACGAGCGCTACAAGATGATCCTCGGCGCCGGGGGCGGCGGCCTGTCGGTGGCGTTCGACATGCCGACGCTGATGGGCCGCGACTCCGACGACCCGCGCTCCCTCGGCGAGGTGGGCCACTGCGGCGTCGCGGTCGACTCCGCCCTCGACATGGACCTGCTGTTCGACGGCATCCCGCTCGGCGACGTGACCACGTCGATGACCATCAGCGGGCCGGCCGTGCCGATCTTCTGCATGTACGTGGTCGCGGCCGAACGGCAGGGCGTGCCGGTGGGGAAGCTCAACGGCACGCTCCAGACGGACATCTTCAAGGAGTACATCGCGCAGAAGGAGTGGCTCTTCGCCCCGGAGCCGCATCTGCGGCTGATCGGCGACCTCATGGAGTTCTGCGCCGCCGAGATCCCCGCGTACAAGCCGCTGTCGGTGTCGGGCTACCACATCCGCGAGGCCGGGTCCACGGCCGCGCAGGAGCTGGCCTTCACGCTCGCCGACGGGTTCGGCTACGTCGAGCTCGGCCTGTCGCGCGGACTCGACGTGGACGTCTTCGCCCCGGGGCTCTCGTTCTTCTTCGACGCGCACATCGACTTCTTCGAGGAGATCGCCAAGTTCCGCGCCGCGCGCCGCATCTGGGCCCGCTGGATGCGCGACGTGTACGGCGCCCGTACGGAGAAGGCGCAGTGGCTGCGCTTCCACACCCAGACGGCCGGGGTGTCGCTGACCGCGCAGCAGCCGGACAACAACATCGTGCGTACCGCCGTCGAGGCGCTGGCGGCCGTGCTCGGCGGCACCAACTCGCTGCACACCAACGCGCTGGACGAGGTGCTCGCGCTGCCGTCGGAGAAGGCCGCCGAGATCGCGCTGCGCACCCAGCAGGTGATCATGGAGGAGACCGAGGTCGTCAACGTGGTCGACCCGCTCGGCGGATCCTGGTACGTGGAGGCGCTGACCGACCGGCTGGAGGCCGAGGCGGAGGAGATCTTCGCCAGGATCCGCGAGATGGGCGGCGGCGGCACGATGACCGCCGGCATCCTGCGGGGCATCGAGGACGGCTGGTTCATGTCGGAGATCGCCGAGTCGGCCTTCGACTACCAGCGCAAGCTGGAGAAGGGCGACAAGCGGATCGTCGGCGTCAACTGCCACACCTCGACGGTGGAGGAGCCGCTGGAGATCCTCCGGATCAGCCACGAGGTCGAGGCCGAGCAGCGCCGGGTGCTCGCCGAGCGGCGCGCGGCGCGCGACCGCAAGGCGGTGGACGCGGCGCTGGCCGCCCTGCGGAGCGCGTCGAGGACGACCGAGAACATGATCGTGCCGATGCTGGAGGCGGCCAGGGCCGAGGCCACCCTGGGCGAGATCTGCGACGTTCTGCGCGAGGAGTGGGGCACCTACTCCGAGCCGGCCGCCTTCTAGACGCTTCCGGCCCGCCTGAGTGCGGCGGCCCGGTCTCAGACGCCCACGGTCCCGTCGACGCCCTCGCGCAGGAAGTCGGCGTGGCCGTTGTGCCGGGCGTACTCGTGCATCATGTGCAGCATCACCAGCCGCAGCGACACCTCCTCGTCCCATCGGGGCTGGTAGGCGGTGACGTCGAGCGACTCGGCCGCCCGCTCGATCCGGCGGGAGTGCTCGACCTCCGCCTGCCAGGCGGCGAACGCCTCCGCGCCGGTGGACCCGCTCGCGTCGTACGCCGCCTGGTAGTCGCCTTCCTCCGACCAGACGAGCGGCACGTCCTCCCCGCCGATCACCCGGCGGAACCATGTGCGCTCGACCTCGGCCATGTGCCTGACCAGGCCGAGCAGCGAGAGCGTCGAAGGCGGCATCGACCTGCGGCGCAGCTCCTCGTCGGACAGGCCCTCGCACTTCAGCGCGAGCGTGGCCCTGTGGTAGTCGAGGAACGCGCGCAGCATCTCCCGCTCGCCGGCGACGCTCGGCGGGCCGATGCGTTCCACTGCCATTTCCTGCTCCCTCCGATGCGGCGGTCGTGCGCCGTTCACCCTATGGCGGGCGCCGGGTCCACCCGATCGCGAGGAAGGCGGCGGGGATGGCACGGATCACGCGGAAGAGTACGGCAGGATTGGGGGTATGGCAGCGGAGTTCTCTCGACCTGGATCGCTCTACGGCGCCGTGGACCTCGGCGCGCGCAAGCAGGCACTCGACGCCCAGGCGCGGCGTGAGGCCGCCGGACCGTCCGGAGCCGCCTCCTCGGCGGCCGTCATCGAGGTGACCTCGGCCACCTTCAACGCCGACGTGGTGGAGCGCTCGCTGAGCGTGCCCGTGATCGTCGAGGCGACGATGCGCCGGGCCGAGCAGGTCCAGCAGTTCAGCGGGGTGATGGACAAGCTGGCCGCCGAGGCGGCGGGCGCGTGGCTGCTGGCCCGCGTCGACGTGGAGGCCGAGCCGCAGCTCGCCCAGGCCCTGCGGATGCGCGCGGTGCCCACCGTCTACCTGGCCTTCCAGGGGCAGCTCATGCCCCTGTTCGAGGGCCCGCTGCCGGAGGCGCAGCTCCGGCAGGCGCTCTCGCAGGTGTTCGAGCAGCTCGGCGTCGAGGCGGGCGCGCCCGCGGACGCGGACGCGGCGGACGAGCCGCCGGTCGACCCCGAGCTTCTGGCGGCGGAGCAGGCCGTGGAGAAGGGCGACCTGGACGCGGCGGCCGCCGCCTACCAGCGCCTGCTGGCCAGGTCGCCCTCGGACGAGGGCGCGAAGATCGGGCTCGCCGGGGTCGGCCTGCTGCGCCGCACCCAGGACCTCGACGAGGCCGACGTGCTCCGGCGGGCCGCGGACGCCTCCGACGACATCGACCTCCAGCTCCAGGCCGCCGACCTCGAAATGGTGAGCGGGCGGGTGGACGAGGCGTACGACCGGCTCATCGGGCTCGTGCGGCGTACGCGCGGCGGCGACAGGGACCGGGTCCGGGTGCACCTGCTCGGGCTGTTCGACGCGCTGCCCGGCGACGACCCCTCGGTCGTACGGTCGCGCAGGGCCCTCGCCAACGCCCTGTTCTGAGAGCCGTTCCGGGAGCCGTTCCGGAGCCCGGCGGGACGGCGTCACGGCGCCGTCCCGTTCTCGCCGCGTGCGGACTTGAGGCGGCGCCGAGCGGCGCCCCGGCCGTGGGCTGAAACACCCGGCCGGAGATGGCACGATGGAAACACTCATGTGCCGCCACGCCGGGGTGCGAGAGCGTGACCGCCACGCGGAGGCCGCGCGTACGCGAGCAGCCGGGCGGGCGCGGCCAGGCACCACCCCGCAAAGGAGCGGATAGACGTGGCCACCGTGCCCAGCGTTTCCTACTCGATCACTGTGCGCCTCGAGGTGCCCGCGGGAGGCAAGGCCGTCAGCCTGCTGACCCACGCGGTGGAGAACGCGGGCGGCGTGGTGACCGCCCTCGACGTGACCAACGCCGGGCACGAGAAACTCCGCATCGACGTGACGTGCGCGGCCAAGGACGCCGACCACGTCCAGGCGATCGTGGACAGCCTCGGCGCGGTCGAGGACGTGGCCATCCACAAGGTCTCCGACCGCACCTTCCTCATGCACCTCGGCGGGAAGATCGAGATGCAGTCCAAGGTCCCCCTGCGCAACCGCGACGAGCTGTCGATGGCCTACACCCCCGGTGTGGCGCGGGTCAGCCTGGCGATCGCGCGCAATCCGGAGGACGCCCGCCGCCTCACCATCAAGCGCAACTCGGTCGCGGTCGTCACCGACGGCTCCGCCGTCCTCGGGCTCGGCAACATCGGCCCCGCCGCCGCGTTGCCGGTGATGGAGGGCAAGGCCGCCCTGTTCAAACGGTTCGCCGGCATCGACGCCTGGCCCATCTGCCTCGACACCCAGGACGTGGACGAGATCGTCGCGGCCGTGCGGGCCATCGCGCCGGGGTTCGGCGGCATCAACCTGGAGGACATCTCCGCGCCGCGCTGTTTCGAGGTCGAGCGGCGGCTGCGCGAACTGCTCGACATCCCGGTCTTCCACGACGACCAGCACGGCACCGCCATCTGCGTGCTCGCCGCGCTGACGAACGCGCTGAAGGTGGTCCGCAAGGAGATCTCCGAGGTGCGGATCGCGATGGCCGGGGCGGGCGCGGCGGGCACCGCGGTGCTGCGCCTGCTGCTGGACGCCGGAGCGCGCAACGTCGTCGTCTGCGACTACCGGGGCGCGGTCCACCTCGGGCGCGACGACCTCGACGACTCGCTCCGGTGGATCGCCGAGCACACCAACGCCGACGGGTACGGCGGCGACCTGCGCGGCGCGGTCAAGGGCGCCGACGTCTTCATCGGCGTCTCCGCCCCCGGGATCCTCACCGGGGACGACGTCGCGGCGATGGCCCGGGACGCCGTGGTGTTCGCGCTGGCCAACCCCGAGCCCGAGGTCTCCCCGGACGACGCCCGCGAGCACGCGGCGGTCGTGGCGACCGGCCGGTCCGACTACCCCAACCAGATCAACAACGTGCTGGCGTTCCCGGGCGTGTTCCGCGGGCTGCTCGACGCGCAGGCGGACGGCGTGACTCCGGAGATGCTGCTCGCGGCGGCCCGCGCGCTGGCCGCGGTGGTGAGCCCCGAGGAACTCGGGCCCAACTACATCATCCCCAGCGTCTTCCACCCCGACGTGGCCAACGCGGTGGCGGCCGCCGTACGGGAGTCGGCCGGGGGCAGGCCGCGCGGCTTCACGGAGGCCTGACCGGCGCCCGGAACCGACGGCGACGCTCCGGTCGCGGTGGGTCACATGCCGCGGCAAACCGGGGGCGACGTACACGAATTCGCATTCCTCCCTCATGATGGGATGTATGGCGGAGGCGATCTACGTCGGCGGTTTGCTTGTGGCGACGCCACTGCTCGACGACCCCAACTTCCGGCGTAGCGTCGTGCTCGTCCTGGAGCACGACGAGGACGGCGGCACCCTGGGCGTGGTGCTCAACCGGCCCAGCGAGATCGCGGTGACCCAGGTCCTGCCCTCGTGGGACCCTCTGGTCACCGGTCCTCCGGTGCTGTTCGAGGGGGGTCCGGTGCAGACGGACAGCGCGCTCGCGCTCGCCGTCGTGCTGAGCGGGGAGGAGCCGCTGGGCTGGCGCCGGCTGCAGGGCAGGGCCGCGGTGTCGCGCCTCGGCACGGTCGACCTCGACGCGCCCCCGGAGATCCTGGCGGGGGAGATCTCCCAGATGCGGATCTTCGCGGGCTACGCGGGCTGGACGGCGGGGCAGCTGGAGAACGAGCTGAAGGAGGGCGCCTGGTACGTCGTCGACTCGGAGCAGGGGGACACCTTCGATCCCGACCCCTCCGCGTTGTGGCGCACCGTCCTGCGCCGGCAGAAGGGCGATCTCGCCCTGGTCGCCACGTTCCCGGACGACCCGATGCTCAACTGAATCACCGGCCTTCTCAGGGCCCGTATGGCGGACGGCCGGGCGCGGTGCGCGCCCGGCCGTGTGCTGGGGATCGCGGTCTCTCAGCTCGCGGTGTCTCAGCTCGCGGTGCAGGTCACCGCGGGCACCGGGTTGGCGCCGTTCCAGGAGCCGAGGAAGCCGAACGACGTGGACGCTCCGGCGCCGAGGCCGCCGTTGTAGCTCACGTTCTTGGCCGTGACCGACGAGCCGCTCGACGTCAGCGTGGCGTTCCACGCCTGGGTGACCGTCTGGCCGTTGGCGTACGTCCAGGTGACGGTCCAGCCGGAGATCGCGCCGGAACCGGCCTTGACGGTGACCTCGGCCTGGAAGCCGCCGCCCCACTGGTTCGTCACCTGGTACGTCGCGGAGCAGCCCCGGCCGTTGCCGCTCGGAGACGCACTGGGGGACGCACTGGGCGACGCACTGGGGGACGCACTGGGGGACGCGGACGGGCTGCGGGGCGGGCTCGGAGACGCGCTGGGCGACGTGCTGGGCGAGCCGGACGGGCTGGCCGACGGGCTCACCGGCGGCTGGCCGCTGTAGATCGTGGCCTCCTTGGCGGTCGGCTTGATGCCGTTCGCGCCGTTGAACAGCCGCTGGCCCCAGGAGGTGAGCTGGTTGACGTTGAAGTTCGTGACCTGGTCCAGATACTCGACGCCGCCGCCGTTGCCGCTCCACGACCAGCCGAGGTAGCCGACGCCCCGCGACTGGGCCTGGGACATGATCGTGTCCTCGTCCGGGTCGCCGTCGGAGTGCATGTTGCCGAACTCGCCGATGACCAGCGGAAGGCCCGCGGTCTGGAACGCCTGCAGATAGTTCGTGATCTCGGCCGCGGTGTCGAAGACGCCGTACATGTGGATCGAGAAGACGGTGTTCTTCTGGGTGTCGCTCGCGAAGACGGAGGCGGCGTTGTCACGCATGACGAACTGCCAGTCCTGGCCCCAGTTCGGCGCGTCCACCATGAGCAGGTGCTGGAAGCCGGCGGCGCGCATCCGGACGATCGCGTTCTTGGTCGCGGTGGTCCAGGCGGACGGGTTGTTGTTGCCGTACGGCTCGTTGCCGATGTTGATGACGACGTAGTTCTCCTGGCCGGTCAGCACGCTCTTCAGGCCTACCCAGTAGTCGACGGCCTGGTCGAGCGTGTACGCCCCGCCCTGCTCGGCGTACCCGGTGGTGTCGTGGTTCTCCAGCACGCAGATTAACCGGTTCTGCTTGCACAGCGAGATGACGTTGGCGACGTCGCTCGCCGTGTTGGCCGTCCAGCGGCCGCCGCTCAGCACGACGCGCACGGTGTTCGCGCCCAGCGACTTGATGTTCGCGAACGAGCTCGTCTGGCTCGCGTACCAGGTGTGCGCGTGGCTGGTGCCGCGCATCACGAAGTTGTTCCCGTTGGCTTCGACGATCTTCGTGCCGCTGACGTGGAGGCCGGTCGCGGCCTGCGCGGTCTGGTTCATCGCGACCACCGACAGCAGGAGGGCGAGCAGTGCCGCGCCCACGGCGATGAGACGTGTTTTCATTCTGTACCTCGGGTGGGGGAGCGACGCCGTTGGGAGCGCCTCCGGCACCATAGGCGGCGCGGCCCGGCACCGTACAGGAGACGGAGCGGCGGGGCCGCCGCGCGGATCCGCCTCAACTGAACCGGTTCGGCAAGATGGGCCACCGGACCAGCGCGATCGTTCCCCGCCACCCTTCACCTGGGCCTCCGCGACCCGATGAAACGTTCACCGGCCCTCGCGCCGATAGGGTCGGCGCGTGCCCGAACCCAGCCGGCTGCCCGAGGACGCCGTGAGAGTCGCCGGTGACGTCCCGGTCGCCCTGGTGGCGCCGGACGCCGGGCTGTCGTCGCTTCCCGCCGCCGTCCGGGGCCCGGAGACGATCGAGCACATCGACCTCGACGGGAACGCGCTCACGTCGCTGCCCGGATGGGTCGCGCGGCTCGGACGCCTGCGCGTCCTGTCGCTCTACGGCAACCGGCTCACGGCCGTCCCGCCGGAGCTGGGAGAGCTGGCCGCCCTCGAACACCTCGGCCTCGGACGCAACGCGCTGACCTCGGTGCCCGCCGCGCTGTGGCGGCTGAGGCGGCTGCGGACGCTCGTCCTCGCCGAGAACGAGATCACCGATCTGCCTCCCGGCCTGGCCCGTCTGGGCGCGTTGCGCATGCTCGACCTGGCGCACAACCGGCTCAGGGAGGTGCCGGCGGAGGTCGGAGATCTCCCCGGCCTGACCGACTACCTCTACCTGGGCGACAACGGGCTCACGACGGTGCCCGCCTCGATCGGACGGCTCGACCGCCTCGGTTATCTCAGCCTCGCCGAGAACCGGCTGACGGCGCTGCCCGCGTCGATCGGCGGCATGGCGGCCCTGCACGAGTTGCGCGCGCACGACAACCGGCTCACGGAGCTGCCGGAGACGATCGGCCGCCTGGCCGGGCTGCGCGAGCTGCACCTCAGGAACAACCGCCTCACCGCGCTGCCCGAGTCGATCGGGGGGCTGCGCGGGCTGCGGCACCTGGACCTGCGGGGCAACCCCCTGGAACGGCTGCCCGAGTCCGTCGTACGGCTGACGCGGCTGACCCACCTCGACCTGCGGGCCACCCGCCTCACCGCGCTGCCCGCCGGGCTGGCGGAGCTGCCCCTGCTGGAGAAGCTCGACCTGCGCTGGCTCAAGCTCGGCGAGGTGCCCGCCTGCGTCGGGCCGCTGCGCGAGCGCGGCTGCGTCGTCCTCCTGTGAGTCTCCCCCTGTGAGGGGCGCTCAGCGCTGAGGAGGAACGGCCCCGGTCGTCCCGGGGCGTACGGGCAGGTCCCAGCCGGGCTGGAGGGAGCGCTCGGCGAGCGTGAGCAGGTCCTCGTACCGCCGTGCCATGTCGCCCAGATCCTCGGTCGGTCCGTTGAGGCAGAGGAGGCCGATGCCGACGAACAGCGACACGACGAACTGCGGCTGGAGGTCGTCGGGCGGGACTCCCATCCGGCGGGCCACCTCGGCGACGAGCCTGCGCTCATTCTCCCGGACCAGCCGCATGCCACCGGCGAGCAGGGACGGAGTGGAGTGGATGAGGCGGCGGGCCTTGAGGATCCTGGTCGTCCCGGC
This sequence comes from Microbispora cellulosiformans, assembly GCF_008728085.1. Lineage (NCBI taxonomy): Bacteria > Bacillati > Actinomycetota > Actinomycetes > Streptosporangiales > Streptosporangiaceae > Microbispora > Microbispora cellulosiformans. The sequence continues at coordinate 81,310 of NZ_VYTZ01000018.1, read as the reverse complement.
CTCGTCGAGCCCCCGTAGGATGCCCAGCATGGCCCGCATCGACTGACTCAGCGCCGTGAACGGCGGCTCCGACTCCGGGCGGGTGACCAGTTCGGCGAGGAACATGTCCTGTTCCTCGGCGGTCAGCGAGAGCGCCACGTCCTCCTTCGAGGCGAAGTAGCGGAAGAACGTCCTCGCCGACACGTCCACCTCGGCGGCGATCTGCTCGACCGTGGTCGCCTCGTACCCCCTGGTGAGGAAGAGGTCGAGAGCCGCGTCGAACAGAGCGTCCCGGGTGCGTTGCTTCTTACGCTCGCGGAGCCCCACGGCGTCACCTCCTTCGAAAACTGCCGGTAGCAACCCTCAGATGTCACCGTATGTCGGATAAAAGGATTTGTCATCTGTCATCGACTGACATTAAATTGCTAGGGGTCTGCTCAGTGGCGCTAAGGGGGAACCTCGATGACACAAGCCGTATCGGTGGGCGCGGACGCGCCTCCAGGACGGGGCCAGGGACGTCCGTGGCTCACGCTGCTCGCCGTCTCGCTCGGCGTCATCATGGTCATGCTGGACGGCACGGTCGTGGCCATCGCCAACCCCGTGATCCAGGTGGAGCTCAAGGCGACGCTGTCGGACCTGCAATGGGTGACCAGCGGTTATCTGCTCGCCCTCGCGGTCTTCCTGATCACGGCGGGCAAGCTCGGTGACCTCTTCGGGCACAAGCGGGTCTTCCTGGTCGGCGTGGCCGGCTTCGCGCTGACCTCGCTGGCGATCGGCCTGTCGTCCTCGGTGGGCATGCTGATCGCGCTGCGGGTGCTGCAGGGACTGTTCGGCGCGCTGCTCCAGCCCGCCGCGCTCGCGTTGCTCAGGTCGGCGTTCCCCGCCGAGAGGCTGAACATGGCCATGGGCGCGTGGGGCGCGATCATCGGCCTGTCGAGCGCGGGCGGCCCGATCATCGGCGGCCTCCTGGTGGAGAACGTGAGCTGGCAGTCGGTGTTCTTCATCAACGTGCCGGTCGGCGCGGCCGCCCTGGCGTTCGGGCTGTGGGCGCTGAGGGAGAGCAGGGCGCGGGCGCTGTCCAGGGTCGACTGGCTCGGCGTGCTGCTGCTGTCGTTCGCGATGTTCGACCTGGTGTGGGCCATCATCAAGGCGCCCATGTGGGGCTGGGGCGACATCCGCACCCTCGCGTTCCTCGCCGCCGCCGTGCTGATCGGAGCGCTGTTCGTGCTCTGGCAGTCCCGGGCCCGCGAGCCGCTGCTGCCGCTCAGCCTGTTCCGCAACGCGTCGGTCTCGATCGGCACCGTGCTGATGATCCTGATGGCGTTCTCGATGTTCGGCGCGATGTTCTTCCTGACGTTCTTCTTCCAGGGCGTGCACGGGCTCACGCCGCTCGACTCCGGTCTGCGCATGCTGCCCATGAGCGCCGGCATGATCGTCGCCTCTCCCATCGCGGGCGTCCTCATCGGCAAGCTCGGCCCCAGGATCACCATCGCGGGCGGCATGGTGATCAGCGCGGTCGCGATGTTCCTCATGTCGCGGCTCACCGTGGACGCCGCCTTCGCCGACACCGCGATCCCGTTCGTGCTGCTCGCGTTCGGCCTCTCGCCGGTGTTCGTCGGTGCCACCGAGATCATCGTCGGCAACGCGCCGGAGGAGCTGAGCGGCGTCGCCGGCGGCGTGCAGAACTCCGCCATGCAGGTCGGCGGCGCGCTCGGCACCGCCATCCTGGGCGCGATCGTGTCCGCCCGGGTGGCCGACGTGCTGCCCGGCCACCTCGGCCCGGCCGCGGCGGCCGTGCCGCCTGAGCAGATGGGCCTGCTGGAGGCCGCCGCGTCGGTCGGCGCGGCCCCGCCGGGGACCGGCCCCATCGCGAAGGTGCTGGCGGACGCCTCGCACCTGTCCTTCATGGACGGACTTAACCTCGGCTTCCTCGTGAGCACGGCGGTCGCCCTGCTCGCCGCGGGCCTGGCCCTGTTCGTCCGGGCCGGCCGCAAGACCGAGGGAGCCCCGGTCCACCTGGGCTGACGGCACGGCCACCCGTTCCTCGTACGGCCCCCGCCACCACGCGGGGGCCGTACGCGTGTCAAGGCGACCGGTTCGCGGGCCGGGGGGAGCGCGCCCGCTGCAATAGACTTGGTGCTCGTGAGCGGCACGAAGATTCTTCCCGAGAGCGACGTAACACCCCGGCTCTCGCACGGCGACGGTGACCACGAGCGCTTCTCGCACTTCGCCGACAAGAACAAGATCACTGAAAGCTACGTGACCGGTGCGCCGGTGCGGGCCCTGTGCGGCAAGGTCTGGGTGCCCAGCCGCGACCCGAAGAAGTATCCGGTCTGCCCGGAGTGCAAGGAGATCTACGAAGGGCTGCCGAAGGGCGAGCCGCCGAGCGAGTGAGTGTCGGTACGGGATGACCATTCCCCCGACGGCTAACGTCAGCCTTCTGACCAGCCGTATCGGGGGAAAGAATGGTTCGGCGACCGATCGCCGTCGTCCTCGCATGCCTTTACGCGCTGGGCGGCGTCCTCGCCGTCCCGGCGTCCGCCGCCTCTCCGCCGCCCCGTCACGGGGGGACGCGCGGGCCGGTCACGGGCCTCCCGCCGGACCGCCACGCCGCGACCACGACGCGCGGGCCGTCCGCTGCCCGTGTGCCCGCCGCCGCCCGTGGGAGTGCTGCCCGCGTGCCTGCCGCACGTGTGCCTGCTTCCCGGCCGGGTGACTGCCCGGCCCGGCCCGGCGTCGCCCCGCGCCGGGGCTCGAGGGCCGCGCTTCCCCGGGGGCTCACGCACGCGCTGGAGCCGCGCGACCCCGGGCCGGACGAGGTCGCCCGCATGTCGGCCGATCTCGGCCGCAGGCTCCAGGCGGCGGAGGCGAGCGGCGGCGCGGGCCCGGCCCGGCGCGACCCGGGCGCCGTCGAACGGATCACCGTGCCGGTGTGGGTGCACATCGTCAGGGACGGCGCGCTCGGCCTGCCCGACGCCGCCGTGGCCAGGCAGATCGCCGTGCTCAACACCGCCTACTCCGGCGGGTACGGCGGCGCCGACACCGGGGTCAGGTTCGAGCTCGAGGGCGTCACCCACACCGACAACCGCGCCTGGTTCCGCGACCCGCTGGGATTCGAGGAGCCGCTGAAGGAGAAACTGCGGACCGGCGGCCCCGAGACGCTCAACCTGTTCATCGCCCAGATGAGCCGGCTCGTACTCGGATACTCGACCTATCCCTACTGGTACAAGGACGACCCCGGCCTCGACGGGGTGGTCATCGACTGGCGGAGCGTGCCCGGCGGCCCGCTGCGCGACTTCGCCAGGGGCTTCACCGCCGTCCACGAGATCGGCCACTGGCTCGGCCTGCTGCACACCTTCGAGAACGGCTGCGCCTCCTCAGGAGACGCGGTGGACGACACCCCCGCCGAGGCCCGCCCGACCAACGGCTGCCCGCCGCGGAAGGACACCTGTCCCGCGCCGGGGGACGACCCGATGCACAACTTCATGGACTACTCCCAGGACCGGTGCATGCGCGAGTTCACGCCGGGCCAGGCCGTACGGATCAGGCAGATGTGGGACGTCTACCGTCGCCCGGCTCCGCAGGGCGCCGACCCGGAGGCGACGCCGGGCGCTCTCGCCGAGCGGTCCGATGACGAATCCGCTGGGAAGCGTTGACGCGGCGGCGCGTGTGTGAGTAACTCCACAGCAGCGTTCATGGTCACAGGGCTCCGCGGGTGGCCCTGATCGCTTCGTCACTCGCCGGTTCCGTCCCACGCACGCCCGGCCAGGTCGCCCGGGAGGCTTTGTGGATGACGAGTGGACCCGCCGGGTCTGGCCGCCCGCCGAACAGCCCCCGGGACCGGGCGAGGCGGGCCGTGAGACCACCGGCAGGGGCCTCACGCGTCCGTACGGCATCCCGGGAACGGGCGGGGACACGGGTGCGGAGGACGCCGGGAGCGCCTCCGGCCGGCCCCGCACGGCGCGTGGCGCCGGAGGACGCGACCGCACGGCCCCGTACGGCGCGCCGGTCCCCGGACGGGCGACGGCCGAGCCCTCCGTGTGGCCGCTGACGTCGCCCGCCGAGGAGGAGGACGAGCTTCCGCCCGCCGCCCGCCGGTACGGCGCGCCCGCCGCACCGCCCCGGCGCATGCCCCGGTGGTTGTGGCGGCTCCTGGTGGGCGGCCTCGCGCTGGCGTGCTCGGCGGCGGTCATCGGCGCGGTGGTGGTCACGGTCCTGAACCGGGCCGAGCGCGTGCCGCCCACCGTGATCCACGACCAGGTGGCCGGAGTCGCTTACACCCTCCCGCCCGAGTGGCGGGAGGGGGTGGTCGCCCCGGTGAGCGGCTTCACCACCGTCGCCGCGCGCGGGGACAGCGCCACGGTCATGGCACGGCCGGGGGACCCGGTCGATCCGCCCGGCCTCCGCTCGGAGGTCATCGACCTGAGCGATCTCTACGCCCGCCTGCTGCTGCACGGCGACAAGGTCGAGGTGCTCGACGACCGCGCGGTGACCGTCGGCGGGCGGCCGGGCCACACGCGGGCCGTACGGGCCGAGTACAGCGACGTCGTGAACGAGCCCGCCTTCATGCGGGTGACCCTGCTGACCCGGTCCGACGGCGGCAGCACCGTCCTGCTCGGGCTCGCGCATCCCGACCAGCCGCGGTCCCGCGCCGAGATCGAGGGCCTCATGTGGGGCGCCCGCTGACGGCTGTGGCACGTTCCGCCGGGCCTTCTTCGTACGGCGGAGCCGGCACATGGGATGCCAGGAAAATGGCTTCTTGACGGCGTTCTACCCGATATATCGGCTCAAGCGGAAAACGGGGCGTCATAACGGCCGAGCGTGCTGTCCTCTATGCCCGGACGCATCGGCATATGAATGGCCGAGTTCCCAGTCGGCGGTTCCGTCGTGTGATGTAGGGGATCGCGACAATCGCCGGAACGGCTTTGAGATAGGCGTAACATCTGTTTGCCGGTATCCGATAAGTGGCTCGCTGCCCGCGTTTCTCCGGACGGGTATCTTCGAGGTCGCATCGCACGAAAAACGCGGTGACCCGGAAAGACCAATTCTCACCATGGGGGGAAATCAAATTGATTTCTCGTAAGAGCAGCTCTGCCTCTGGTTCGCGTGGCGCCGGTCGCCTGCTGACCTGGTCCGCCGCGGTGGCGGTGACCTGCGCGACCGTGGGGCTGTCGGGCTCGATCGCGGCGAGCGCCACCTCGACCAAGACCACCCCGGTCACGCAAGAGGCGACGAGTCCGCAGGGCGGGGAGAAGAGCTTCATTCCCCTTCCGCGCCTCGACTCGACCAACATCATCACAACCTTCAGCGTGCTGCCGGCGGTGGGCGCCACCACGAGCGTGGAGCCGCTCACCTCGCAGACCTTCACCGGGTCGGCGCGCAGGGGCCACGTGTTCGTCAACGACGGCACGGCCTGGGCGGACCTCACCTCGGTGTTCTCCCCGGGCTTCCTGTACGACGTGACCCTGTCGCCGTCGCCGAGCACCGCTCTGGCGGGCACCGGCGGCGTTCTGACCAGCCTCACCACCAGCGGCATTCCCGTGGGGCGGCTCAGGGTCACCGTGCGCAAGGCCGACGGCAGCATCTTCGCCTCCGACTGCAGCGTCGCGACCACGAGCGGCGCCTCGACGCTGCCGCTGACGGCCGCGGACTGCACCACGCCGACGCGTCTGTGACGACGGGCGAAGCCGGCTAGACGACAGGGCGGGTGGCCCGCGGACGCGTGGAAGCTCCGCGGGCCACCCGCCCTTCGCGTCTCCGCCATACCGGCCGGGGCCGCGATCCGTACCGGCGAGCGGCGCCGGCCGGTACGGATCGGGCCACGTCCGGCGGCGTCCCGATCGGTGGCTGTGGCGATTCCCACACCATGCGATTTCGGACCACCATGCGTGTGGTCGGCGCGTTCTGTCGGTGTGGCGGGCTACTCTGATGGCACTGTGAGGGAGCGAACCGATAGAGACACCAGTGTTCCGATGAGTTCGGGGAGGCGTCGTTGAGCGTTTCGGCCGCGTCCCACCTCTCCCCGTCCTACCCCGACAGAGCCGCCTGGGGCACCGCCCCCAAGCTGCGTGCCTGGCAGCAGGAGGCCTTCGACCTCTACTTCCGGCACGAGCCGAGAGACTTCCTGACGGTCGCCACCCCCGGCGCCGGCAAGACGACGTACGCGCTGCGGATCGCCAGCGAACTGCTCAGCCGCGGCGTCGTGCGCGCACTGACGATCGTCACGCCGACCGAGCACCTCAAGCGGCAGTGGGCCGACGCGGCGGCGCGGGTCGGGATCGGCATCGACCCCGAGTTCAAGAACAGCCAGGGCGCCACCTCCCGCGACTACACCGGCGTCGCGGTCACCTACGCGCAGATCGCGATGCACCCGGCGCTGCACCGCGCCCGCACCGAGGCGCGCAAAACCCTGGTGATCTTCGATGAGATCCACCACGCCGGCGACGCCAAGTCGTGGGGCGACGGTGTCCGTGAGGCGTTCGAGCCGGCGACCCGGCGGCTGGCGCTGACCGGCACGCCGTTCCGGTCCGACGAGAGCCCGATCCCGTTCGTCACCTATGTCGAGGACGGCGAGGGTGCCCTGCGCAGCGTCGCCGACTACTCCTACGGGTACGGCCCGGCCCTGGGCGACGGCGTCGTCCGGCCGGTCATCTTCCTCGCCTACTCGGGGGAGATGAAGTGGCGCACGCGGGCCGGGGACGAGATCGCCGCCACGCTCGGCACGCCGCTGACCAAGGACCAGCTCTCCCAGGCGTGGCGCGCCGCGCTCGACCCGAAGGGCGACTGGATCCGCCAGGTCATCCACGCCGCCGACCGCCGGCTCACCGAGGTCCGGCGCGGCGTCCCCGACGCCGGCGGCCTGGTCATCGCCTCCGACCACGAGTCCGCCCGCGCGTACGCCCGGCACATCCGCGCCGTGGCCGGCGAGGGCGCGGAGATCGTCCTGTCCGACGACCCCGGCGCGTCCAAGAAGATCAAGGACTTCGCCACCTCCGAGCGGCGCTGGCTGGTCGCGGTCCGGATGGTCTCCGAAGGCGTCGACATCCCCCGGCTCTGCGTCGGCGTGTACGCCACGAGCACCTCCACCCCGCTGTTCTTCGCCCAGGCCGTCGGGCGTTTCGTCCGCGCCCGCAAGCGCGGCGAGACGGCCTCGGTGTTCCTGCCGTCGGTGCCCGTCCTGATGGGCCTGGCGGGGGAGATGGAGACCGAGCGAGACCACGTGCTGGGCCGCCGCGACGAGGACGGCCTCGACGACATGCTGCTGGAGCAGGCGCAGCAGGAGAAGAAGCAGCCCGACGCGCTCGGCGACGAGCTGCCCTTCCAGACGCTGGAGGCGTCCGCGACCTTCGACCGGGTGCTGTTCGACGGCGGCGAGTTCGGCACCGCCGCCGCCCCCGGCTCACCCGAGGAGGAGGACTTCATCGGCCTTCCCGGCCTGCTGGAGCCCGACCAGGTGGCGTCCCTGCTGCGTAAGCGTCAGGCCGACCAGCAGGCGGCGATGCGCAAGACCCGCAAGAGCGAGGAGCAGGCGCCGGCCCTCGCGCCGCACGAGCAGCTCGCGGAGCTCCGCAAGGAGCTCAACGGCCTCGTCGGGGCGTGGAACCACCGCACCGGCCAGCCGCACGGCGTCATCCACGCGGAGCTGCGCCGAGCCTGCGGCGGCCCCGCGATCGCCCAGGCCACCGCCGAGCAGGTGCGTGAGCGGATCGCGATGATCCGCAAATGGGCCACCCAGCGCAGGTGACCCGACCTCGGCCCTCGGTCCGCCGCCCCTGACAGGGCGGCGAACCGAGGGACGCCGTCACTCTCCGCCGCGCGGAGCCCCACTTCGCGAGGCGTGCTGGTTCATGCGGACCTGGGCGGACAGGTCGTCCAGCCGTTGGAGAACGGCCTCGAACATCGTCGCGTTGGACTCCGCCATCTTGTCCATCCGGTCGTGGAGGGTGTCGACGCGCTCGGTGAGGTGGTCGACGCGGTCGTGGAGGCTGTCGACGCGGTCGGTGAGGTGGTCGACCCGGTCGTGGAGGCTGTCGACGCGCTTGGTGAGGGCGTCAACGCGTTCGGTCAGTCCGTCGACGCGGTCGTGGAGGGTGTCGACGCGCTTGCTGAGGTGGTCGACCCGGCCGTGGAGGCTGTCGACGCGGTCGGTGAGGTGGTCGACCCGGACGTTGAGAGCCTCGACGTTGCCGTCCAGGCGGCTGATCTCGCCGTCGATGCGGTCGAGCCGGATGGTGACGACGCCCATCTGCCGCTTGAGGATGCCGACGTCCGCTCTCGTCTCCGTGGCGACCTGCTCCACCCGGAGCAGGCGGTCGCTCATCTCATCGATTTTGTCCCAAGCCATCTGCGTCGCGTCGTACGCGTGCTCTGCCGCCTGCTTACGGCAATAAACGCTGAGTTCCATGAAGTCGTTCTCCAAGCGCTTGACGCGTTGTCTGAGGGTGGGCATGGCCATAGGGCGTCCTCCAACTGTAGGGCAGCGCAGCGGGGGCGCGCTGCGAGAGCGGGATGCGCGGAGGACATTGCTATCAGCTTCGAACCGTCATGGGAGGGCGAGGATTCGGGAAAGTCGCGGGACGTCCCGCACGGGATAAGGGTTGTCCTTACCGGTGTATGAATGGCCACCGGAAGCGGGAGCGGCACCTGTGTTTTTTCCACCGGCACCGGAAAGCCGAGAAACGCGAATCGCCATTCACTATGACATGGGCGACCGAAGGGGAATTCGGTCGCCGGTGTGGCCGTCGATGGCGACGTAGCGGCGATGGTGCCGGGTGACAGTCCGGGTGACAGGGCTCAGCCGGAGGCTGAGGGAGGCGACGCCGCCCTCCACGCGGATCGGGACGTGGTGTGTCCCCTCCTGGCTCTCACCCTCCGCGCCCTCCTGCACCCAGATGCGCAAACGGTGACCGGCCTGGTGCACCGCCACGGTCGCGGTGTCGCACTGTCCCGTGGTGGCGGGCCAGTAGAGGGTGAGACCGTGGAGGGCCCGGCCGCGGAACGACAGCCGTACGGCGTCGGGGGTGGCGACGCGCTGGTCGCAGGCGGGCCCGCCGCTCAACGCGGGCGGGGGTGACGCCGGCGAGGGGGTGGGGCCCGCAGGGCCGCCCGGTGTCTCCTGGCCGCTCTGCTCGCCCGGTTCGTCCTGCCCGGGCGCGGCCGGCGCGCGTCCCCCGGGTGTGGCGGCGCCGGGGTCCCGTACGGCGACCGTCTGTGCGGGCACGGCGCCGGGCCTCTGGGCGAACCCCAGGGCGATCGTGGCCGTCTGCAGCGCCGCCAGGGTCAGCGCGCCCGCGGCGCGAAGCGCACTCCGGTGACCCCGGCCGAAGATCAGCCAGACGGAGACCGGAGTGAGGACGAGCCAGCACAGGCCGAGCGAGAACGCGATCATCGGGCCGCCAATCCACGAAGGGTCGTCACTCCAGGTAATACACCCATGACACTTCGTGGTGCGGGCATTGACGTCCGGCGCGGCGTGGATCGGGACCGGCGGATCAGGCCGGCGGATCAGGACCGGCGGATCACGACTGGAGGACGGGCTCCCCGGTGAGTTCCACGCCGGCCTCGGCCAGGCGGGCGAGCGCCGACTCGGTCGTCTCCCTGGCGACCCCGGCGGTCAGGTCCAGCAGGACCCGTACGGCGAAGCCGCCGGCCGCGGCGTCGAGGGCGGTGGCCCGGACGCAGTGGTCGGTGGCGATGCCGACCACGTCGACGGCCTCCACCCCCCGCTCGCGCAACCATGCGGCCAGCCCGACGCCGTCGGCGGTGGCGCCCTCGAACCCGCTGTAGGCCGCCTGCCGCGCGCCCTTGCTGAAGATTTCCTCGACCTTCGCCGTGTCGAAGGCCGGATGGAAGGCCGCCCCCGAAGTCCCGGCCACGCAGTGCGGCGGCCAGGTGTCGACGTAGTCGGGCTCGGCGGCGAAGTGCGGCCCGGGGTCGATGTGATAGTCGCGGGTGGCCACCACGTGGTCGTACCCGTGGTCGTCGACGTGGCGGCTGATCGCGGCGGCCACCCCGGCGCCGCCGCCGACCGGCAGGCTGCCGCCCTCGCAGAAGTCGTTCTGCACGTCCACCACGATGAGCGCGGTCTTCATCCGATCACCCTCCGGCGCGATCACGGAGGACCGGCGTCGTCCTCATGCGCCGGTCCTCCGCGATCACTTGAAGATAGTAGGGACTGCGGGGTCTCCAGGGGAGAGGCTGCGGGCTTCGAGTGGCAACTCCGCCAAAGTCGCCCGGTGGCGCTCGCGGGCGGTCAGGAGGCTCTCGCGGCCCACGACCTTGCCGTCCCGGACGAGTTCGGCCAGCAGTGGGCGGTCGCCGGACTCCACCGGCTCGCGGGTGAGAACCTCGGCGGTGGCGGCGCCGCCGCCGGTCCTGCGGTAGGCCCACTTGCGCCCGCCGATGCTCGGCTTGCCCACCGACGCCTTGGCGACCGCCTGGAGGCCTCCCGAGCCGTCCTCGCGGGCGACCAGCTTGTAGACGAGGCTGGCCGTCGGATGGCCCGAGCCCGTGGACAGGGCGGTGCCGACGCCGTACGCGTCGACGGGCGCGGCCGCCAGCGCGGCGATCGCGAACTCGTCCAGGTCGCTGGTGACGACGATCCGGGTCCGGTCCGCGCCCAGGTCGTCGAGCAGGCGGCGCACCTCGACGGCCACCACGGCGAGGTCGCCGGAGTCGATGCGGACCGCGCCGAGGTCCGGCCCGGCCAGCTCCACCGCCGTCCGTACGGCCCTCTCCACGTCGTAGGTGTCCACGAGCAGGGTGGTGCCGAGCCCGAGCGACTCGAGCTGGATCCGGAAGGCCTCCGCCTCCGAGTCGTGCAGCAGGGTGAACGCGTGGGCGGCGGTGCCCGCGGTCGGCACGCCGTACAGGTGACCGGCCATGAGGTTGGAGGTGGAGGCGAAGCCGCACAGGTAGGCGGCCCTGGCGGCGGCGACCGCGGCGTACTCGTGGGTGCGGCGCGAGCCCATCTCGATCAGCGGCCGGTCGCCGGCCGCCTGCGCCATGCGGGACGCCGCGGCGGCGATCGCGCAGTCGTGGTTGAGGATCGACAGGATCAGCGTCTCCAGCAGCACGGCCTCGGCGAAGGTCCCCTCCACCACCATGATCGGGGAGCCGGGGAAGAACGCCTCGCCCTCGCGGTAGCCGTACACGTTGCCGGAGAAGCGGTAGCCCGCGAGGAAGTCGCCCGTCGGCCCGTCCACGATCCCGGCGGAGCACAGGAACTCGATGTCCTGCTCGTCGAAGCGGAAGTCCTCCAGCGCGTCGAGGAACCGCCCGGTGCCGGCCACCACGCCGTAGCGCCGTCCTCCGGGCAGCCGCCGCGCGAACACCTCGAAGACCGCCCGCCGGTGCGCCGCGCCGCCCGCCAGCGCGGCCTGGAGCATCGTCAGTTCGTACTGGTCGGTCAGCAGGGCCGTGCCCGTGGTCATGCGCACGTGTCGAAGACTACGACGGTCGTGGTGCAGGATGGTTACGTGGGTAGCACAGCTCCAGCCGAGGTCGAGCGTCCGTCGTCGGACGTGCGTCCCGATCTGCCGTGGCTCACGATCGTGTGGAACGACCCGGTCAACCTCATGTCGTACGTCACGTACGTCTTCCAGACCGTGTTCGGCTATCCCCGGCAGAAGGCCGAGAAACTGATGATGGACGTCCATCACAAGGGCAGGGCCGTCGTTTCCAACGGCACCCGGGAGGAGATGGAGCGGGACGTGCAGATACTCCACTCCTACGGCCTGTGGGCGACCGTCCAGCAGGACAAGTGATGAGCGCGGGATTCAGGGCGGCGCGCGACGGCGTCTCGGTCCACCTCGACGCGGGCGAGGTGTCGATCCTGCGCTCGCTGGTGTCGCAGGTGCTGGGCCTGGTGGAGCCGGGCGCCACGGGGGACGACCCGCTGGAGCGCGCGCTCGGCATCGGCTCGGCCACCCCGCCGGACGACCCCGTGCTCGCACGGCTGTTCCCCTCCGCGTACGCCGAGGACGACGAGGCGGCGGGGGAGTTCCGGCGGTACACGGAGGCGACGCTGCGCGACGGCAAGCGGGCCGACGCGACCACCCTGCTGGAGACGGCGGCGCCGGGGCGGCTGACGCTGACCTCGGAGCAGGGGCAGGCGTGGCTGCGGGCGCTCAACGACGTCCGCCTCGCGCTGGGCGTGCGCCTGGAGGTGACCGAGGAGGTCCACGAGGAGATCGCCTCGATGTCCGAGGACGACCCGCGCTATCCCGCGTTCGTGACCTACGACTGGCTGACCTACCTGCAGGACACCCTCGTCAGGGCGCTTTGGTAGGTTTTCCGGCATGCTGACGATCTCACGCGAGCTGGTCGACAAGATCGTGGCCCATGCGCGGGCCGATCACCCGGACGAGGCGTGCGGCATCGTGGCCGGGCCGGCCGGGTCGGACCGTCCCGAGCGCTTCGTCCCCATGGAGAACGCGGAGCGGTCCCCGACGTTCTACCGCTTCGACTCCATGGAGCAGTTCCGCGTGTGGCGGGAGATGGACGACAGGGACGAGGTGCCCGTCGTGATCTACCATTCCCACACCGCCACCGAGGCGTACCCCTCCCGCACGGACATCGGGTACGCCTCCGAGCCCGACGCCCACTACGTGCTGGTCTCGACCGCCTCCGAGGAGGAGACGCCGTTCCGGTCGTTCCGGATCAATGACGGCGTCGTTACGGAGGAGGACGTAAAGATCGTCGAGGCGTACGGTTAAACTTGAGCCATGCCCTACGATGACGCCCGTCCTGTGTCGTCACCGGCTGTCCTGATGCGCCGGGTACGCCCGGAATCTCCTGTTCAGGCGTTCCTCTTCGCGCACACGCCGTCCGTCGTCGTCTACGACTGTCGCTGAGTCCCGGCCGCCTGCCGCCGCCCGGCCGACCCCGGCCGGATCCCGGCTGGAATCGGCGCCCGCCCGGCCATGTTCCATCCAGATGAACGGACGCGCGCTCCGCACGGACGCGCGCGGGCGGACGTGAGTGAACGGACGCCCACCCCAATGACGACCACAGATCAAGGAGATTGAGCCGAGATGGCCATCGAGGTCCGCATTCCTACCATCCTCCGCAGCTACACCGATGGCGCCAAGGCGGTCAACGCCAAGGGATCGACCCTCGAAGAGCTGTTCGGCGACCTGGAGTCGCGTCACCCCGGCCTGAAGGACCGGCTGGTGGACGACTCGGGGCTGCGCCGCTTCGTCAACGTCTACCTCAACGACGAGGACGTGCGCTTCCTCGGCGGGCTCGGCACCCCGGTCGCCGACGGCGACACCGTGACCGTGCTCCCGGCCGTCGCGGGCGGAGCGCGCTAGATGCGCTTCGACTCGCTGATCGACTCGGTCGGGCACACCCCGCTGGTGGGGCTGCCCCGGCTCTCGCCGTCCGCCGACGTGCGGATCTGGGCGAAGCTGGAGGACCGCAACCCGACCGGGTCGGTCAAGGACAGGCCCGCGCTGTGGATGATCGAGCAGGCCGAGAAGGATGGCCTGCTCACGCCGGGCTGCACGATCCTGGAGCCGACCTCCGGCAACACCGGCATCTCGCTGGCCATGTCGGCGAGGCTCAAGGGCTACCGGCTGATCTGCGTCATGCCCGAGAACACCTCCGAGGAGCGCCGCCAGCTGCTGCGCATGTGGGGCGCGGAGATCATCTCCTCGCCGGCCGCGGGCGGCTCCAACGAGGCCGTACGGGTGGCCAAGGGCCTCGCGGCCGAGCACCCCGACTGGGTGATGCTCTACCAGTACGGCAATCCGGCGAACTGGCGCTCCCACTACGAGTCCACCGGGCCGGAGATCCTCGCGGACCTGCCCGGCGTGACCCACTTCGTCGCCGGGCTCGGCACGACCGGCACGCTCATGGGTGTCGGGCGCTACCTGCGCGAGCACGTGCCGGACGTGCGGATCGTGGCCGCCGAGCCGCGGTACGGCGAGCTGGTCTACGGCCTGCGCAACGTGGACGAGGGGTTCGTCCCCGAGCTGTACGACGCGTCCGTGCTGACCACCCGCTACTCGGTGACCTCGGCCGACGCGTTGCGGCGCACCCGTGAGCTGCTGGCGTCGGAGGGCATCTTCGCCGGCATCTCGACCGGCTGCGCCCTGCACGCCGCCCTCGGCATGGCCCGCAAGGCCGTGGAGGCGGGGGAGCGGGCCGACATCGTGTTCATCGTGGCCGACGGCGGGTGGAAGTACCTGTCCACCGGCGCCTACGAGGGCACCCTCGACGAGGCCGAAGACCGCCTGGAAGGCCAGCTCTGGGCCTGACTCCCGCCCGCCCGCCGCGCCACCCTTCCGCGGCGCGGCCGTGCGGGCCGGGAGCTCAGGGCGGGCAGCTCAGCCGAAGACGACTCTGAGGGTGAAGCTCGATCCGGCCTCGCCGGAGGTGCCGCTCAGCCCGACCGCCCGCAGCTTCTCCAGGTCCCGCCGCTCGGCGTCCCCGGCGCCGCTCAGGTACAGCTTCTCCAGCCGGTCGAGGTCGGCGTACACCGCGTAGGTGGCGTTCCCGGCGTCCGGGACGGCCAGGCGGAACGTCTCCGACTCGGCGAGCGCGCCGCCGCCGTTGAGAGCGCCGGCGTACTCCGGCGTCGTCGCGATCACGAACCGGCCGTCGCCGCTCGCGGTGCCGAAGTCCGCCGGCCGCTCGATGCCGTCGAGATAGATCTTCACCCTGTCCACCACGTCCCGCGCCCTGTCGGCGTCGGTCGTGAGCACCGCGCCGAAGTCGGGCTGGGAGCCGTCCAGGCCGTGCTCGTCCAGGGCGAGCGTGAGGTTCCTGCCCAGCAGCGTCACGAGGTCGTCCGGCAGGGACAGGCCGTACTGCCGCGCCGCGTCGAGCGTCTCCGCGTACGGCCCGCCGTCCGCGCCGTCCGCCGCCCGCTCGATCGAGGGCCACTGCTCGCGCAGCAGGTCGCCGAGACCGGAGAACGACGCCGCGGCGACCGTGGTCGCGGGCAGGTCGCCGATCCGCGCCGGCTCGGGACGGCCCGGCGCCGTCTTCCCACCGCGGGCGAGCCCGGCCAGTTCCGCGTAGTCGCCGGAGAACCGCAGGGCGCCGGCGACGCGCATGCCCTTCACGCGGTCGAACAGCGGCTCCGCGCCGTCCCGCCTGGGGTACGCGGCCTCGACGGCCTTCTCCACGTCGGCCCAGAACGACAGCACGCCCGGCTCGCCCAGCGCCTGCAGATCGCCGGCGAAGCGGGGCTCGCCGGACAGCGGCGCCGCCGTGACGTACTGGTCGGCCAGCTTCTGGCTCGGAGCGATGACGGCGTATCCGTCGCGGAACGCGAGGCCGCCCTTCCCGTCGCGCAGGCCCAGCCGGGCGATGCCCGCTCTGGCCGCCGCCTCGTCCCTCACCTGTACGGCGATCGCCCCGACGGGGTCGCCGCCGTCCGCCGAGGGGAGCACGGCGAGGCCGGCGCGGTCGCCCAGCCACGGCTCGACGTCCCTGGCGTAGTCGACCTTCGCGAGGCCCGTGCCGTCGTTCCCCTGTGCCTTCCCCACTGCGTTGACCAGCGCCTCGCGCGGGTCGTCGCCGCCGAAGGCGTCCCGGGTCGCGGAGAACCTGCGGGCGATGCCGAACAACGCGAGCTTCTGGTCGGCGGAGGGATCGAGGTCGAGCCGGACGTAGGCGATCGCGCTCGCGGGCAGCACGTCCTGCGGCTGCGTGCCGCCGCCGCTGAGCTTCGAGGCCGCCCACACGCCACCTCCGCCGACCACCCCGACGAGCACGGCGGCGACGAGCGCGAGGATCCAGCCGCGCGCCCCCCGCCGGCCCCCCGGAGCCGGCGCCGACGCGGACGGCGGCGGTTCGGCCACGGTGGTGAAGCCGATCTCCTCCTGCTCGCCCCACGCGGGCAGGCGTACGGTGTGCGCCTCCCGGCCCGGGGGACGGGGGAACCGGTAGGAGATGGTGCGGTCGAGTTCGCTCTCGTCACGGGGGCCCCAGGGGCCCGGTGCCGGTTCGGGGTGTCGCGGGTGCGGAGTCCGGGAATCCGGCTGCCGGGGGGAGCGGTCGGCGGGCATTGGCTCACTCACAAGCGTCGTCGGGGTCGTACGCCCGGAGGCGTCGTAGCCCGGAGGTTAGAAGCGGCCGCTAGAAGGGCGCTTGCAGCCCGCTTGACCGTGATGCCCATGTCGGGGGGTCTCGGGTGATCCCCGCCCGCGACGGCGAAGAGCGCCACGCTACAGTAACGAGCAGAACATCATTCGGTAGAGCGGCGAGGGGCGCATGACCAAGTTCGACGAGGCCACGCGGGCGATCCGGGTCGACGACACCACCTACGACGTGTGTCTCGACGACGGATACTCCATGGGCGGGCCGCTGAACGGCGGTTATCTCATGGCCACCGTGCTGCGCGCGGTGACGGACGCCTCACCGCACCCGCATCCGGTTTCCACCAGCGCCCAGTTCCTGCGGGTGGCCCGGCCGGGCCCGGCCCAGGTCGTGCTCGACCGGCTCAAGTCGGGCCGTACCGCCGCGATGACCCGGGCGCGGCTCGTGCGGGACGGCGAGACGTCCGTCGAGATGCTCGTCACGACCGCCACGCTGGACGGATCGGCGGCCCCGGACTGGTCGGACGGCCCGTCGGCGGACATGCCCGGCCTGGACGGCTGCGTGCGCCTGCCCGATCCCAAGGCCGCGTCGGCCATGAACTTCAGCGCGCGGATGGAGATGCTGTTCGACCCGCCCACGATCGGGTGGCTGACCGGGGAGCCCACCGGACGACCCGAGTCGCGGGCCTACTTCCGGCTGGCCGAGCCGCAGGACCCCGACCCGTTCGTGCTCGCGATGGCGGTGGACGCCCTGCCGCCGGTCGTGTTCTCGGCGGGGGCGCGGGGCTGGGCTCCCACGGTCGAGCTGACCTGGCACCTGCGCGCCCTGCCCGCGCCCGGGTGGCTCACCCTCATCGGCGGCGGGCGGCTGATCAGCGACGGCTGGTTCGACGAGGAGGTCGAGGTGTGGGACTCGGCGGGCCGGCTGGTCGCCCAGTCGCGCCAGCTCGCCCGGCTCGGCCGCGGCTGAGCCGTGTCCGACTGCCGTGCCTTCGGCAAGGCGGCTCGGGGCGCTCCAGGCCGTGGGTCGTGCCGGAGGCGCGCGATGGGCAGGGCTCTCGTCGCGTCCTCGCTCGTGCCTCGCTCCGGGCGCTCCTCAGTCCAGAGCACGGCCGCGCCCCTCGCGGCCCGCGCGTTGTGAGGTTTCTTACCGTCGGCGGCGGGGACGGGTCCCCTAACCTTGGGAAGCGTGCCGGAGGACAACAGCAGGGCGATCGGGATCTTTGACAGCGGGGTGGGCGGCCTGACCGTCGCCCGGGCGATCATCGACCAGCTGCCCCACGAATCGATCTTCTACGTGGCCGACACGGCCAACCAGCCGTACGGGCCCAAGCGCATCGCCGAGCTCCGCGCCTACGCGCTGGAGGTGATGGACCACCTGGTCGAGCACGGGGTGAAGATGCTGGTGATCGCGTGCAACAGCGCCAGCTCCGCCGTGCTCAGGGACGCCAGGGAGCGCTACGACGTCCCCGTCGTCGAGGTGATCCAGCCCGCCGCGCGGCGGGCCGTGCGGGCCACCAGGAACGGCAGGGTCGGCGTGATCGCCACGCGGGCGACCATCGAGTCGATGGCCTACCACGACGCCTTCGCCGCCGCCCCCGACGTCGAACTGGTCGCGGTGGCCGCCCCCCTGCTGGTCGAGTTCGTCGAGCGCGGCGAGACCATGAGCGACGACCTCATCGAGGTGGTCCGGGGCTACCTCAAGCCGATCCAGGACGCCGGCTGCGACACGCTGATCCTCGGCTGCACCCACTATCCGCTGCTCACCGGCGCGCTGTCGTACGTCGCCGGGGACGGGGTCACGCTCGTGTCGAGCGCCGAGGAGACCGCCAAGGACGTCTACCGGATCCTGCACGACCGGGGGCTGTCCAACGGCGCGGGCGTGCCGGGGCACCGCTTCCGGGCGACCGGCGACACGGAGCTGTTCGAACGGCTCGGGCAGCGGTTCCTCGGCCCGGAGCTTCAGTCGGTGGAGCGGACCGCCCCCGGGCTCGGCGAGGCGACCGGCGTGGGGAGCCCGCGATGAAGCTGACCGTCGTCGGGTGCTCGGGCAGCTTCCCCGGCCCCGACAGCCCGTCCTCCTGCTATCTCCTCGAAGCCGAGGGCTTCCGGATGCTCGTCGACTTCGGCAGCGGGTCGCTGGGCGCCCTCCAGCGGCATGCCGGGCTCTACGACGTCGACGCCGTCCTGCTGTCCCACCTGCACGCCGACCACTGCCTCGACCTGTGCGCCTACCACGTCGTCCGCACCTACACCCCGGACGGCCCCCTGCCGAAGATCCCGGTGCACGCCCCCGCCGGAGCCTCCAAGCGGCTCAACGCGGCGTACGCGATGCCGGACGAGCCGGTGCTGGAGAACTCCTTCGACTTCCTGCGGCTGTCGCCCGGCACGCGGCACGTCGGCCCGTTCGAGGTGACGGCCGCTCCCATGAACCACCCGGTGGAGACGTACGGCTTCCGCGTTTCCCACAGGGGCCGTTCGGTGGCGTACTCGGCGGACACCGGGGAGTCGGCCGAACTGGTCAAGCTCGCCCACGACGCCGACGTGCTGCTGTGCGAGGCCTCCTTCCTCGACGAGCCGGGCCTCGTGCCCGGCCTGCACCTCAGCGGCAGGCAGGCGGCCGAGCACGCCGCGCGGGCCGGGGCGGGCACGCTCGTCCTCACCCACCTCGTGCCGTGGTACGACAAGGCCCGCGTCCTGGAGGACGCCTCACGCGGCGGTTTCGACGGGCCGATGGAGTTGGCGCGGAGCGGCGCCGTGTATGACCTAGGGTGACCCGTATGGCTCGTTCACACGGTCGTCGATCCGACCAGCTACGTCCCGTGACCATCACCCGGAACTGGCTCGCCCACGCGGAGGGCTCCGTACTGGTGGAGTTCGGGGGCACCAAGGTGCTGTGCGCCGCGACGGTCGAGAGCGGCGTGCCCCGCTGGCGCAAGGGCAGCGGGCTGGGCTGGGTGACGGCCGAGTACGCCATGCTGCCCCGGTCGACCAACACCCGCACCGACCGCGAGTCGGTCCGCGGCAAGATCGGCGGGCGTACCCACGAGATCTCCCGGCTGATCGGCCGCTCCCTGCGCGCCTGCGTCGACTACAAGGCCCTGGGCGAGAACTCCGTGCTGCTCGACTGCGACGTGCTGCAGGCCGACGGCGGCACCCGCACCGCCGCCATCACCGGCGCGTACGTCGCGCTGGCCGACGCGATCACCTGGATGCGGCAGCGCCGGATGTGCCCCGGCGACCCCCTGGTGAACTCGGTCGCCGCCGTCTCGGTCGGGATCGTCGGCACCGAGCCCATGCTCGACCTCGACTACAGCGAGGACGTCAAGGCCGAGACCGACATGAACGTGGTGATGACCGGCAGGGGCGACTATGTGGAGGTCCAGGGCACGGCCGAGGGCACGCCCTTCGACCGCACGACGCTGAACGGCCTGCTCGACCTCGCCGCGAGCGGCTGCGCCGAGCTCACCCGCCTGCAGACCGAGGCCCTCTCCTGACCCCTCTCCCGACGAGCACCGAGGACGAGAGCATGAACAAGGTGGTCCTGGCCACCCGGAACGCCGGGAAGATCGTCGAGCTGCGCCGGATCCTCGCCGACGCCGGGGTGCCGGTCGAACTGCTGGGCCTGGAGGCCTTCCCGCACATCGGCGACGTGGCCGAGACCGGCCTCACCTTCGCCGAGAACGCGCTGCTCAAGGCGCACGCGGTGGCCTCGCAGAGCGGCCTGCCCGCCGTCGCCGACGACTCCGGCCTCTGTGTGGAGGCTCTGAACGGCATGCCGGGCATCTTCTCCGCCCGCTGGTCGGGCCGCCACGGTGACGACGACGCCAACCTCGACCTGCTGCTGGCGCAGATCGGCGACGTGCCGGACGGCCGCCGCCAGGCCCACTTCGCCTGCTGCGCGGCGCTCGCGCTGCCGGGCGGGGAGGAACACGTGGTGGAGGGGGCCATGCACGGCTTCCTGATCCGCGAGCGGCGCGGCACGGGCGGCTTCGGCTACGACCCGATCTTCGTGCCGGACGGCGACACCCGGACGACCTCCGAGATGTCGGCCGAGGAGAAGGACGCCATCAGCCACCGGGGCCGGGCCTTCCGCGCGCTGGCTCCGGTGATCGGCCAAGTCGTCTCGTAATCGGGCCGTAAGACCGCCGGGGCGGGGGCGGGCGTAGCGTTCGGACCGTGAACGCAGAAGGCATCCGCGAAGGCACCCGCGAGAGCACCGGCGTGCCCACCTGGGCCGCCGTTCTGACCGGCCTCGTCGCCGCCGCGGTGGCGCTGGGGACGGCCCAGCTCGTCGCCGGTCTGGTCGATCCCGCCGCGGCGCCGGTCGTCGCGGTGGGCGGCGCCGTGATCGACGCCACGCCCGCCGGTCTGAAGGAGTGGGCGATCCGCACCTTCGGCTCCGGCGACAAGCCGGTGCTGCTGACCGGGATCGTCGTGGTGCTCGCGCTCATCGCCGCCGGGCTCGGACTGCTCGCCCGCCGCCGGACCGCGTACGGCATGGCGGGGCTGGCCGTCTTCGGGCTCGTCGGCGCCGCCGCGGCGCTGTCCCGGCCGGACGCGGGAGCGGCGCACGTGCTGCCCTCGCTCGCGGGGGCCGCGGCCGGGGCGTACGCCCTGTCGCGGCTGTGGCGGCGTGCCACGCGGAGCGACGAGGACGACTACGTCGCCGCCAGCAGGGCCGCCGATGCCCGAAGCCGCACCCCGGCCCAGCCGGTGAGCGACGTCGTCCCGGTCAGCAGCCCGGCCGGCCCGGCCAAGCCCGCCGTGATGCGGCCGGGAACCGTGTCCTCCGCGTCCGCGCCGTTCACCGCGCCGGCCGCGGAGGCGTACGCGTTCGACCGGCGCAGGCTGCTGAACGGGGTGACGGCGGGTGTCGTGGTGGCGGGAGCCGGCGGGCTCGGCGGATGGCTGCTGTCCGGGCGCAAGAACGGCGAACTGGCCAGGCGCGGCGTGGCGAAGGTCCTCCCGCGAGCGGCGCGGCCGGCCGCGCCCATCCCGGCCGGGGCGGACCTGCGCATCCCGGGCCTCACCCCGTTCGTGACCCCGAACGCGGACTTCTACCGGGTGGACACCGCTCTCGTGGTGCCGACGGTCGACCCGGCCCGCTGGACGCTGAAGATCCACGGACTGGTGGACCGGCCGGTCGAGCTGACCTTCGCCGACCTGCTCAAACGGCCCCTGACGGAGGCCGACGTCACGCTGACCTGTGTGTCCAACGAGGTCGGCGGGTCGTACGCCGGCAACGCGCGCTGGCTCGGCGCGCGCCTGGCCGACGTGCTGCGCGACGCCGGGATCCGGCGCGAGGCCGACATGCTGCTCAGCGTCTCCGAGGACGGCTGGACCTGCGGCACACCCGTCGACGTGGTCATGGACGGCCGGGACGCGCTGCTGGCCGTCGCGATGAACGGCGAGGTGCTGCCCGAGGAGCACGGCTTCCCGGTCCGCCAGGTCGTCCCCGGACTGTACGGGTACGTCTCGGCGACCAAGTGGGTGACCGAGATCAAGGTCACCCGGTTCGACCGGGACGAGGCCTACTGGACGCCTCGTGGATGGGCCGCGAAGGGCCCGATCAAGACCCAGTCGAGGATCGACCTGCCGCGCGGCGGGGACAAGGTCCGGGCGGGCCGCACGACCGTGGCGGGGGTGGCGTGGGCCCAGCACCGGGGCATCGACGCGGTGGAGGTGCGGGTGGACGGCGCCGGATGGCAGCAGGCCAGGCTGGCCGGCACGACAGGGCCCGACACCTGGCGGCAGTGGTCGCTCGAGGTGGACCTGACGCCGGGCAGACACACGATCGCGGTGCGGGCCACCGACGCCACCGGCTACACCCAGACCGCGGACGAGGCGCCGCCCGCGCCGGACGGCGCGACCGGGTATCACTCCGTCACCGTCACGGCCCGCTGAGACACGCCACGGGCGCTCACAACCGGCTGGGTCTGGAGTTGGGAAAACCCGCCGCGCCTCGTACGGCCCGCCCCTACCATCGGCACCCTGATGGGGCGCGAAGAGGGGGGCCAAACGCGTGAACCAGGAGAAGGCGCGCCGGCATGCGAGGTGGCGGCTGCCGTCGGGTGTGTACAACCCGGTCGTCGCGGCCGACGGCCGGCGATGGCGGGACTACGAGCAGGCCGCCGAGGCGCCTGCTCCCTCGCTGGGGGACCGCCGCCTGGAGGTGCGGATCGCGGCACTGCCGCTGGGCGTGCAGGCCGGGGCCGTGCCGGTCGTCCCCGCCGCCAGGAACGGCGACAACGCGGGCCACGGCCTGAGCATGTCGATCGGCCGCCGCGGCGGGCCGCCGGTGATCCGGGACGCCGTCCCCGCCACGACACCCGCCGAGGAGACCGGGATCGCGGAGGACGACGGCGATCCTCAGGCCGCCGTGACCACCGAGGCGACCACCGAGGCGACCACCGAGGCGATCAACGAGGCGATCAGTGAGGCGATCAACGAGGCGATCAGTGAGGCGATCACTGAGGCGATCATCGGGACGACGGCGGAGGCGGCGGCCGGGGGGACCGCCGCCGACGTCGTTCCCGATGGCCCGGCACCTGGCGCGGAGCACACCGGCGCGCTCCCGCCCGCGGACGACGGCCAGGGCACCTGCGGCGGGACCGCTCTCCCCGATGCCGAGGAGGCCCTTCCGTACGCCGAGGACGCGCTTCCGTACGCCGAGGACAG
This sequence comes from Microbispora cellulosiformans, assembly GCF_008728085.1. Lineage (NCBI taxonomy): Bacteria > Bacillati > Actinomycetota > Actinomycetes > Streptosporangiales > Streptosporangiaceae > Microbispora > Microbispora cellulosiformans. The sequence goes on along the minus strand of NZ_VYTZ01000018.1, from coordinate 58,601 downwards.
CGAGGCGAACCAGGGCGAGGGGGACGGCGGCGCGGCACCGGCCGTGCCCGGTGGCTACCCGTCCGCCGGCGCCTCGGGGTCACCGCACGGCCCAGTGGACGGCGGTGCGACGGACCGCGTGATGGACGGCAGTGCGACGGACGCGGGCGACGGTGAGCGGCCGGTCCCCGGGGAAACGGACGTGGTCGCTTCGGCCGAATGCGGGTGGCCGGACGAGGCCGTCCCGGAGGCCCACCATCTCGGGCACTCCGGCGAGACCGCGGAATCCCGTCAGGACGGGGCGTCCGGCGACGACTTCTGGTCGGCCGTGTTGCGGGACGAGACGGAGCGCGACTGGCTGGACGGCCCGGATCGTCCCCGGCGGCTGGAGGAGACCCGCACGTACGGCCGGCCGGGTGGCCTGGCCGAGGCGGACCAAGAGGGGCAGGCGAGTCTGGCGCAGGCGGTGAACGGGCGCTTCCCGGACCCGCGCGGCACCTGGATCCGCCTCATCAACGCCGAAGGTCCCACGGAGGACGCGTTCAGGTCCAACAACGCCGTCGACTGCGCGCTGTCGGTGATGTCGACCTGGCACGGCGAGCCCGTGGTGGCGGCGCGCAGGCATCCCGAGTACGACCCGTCCGGCCGGCCGCTGCTGACCGGGGAGACCGGGGGCGTCGCGCGGGCCGAGAAGTGGCTCGGGCACCGCTTCGAGTACGTGGGCCACGGCCGCCGGGCGTACGTGGCCGTCGCCCAGCGGCTGATCTTCGGCGGGCACGGCGCGGCCGCCGTCCTCATCACCCGGTGGGCCGGGGGCGGCAGCCACGCGTGGAACGCCGTGAACTGCCGGGGGGAGGTCCTGTGGATCGACGCCCAGCGGGGGCACATGGCGGTGGACCCGCCGTACGAGGATGTCACGGGCGTCTTCGCGGTGGTCGTCGACCGCCAGGGCCGCGGTCTGTGACGGCCTGAACCGGAGGCCGCCGCAGACGGCGCCTGTGCCAGGGCCTGCGCGGTGCGCGCCGAGCGCGTGGGCGCCGCGTCCGCCGGATCCGGCGGACGCGGCGCCCGGCCTGTCAGGGGGCCGCCGACCGGTCAGGAGGCCGCCAGTGCGCCGACGACCGAGGCGCGGGCCGCGCGCCGGGCGGGCAGCACGGCGGCGAGCACTCCCGCCAGGCCCGAGGCGGCGATGAAGACCAGGATCTGCGTGACCGGGAGCCGGAAGGAGACGTCCTTGGTCAGCGTCGCCGTGGCCGCCCACCCGTACACCACGCCGAGCACGACGCCGACGATCGCGCCCACCAGGCCGAGGACCAGCGCCTCGACCGACAGCATCCCCCGAAGCTGCGGCCGGGTCAGGCCGAGCGCGCGCAGCAGCGCCGACTCGCGGGTGCGCTCGTGGACCGACAGCGACAGCGTGTTCGCGATGCCGAGCAGCGAGATCACGATCGCGAGGGCCAGCAGGCCGGTGACCACCATGAGCACGGTGTCGATCGCATCGTCGAACTGGCCGCGGATCTCGGTCGTGCTGCCGACCTTCACCGCCGGGTAGGCCGCGGTCGCGTCTTCCACGACCGCGCGCGCCCGCTCGGCGGGCACGCCGGAGGCGGCGTTCACCAGGATCTGCGCGTCGTCCACCCTGCCGAAGCGCTGCTCGAAGGTCTGCTCCGCCATGGTGAACGGCGGCAGCAGGGACACGCCGGCCTTCAACACCGCCACCACCGTGAGCGGGACGCTCCGCCCGCCCGACGTGACGGTCACGTGGTCACCGACCTTGACGCCGAGGTCCTGAGCCACATAGTCGGCCACGGCGACATTGCCCACGCCGAGGCGGTCCAGCGTGCCGGCCGACGCCTCCGGTCTGACGGAGGTGCCGAGGGCCGATCGGGTGACGGTGCCCACCTCGTAGTCGTGACCGTTCACCTTGGCCTTCTTCCCCCGGAACTCGGTCACCGCGGACAGGTCGCGGCTCGCGCGCAGGCTGTCGGCGATCGAGCGGGGGATGCCGCCCGTCTGCGCCGTCAGGATGTAGTCGGCCGGGAACTGCCGGTCGAGTTGGTCGCCCACGGTGCTCCGCACCGTCGCGGTCAGGACCGACATGAACGTCATCAGCGTCACGCCGACGGTCAGCGCCACGGTGGTGGTCGCCGCGCGCCTGGGATTGCGCCGGGAGTTGTCCACCGCGAGCCGCCCCGGCACGCCGAACAGCCGCGCCGGGATCCAGCCCGCCAGCCCGCTCAGCGGCCGTACGATCACCGGCCCGAGGACCAGCACCGCGAAGAAGACGAGCACGCCGCCCGCCATGACCGTCAGCAGCGCCACCTGGCCCGGGCTCTGGAGCACGCCCGCCGCGGTGAGGCCGGCCCCCGCCACCGTGAACAGCGCGGCGAAGACCACCCGGACGACCCCGGTGCGGAACGTGTGCTCCTCGGCCTGCGTGCCCAGCGCCGCGACGGGCGGCACGCGGGTGGCCTGGCGCGCGGGGAGCAGCGCGGCGGCCATCGTCACGACGACGCCGGTGCACAGCCCGATGGCGATCGTCTGCGGGGAGAGGCTCACCGTGCCCGTGGGGACGTCCGCGCCGAACGCCTTCAGCGTGGCGACGGCGGCGGCGCCCAGGCCGAGGCCGGTCAGCAGGCCGAGCACCGACGACAGCAGGCCCACCACGGCCGACTCCAGCACGATCGAGGCGAAGACCTGGCGCCTCGTCGCGCCGATGCAGCGCAGCAGCGCCATCTCGCGGGTCCGCTGGGCGACCAGGATGCCGAAGGTGTTGTAGATCACGAGCGCGGCGACGAGCAGCGCGACCGCGGCGAACAGCAGCAGCCCCGTCCGAAGGAACGCCGTGTCCACGTGGTTGCTCCGGGCCAGCTCGTCGCCGCGTTCCCGCCCGGTCATGACCTTCGCGCCGCTTCCCACGGCCGCCGCGACGGCCGTACGCAGGGTCTCCGGGGCGGGACCGGAGGAGACGACGTCGATCTCGGTGAAGCCCTTCGCGCCGGTGACGAGCCGGGCCGTCTCCGGGGTGAACGCGACCGCTCCCCGGTACGCGAGGTTCTGGTCGAGACCCACGTCGAAGATCCCGACGAGCCGGAACTCGTGCCGCTTGCCCGCCTTGTCGAGCACGGCGACGGTGGCCCCGGGTGCGAACCCCTGGGCCTTGGCGGTGTTCTTGTCGAGCACCGCCTCGCCGGCGGCGGAAGCCGTCCTACCGGAAGTGATCTTGATGCGGCTCGCCGGGATGGAGACGCCGGCGGTGGGGTAGTCGCCCACGACCTTGCCGTCCCTGCCGATCAGCGGCGCGTCGCCGGACAGCACGGGCTGGGCGTCCCGGACGCCCCGCACCGCTCTGACCGCGGCGAGCGCGCGATCCGGCAGGATGCCGTCGTCCTCGGCGTCCGCGTCGTCCGCGGGCGTCACCACCACGTCCACCTTGTCGGCGTCCGCGGCGAACGACCGGGAGAACCCGGCGTCGATCGTGTCGGTGAGCACGAAGGTGCCCGCGATGAACCCGACCCCGAGCACGATCGCCAGGGAGGTGAGCATCAGGCGGAGCCGGTGCGCCAGAAGCCCGGCGAGAGTGGTCCGGAACACGGCTCAGGCCTCCAGCGCCATCAGCGCGTCGAGCACGGTCTGCGGCGTCGGCCGCTCCAGCTCGCTCACCAGCAGCCCGTCCCGCAGGAAGATCACCCGGTCGGCGTACGACGCCGCCACCGGGTCGTGGGTCACCATCACGATCGTCTGCCCGAGCTCGCGTACCGACCTGCGCAGGAACGCCAGCACCTCCGCGCCGCTGCGCGAGTCGAGGTTGCCGGTCGGCTCGTCGGCGAAGATCACCTGAGGCTTGCTGATCAGCGCCCGCGCCACGGCGACCCGCTGCTGCTGGCCGCCCGACAGCTCACTCGGCCGGTGCCCGAGCCGGTCCCGCAGGCCGACCGTCTCGATCACCCGGTCGAACAGCGCCTGGTCGGCCTGGCGGCCCGCGATCTCCAGCGGGAGCCGGATGTTCTGCTCGGCCGTCAGCGTCGGCAGCAGGTTGAACGCCTGGAAGATGAAACCCACGCGCTCGCGCCGCAGCAGCGTGAGCTGCTTGTCGCCCAGCCGGGTGAGCTCGGCGTCACCGATGGCCACCCGCCCGTCCGTCACGGTGTCGAGCCCGGCCAGGCAGTGCATCAGCGTCGACTTGCCGGAGCCGGACGGCCCCATGATCGCGGTGAAGGCCTCGGCGGCGAAGTCGACGTCGACGCCGCGCAGGGCGTGCACCGCGGCGTCGCCCGTGCCGTACACCTTGGTCAGGCCCCGCGCGACCACGGCGGTGCGGGTCTGGGTTGTTGTGGTCATAAGCCCACGCTATGGGCGTGATCAGGGCGTTTCCTCGGCCTCGCGGACGTTCTCGGCGTGCGGCCCCGGGACGGGTGGCGAGGCGCGGGTGCGACTTTCGGGGTAGTCCCGGCTCAGCCCCTCGGATGATCGGGGGAGACCACCCCGGTCTCGTACGCGTACACGACCGCCTGGGCCCGGTCCCGCAGCCCGAGCTTGGCCAGCACCCGGCCGAGATGGGTCTTCACGGTCGCCTCCGCCAGGTGCAGCCGCGTCGCGATCTCGGTGTTCGACAGGCCGCGGGCCACGTGGAAGAGCACCTCCCGCTCCCGCGCCGTCAGCGCGCCGGTGTCCTGCCGCCGCCGGTCCCCCTCCGGCAGGAGCACGGCGAACCGGTCGAGCAGCCGGCGGGTCGTGCTCGGTGCGACCACCGCGTCCCCCGAATGCACCGACCGGATCGCGCTGATCAGCTCGGCCGGGGGCACGTCCTTGAGCAGGAACCCCGCCGCGCCCGCCTTGATCGCCGCGAACGCGTACTCGTCCAGGTCGAACGTCGTCAGGATCAGCACCCTGGGGCCGTCAGGCGCGGCGCAGATCACGCGGGCCGCCTCCACGCCGTCCATCCGGGGCATCCGGACGTCCATCAGGACGACGTCGGCCTCGATCGTACGCAGCGCCTCGACGGCGGCCTGCCCGTCCGCCGCCTCACCCACGACCTCGATGTCCGGCTGCGCCCCGAGGACCATCCGGAACCCCGTCCGCACCAGCTCCTGGTCGTCGACCAGCATGACGCGTATCACTGCCACTTCGCTCCGCTCGTCACCGTCGCGCTTCCGACACCGTACGCGAGCCCGCCGGCGGACGGGCTCCGAGTCTTCTCCCGGACCGGCCCGCGAGGCCGGCGCGGCGCGGGCGAGTCCTTCAGGCGGGGGCGCACGGACTCAGGCGGCCATTCCGGCGGGGATGCGGGCGACCACCTGGAAGCCCCCGCCCGAGCGGGGCGCCGCCTCGACGCTCCCGCCGTACATCGCCGCCCTCTCCCGCATCCCGATCAGGCCGTGGCCGCCGACCACCCGCGGCGCCGCCGCGCCCCTGCCGTCGTCGCTGACCCGCAGCTCGATCAGCCCCGGGCCGTACGTCATCTCCACCCGCGCCCGCGTGCCCGGGCCGCCGTGTTTGATCGCGTTGGTCAGCGCCTCCTGCACGATCCGGTAGACGGCGAGCTGCTCGCCCTCCGGCAGCGCGCGGGGCGTGCCGGACACCGTGAACTCGGTCGGCAGCCCCGAGTCCCTGACCTGTCTGACCAGCTCGTCCAGCTGCGCGACGCCGGGCTGCGGCGCGTACTCCTCGGCCGGGCTGCCCGCGTCCTGCCGCAGCACGCCCACCAGCCTGCGCATCTCCGCCAGCGCCTGCCGTCCGGTCCCCGAGATCGCCTGCATGGCACGCCGCGCCTGCTCCGGGTCGCTGTCGATCGCGTACGCCGCGCCGTCGGCCTGGACGACCATCACGCTGACGTTGTGCGCCACCACGTCGTGCAGCTCGCGGGCGATGCGGGCGCGCTCGGCGGCGGCCGCGATACGGGCCTGTTGGTCGCGTTCCCGCTCGGCCCGCTCGGCGCGTTCCACCAGGCTTTCCACGTATCGGCGGCGGGTGTTGGCGTACATGCCGCCGATCCACACAGCGACGACGAAGACCGAGGCCGAGGGCCACGCCCGCATGGGATCGGGAGACCAGCTCAGCATGGCGAGCAGCAGCCCTCCCTCGGCGACCACGCCGGCGGCCAGCGCCCACCGCCGCGTGCAGCGGGCGGCGACGCCGTACATCGCGACGAGCACCGCCAGGTTCGCGGGCAGGACGGCGATGTTCAGCAGCCACTGCGCGAAGCTGACCACCGACACCACCGCGAACACCTCGCGCGGGTGGTTGCGCCGCCACAGCAGCGGCACGACGAGCGCGGCGGACAGCAGGAGAAGCACGGGCACGCCGACGTGCCGCGCGTTCATCATTCCGCTGGTACGACTGAAGGCCTCGACCGTCGACACGCACAACAGCGCCAGCGGGGAGATCGCCAGCGTGTCCACGATCCTGCTGTGGCGCCGGGTCCAGGCGCGCATACTGCCGAACACGTACCCCACGATACGTATCGGCTGTTCAGAAAGGTCTCACCCTTGCGGCGGATACCGCCGTACGACTCAGGTCGCAGCCGGCGGCGGCGCTTACGCGATTCTTACGGATCACAGCGCATCCTGGTTACCGGGAACGCTTCTTGGAAGCGGGTAAGGGAGATCTGAATGGCGGGTCAGGACGCGGTGCCGCGCGGCGCTGAGGACGAGTCGCGCGGCCCGCGCCCAGATCCGGGCACCCTGCCGCAGGGGAGCGCTGTCACGGAGGTGAGCATCGTGCCGCAGGGGAGTGCCGTCACGCAGCCGGGCACTGTTCCGCAGGCGGGTACTGTTCCGCAGGCGACGTCGTCTCCACACGGTCCCGCGAGCCCTCCCGGACCACCCTCTTTCGTCGGTCCCGCGGGCATGTCGCCGGGGACCCCAGGACCACCCCCGGCCGGCTCCGCGAACGCGCGCCGCGCCCTTCCCCCGGGCAGGCCCGCGATCCTTCCACCGGGCACCACCTCGATCCCTCCGCTGGGCGGCGGGTCCGCGTTCGGCCCCGGAGGGGCCGGGTGGCGCGCCCCCGGCTGGCGGGAAGCGGCGCCGCACTTCGCGGGCGCCCCTCAAAGCCCGTCCCTCCGGCCGCCGGGGGGCCTGCGCGGACGCCTGGCGGGCCGCCTGCCGCAGGGCCAGACCGGGCGGTTGATCACCGTTGGCCTCGTGTCGGCACTCGTCGGAGCGCTCCTCGGCGGCGGCGTCGTGGCCGCCACCGGTCTGATCTGGGATCAGACGCACGCCGGGGCGAGCCGGGTGGCCGGCGGAGACCAGGACGGCCTGCTTCCTCGCGGCCGGAGCCTCCCGGGCGGGGAGGACGGCCGCCTGCCCCAGTGGTGCCAGCGCACCGAGAACGGCATCATCTGCCGGCCGAACGGCTGAGACGTCGTTTCCGGCAGGCGCGTGCCGGCAGATTGGCCAACAGGTTGGCCGACAGGGTGGTCGGCACGCGCCTACGCGTCTTTCCGGCAGACCCGATGCGCATCGGATCTACGGAAGGTTCCGCGCCTTACTGGAGCGCGCGCCGGTCCGCGTGCAGGGGCCGCGCGAGCCGTACGGTGATGAACTCGTCGTTGTCGGCCTTGCCCGCCGTGCGGCCGGACGAGAACGGGAAGTTGTTGTCGTTCAGCAGCGCGAGCGTGTGGTCGTCGAGCAGTGCCACGTCCTCGATCGTCTGGAACGGGAAGCGGAACGTCCGCCCGAAGCCGCCGAGCCCTCTGGGGTTGGCCAGGTTCAGCAGGTCGGCGACGAGGGTCTTGTCCATGCGCCCGTCGTGGTCGCGGTCGGCGGCGTCCGCCAGGTAGACGCGCTTGAAGGCCGCGGCGTCGCCCTGCTCGTTGTCCCGCTCGATGACCAGGAAGCGGTGGTCGTCCACGGAGATCGCGTCTCCGATGGCGTTCGAGGGCGACTCCAGCCGATAGGTCCGCCATGTGGAGCCGTACCGGCCCGTGCGCAGGTCGAAGTCGTACATCCGCAGGTCGCCGGGCGTGTCACCATCCACCGTCCCCTCCAGCAACGGGTAGAGGTGGCGGCCGTCCACCGAGCGCGCCATGCCCTCGAACCCCTTGCTGCTGCGGATGTTCGGCTGCCCGCCGTTCAGGTCGGGGTTCTCCGGGGCCCTGACCCCGGGCAGCGGGATCGGAGCCCGCAGGAGCCGCCCGGAGGACGAGAAGTGCAGCAGGAACGGGCCGAACTCGTCGCCGATCCAGTAGGTGCCGTCGGCCGACCGCACGATCGACTCCACGTCGAAGTCGGCGCCGGTGAGCACGCGGTCCGCCCGGATCAGGGCGAACGGCACGCGCCTGTCCGGATCGCTCAGGTTGAACCCGCCGAGCACCTTCACCTTCCCGTTCCTGAGATCGGGGCTGATCCGATGGACCCGCAGCAGGAAGTCCGCGCTGTTGGCCTTGTTGCCGTAACCGTTGTCGGACAGCACGTCGTAGGTGCCGTCACCTCTTCTGACGACGCCGCTGAAGCCCTGGACGGGCTGCCCGGAGAAGGGCGCGGCGATGCCGTTGAACGGCCCGGCGCCGATGGCCGACCCCGAGGGCTCGCTGCCGGGGACGAAGGTCTCGGCGGGCAGGACGGCGAATCCCGTGAGCGTCGCCTGGCCGAAGTCCGCGGGCCGGGGAACGGCCGACGCGGGGGACGCCAGTCCGAGGGCGAGGGCGGCGGCGCCCAACGTGATCGAAAGCTTTCTCATGGCGGGCACGTTAGGGACGCCGCGTGACAGACGCCCCAACAACAGGCGGCCATGGACGGACAACTGGCTCTTCGGCCGCCACGGTAGAAGCCTCCGCATGACGTCACTCCCGCTCGCTTCGAGCACGGAGCAGAGCGATCGCCGTACGGATGGCGGCGGTCCGCGAGCCCGCCCCTCCGTCGGACACGAACCGCTCCAGGAAAGACAGATCGTCAGCCCCGAGCATCAGGTTCAATTTCGCGAGCGCGGGCCGCTCAGGATTCGGCGAATTTCGATTCTTTGAATACTTGCCATTGTTGTCTGAATTTTGGTGGGGTCGACGAGATTCGAACTCGCGCTGTACGGTACCTAAAACCGTTGCCTCTGCCGATTGGGCTACGACCCCTTTTCCTCTTCCCTTTCCTGCGAAATTCTCTGTCTGAGAATGGCAGTTGGGGCAAAGAAAACGGAGATTCTCTTTTCTGTTGTCCAGCCAATTGCCATTGATGTGGTCGATATGCAATGTCAGCGGCCGGTCCTGCCAGGCGCCGCCTATCTTACAGTCTGCGCAGGAGTACGGAACTCCTACTTCCCGCAGCGCCCGCCTGAGCTTGCGAGGCTTCTCGCGACCAGATCCCGGAGGCAACAGCACCAGGATCTCCACAGGTAGGTATCGCCGGGGCGTCGGGGCGCTCTTGTTCGGCGAGGGCCTGCCGAAGTGGGATGTGTCGATGCCGAAGTGCTTGAGGCGGCGGCTGATGTGGGCGTGGGCGCCACCCGACCACGGGATGCCGAGATAACGCAGTACATCTGCGATGCTGCTCGCGGTTGCCGCTGCGTCGGCCAGCAACTCCGGGGTGTACTTGTACTGTGCCATGCCCCGGAATGTATCGGCCGCCGCCGACAATTCCGGGAGCTTCGCGAAAGGGGTGGATCAGGAAATTCCCAGCTCTTTCACGAGGCGGGCGACGTGGCCGGTGGCTTTCACGTTGTAGAGGGCCTTCTCGACCTTTCCGTCGGGGCCGACGACGAACGTGGACCGGATGACGCCCATCACGGTCCTGCCGTAGTTCGTCTTCTCGCCGTACGCGCCGTAGGCCTTGTGCACCTCGAGACCGGTGTCCGACAGCAGCGGGAACGTGAGCGCGTCGCGCTCGCGGAACTGCCGTAGCTTGGCCGGCTTGTCCTTGGACACGCCGAGCACCACGAAACCCTGCTCGGTCAGGGCGCCGAGGTTGTCGCGGAAGTCGCAGGCCTGCTTGGTGCACCCGGGGGTCATCGCCGCCGGGTAGAAGTACAGGATGACCCGGCGGCCACGGAAGGACTCCAGCGAGACCTCCTTGTCGTCGGCGTCGGTAAGGGTGAAGTCCGGCGCGGCGTCGCCGGGCTGGAGCTTGCTCATCACGTCCTCCGGAAAAGGTGACCCGCGGCGATCGGCGGGCAAGCGACAACCAAACTACCGGCTCGGCCCCTGTACGGGGCGACTGCCGGACCTGGCAGACTGATCACACACGAATACCACAGGAGGGGGATCGCATGGCGGACACCGATCCCGATGCGCTGGAAAAGAGGATCGAGCGCACGCGGGCGGAGCTCGCTCGCACGGTCGACGCCATCGCGGACCGGGTGAGCCCGAAGCGCGTCGCCGAGCGCGGCGTGGCGAAGGCCAAGGCGAACGCGATGGACTTCGTCGCGTCCGTGGAGGACCTGGTGCTGGGCCCGCCGCGCGGGATCACCACGTACGGTCCGGAGGGCGCCGAGGCCGAGCCCGGCGAGTATCCGGCGCGGGACCTCGCCCCGGTGCTCATCGGTGTGGGGATCGTGGTGGCCGTCGGCGCGACGATCGTGCTGCTGCGCCGCCGGTCCCGCTGACCGGTCCGCGCTGATCGGCGACATCGAGGGGGAGGGCGTCAGAGGAACGTCATGCCCTCGCCCCGGTATGTCGGAACCTCCTCGGCCACCCGGTCTCCCTCGACGAGGTGCAGCACGGGGAAACGCTCGCACAGCTCTCCGGCCTTGGCGTGGCGGAACCAGACGCGATCGCCGAGGCGCAGCCCTGTCGCGGCCTCCCCGAGCAGGGGGGTCTGCACCTCGCCCGCTCCCTCGTCCGGGTGGTAGCGGAGCCCCTCCGGCAGGTACGGCTGGGGCAGCCGGGTGGGCCCCGCCGCTCCGGAGGCGGGATAACCCCCGCCGAGCACGGTCACGACTCCCGGGGCGGGCCGGCGCACCACCGGCAGGGCGAACAGCGCCGCGGGCCGGCCGGTGAAGCCGCGATAGAAGTCGAACAACCGGGGGTGGAAGAACCCCGAGCCCGCCGCGACCTCGGTGATCGCCCGCTCGGCGATGGTCTTCTCGATGCTTCCCGTGCCGCCGCCGTTGACGAACTCCAGGTCGGCGACCTGCCGGACGGCCCGGACGATCCGGCCGCGCCGTACGGCCAGTTCGCGGCGCGACCGCTGCTGCATCCAGCGCACCGCCCGGCCGTACGGCCCGGGGACGTCGTCGCCCACCCCGGCGATCTGCGCCTCGTACGCCATGAGCCCGGCCAGGCGCAGCCCGGGGCGCCCGGCGACGTCGGCGGCGACGGCGGCGGCCTGCTCCGGCTCCCGGACCGGCGACCGCAGCGCGCCCGCCCGGAACCTGCCGCCGAAGGCCACGAAGCCCGCGTCGATGTCGAGGCAGACGCGGATCGGGTGAGGCGTGCGGAGGCTCTCGATCAGGTCGAGGTGCTCGGGTGAGTCGACCGTGACCGTGATCTCCCGGGCCGCGGCCTCGTCGGAGCCCAGGGCGCGCAGGGCCGTCCGGTCGGCCGTCGGGTACGCCACGAGCACGTCCCGCAGGCCGGTGGAGACGAGCCACAACGCCTCGGGGAGCGTGAACGCCATGACTCCCGAGAAGCCGTCCACGGCCAGGACCCGCTCCAGCACGGGCCGGCAGCGGATCGACTTGCTCGCGACGCGGATCGGCTTGCCCCGGGCCCGGCGCACCATGGCGGCCGCGTTCGACCGCAGTGCGTCCATGTCGAGGACCGCGAAGGGGGGCTCCAGGTGGGCCGTCGCCCGGTCGAGGCGCTGCCGGTCGTCCATGAGGGCAGCTTAACCCGAATACATGAGCCTAGTTCACGTTAATCGGCTCCGGGCAAAATCTCGGCCGGGAGGCCGCCATGATCGCGCATGCGGGCGGGTGTCCCGCCCGCCCCGGCGCGGCGCCGATATACCCATGAGGGCGTGACTACCGAGCGGGCCCTGCGCGGTGCGCGGGAGGGGTGAACGGCTGATGAGCATCCTGCAGGAGATCCTGACGGGTTCGTCGGCCAGGAGCACCAGGAGCGCCAGGAGCACAGGCGGCTCCGGCGGCCCAGGCGGCGCCAACGGCGCCGGGGATTCCGGCGACGTGCGCGCGGAGTACGCCGAGTACGCGGAGGACGCCCTACGCGCCACGGGAGGCGGAGCCGTCATCCGTTCCGGGACCTCCGGCTGGGCCCGGAGCGACGAGGGCGCCGGAGGAGACGACACGACCCTCCCCGGGGAAGGCACGGCCGGCCGTCGTACCGTCGCACGCGTCCTGCGGCCGGGGCGCACCCCCGCCGCGATCGTCGTCGCCGCCGTGCTCGCCCTGCTCGGCTGGGGGCTCACCGTCCAGGCCGTCGCCGTCATGCTCAGGGTGCCGCTGCCCTGGCGGCTGCCGCCCCGCCTGCTGCACCTCACCCTGGCCGACCCCGCCGTCCCGCTCGCCGCGGTCGGCATGATCGTCTGCGGTGCGGGCCTGGTGGCCCTCGCCGTCGTGCCCGGCCGTCCCCGTCTCGTGCCCCTGCGGTGCGAGGACCCGCTGCTCGCGATGGGCCTGACCCGCGTCGGGCTGCGCCGCACGCTCATCTCCGCGGCGCGGGAGGTCGAGGACGTCCGGCGCGCCAACGTGCACATCCTCCGCGGCCGGATCGAGGTCACCGTGGTCACCGGTACGGCGCGGACCGGGGCGGTGCTGCGCGAGGTCGGCGCGGCCGTGGGCGACCGGCTGGCCGGCCTCGGCGTCCAGGCCCGCCACGAGGTGGTCGTACGGCTCCGGGGGAGGGGAAACTGACATGCGGCCGCGTCTGGGGAACCGCGTCGGACTGCTCCTGGTGGGCCTGGTGCTGGTCGCTGGGGGGCTCGGCCTGCTGGCCGTCGCACGGCGGCCCGGGTCGGCGCCGGTCGGCCTGGACGCGCTCGGCGGCCGGCCGTGGGCGCTCCCCCTCCTGGCGGGGACGGCGATGCTGGTCGCCCTGGTCGCGAGCCGCTGGCTCGTCCTGGCCCTCGGCTGGGGACGGCTCGGCAGGCGCACCGGCGCGGGCATCGCGATGCTCGGCGTGGCGCTCAAGGGCATCGAGGGGATCGGCCGCCTGTCGGTCAGAGTGGCCGGGGACGGCAGGCTGCGGGTGGCGGTGTCGCTGCAGCGGTCGGCCGACCTGCGGCAGGTGATCAGACGGCTGGACGAGTCGGCGGTCTCACGCCTTCGCCGCACGGTCGGCCGGGACGACGCGCCCGCGGTCGTCCGCCTGCACGTTCGCGGACGCTGACCGCCTGCGGCCTCCGGTCGCGGCGCCGGCTCTGGCGTCGGGCGGGGTCGCGGGGGTGCCGAGGGCCAGCCCGGCGGCCAGGCAGGCGAGCGGCACGACGGGCACCACATAACGGTGGTCGAAGGCGGCGATCAGCGGCGGCAGCAGGAGCAGGACCATCGCGGCCGTCCACGGCAGCAGCGCGGCCCACCGCCGCACGAGCAGCCCGGCGAGCCCGGCCAGCAGCACGACCGCGAGCAGCGGTCCCCGCAGGAAGCCCTGCTCCTGGTAGGCGCGCAGCCATCCCGCGAACGGCTCGGCCACCCGCGTGTCCCCCGAGGCGCCCTGGTAGGCGGTGGTGAGCTCGGCCGCCGTACGGCCGCCGGAGGCGATCTTGGAGGTGAACGGCTTGACCGAGGCGGGGAAGACGTACGCGCTCTGCGGCCCGGCGGAGGGGTAGGGCCTGCGGTCCCACTCGAACGCCCACAGGGCGTCGTGCAGGCCGGTCGCCAGGAAGTCGAGGGGCTGGCTGCGGATCGCCAGCGAGGCGAACTCGCCCCCCAGCCGCTCCCGGTCCTTCTTGACCCGCTGGATGGGGGAGCGGGCGTCCCAGATGTAGGCGGGAGCGGCGAGCCGGGGCCCGGACGGGCACAGCACCGCGAGGTCGCGCGGCGGCTTCATCACCGCGCAGTCGGCGAAGGTCATCGTGCGCGACCACAGCCAGGTGCTGCTGCCGCCCATCCCGTACGACCCGTGGGCGTCGTGGAACCAGACGGCGTACCCGCCGAGGACGGCCGAGGCGGCGGCGAGCCCGGCGAACGCGGCCCGCCAGCGCCGGGCGAACAGCACGGGGAGCAGCGCGAGCGCGATCAGCGGCAGCCCGAGGGTCCGGGTGACCGTCGCCAGCCCGAGCAGCAGCAGCGCCGCGACGACGGACCACCCGCCCGGCCGGGGCCGCCACAGCAGGATCGTCACGGCGGCCACGACCAGGGCGGTGAACAGCAGGTCCGCCATGACCAGGTGTTCGAGCTGGATCTGGTGGACGTCGAGCAGCACCGGCGCGGCGGCGAGGGCCGCGCCCCAGCCCGGCAGCCGCGTACGGCGGCGCAGCAGGGCGTAGACGCAGACCGCCATGCCGAGGCCGAGCAGGTGCTGGACGACCACGACCGCGGTGACGCTGTGCAGGGGGCTCAGCGCCCACAGGAACAGCGAGTAGCCGGACGGCCGGGAGGGCAGGGGCCGCAGGTCGAGGGCGGAGCTGAGATAGGCGAACGAGTCGGCCCAGAACCACAGCGCGGGCCGGTAGCCGAGCACGGCGAGCGCCCGCAGGGCGGCGCCCGCCGCCAGCAGGACCAGGAACGCCCGATGCGGGCGCAGCGCCTCGCGCCACCTCACGTGACGGCCCTCCTCCTCGTCGGCGAGGGCACCACCCTAGTGGGCGTCCCTCGTACGCATGAGGCGAGCGCGGTCAGCACTCGATCACGTTGACGGCGAGGCCGCCGCGCGAGGTCTCCTTGTATTTGTCGAGCATGTCCCGGCCCGTGTCGCGCATCGTCTTGATGGCCTTGTCGAGCGGCACGAAGTGCCGGCCGTCGCCGCGCAGCGCGATGCGCGCGGCGGTGACCGCCTTGATCGAGGCGACGGCGTTGCGCTCGATGCACGGGATCTGGACCAGGCCGCCGATCGGGTCGCAGGTCAGGCCGAGGTTGTGCTCGATGCCGATCTCCGCCGCGTTCTCCACCTGCTCGGGGGTGCCGCCGAGGGCCTCGGTGAGGCCCGCCGCGGCCATCGAGCAGGCGGAGCCGACCTCGCCCTGACAGCCGACCTCCGCGCCGGAGATGGAGGCGTTCTCCTTGAACAGCACGCCGATCGCGCCCGCGGTGAGCAGGAAGCGGACGACGCCGTCCTCGCCGGCGCCCGGCAGGAACCGCAGGTAGTAGGAGAGGACGGCCGGGATGATCCCGGCGGCGCCGTTGGTGGGGGCGGTGACGACCCGGCCGCCCGCCGCGTTCTCCTCGTTCACGGCCAGCGCGAACAGCGTGATCCAGTCCATCGCCCGCAGCGGGTCGGCCCCCTCGGCCTCGCCCTGCAGCTTGCGGTGGAGCTGGTGCGCCCGGCGCCGCACCTTGAGCCCGCCGGGCAGGACGCCCTCACGGGTGGTGCCGCGCCGCACGCACTCGGCCATGACCTCCCACAGGTGCAGCAGGCGGGCCCGGATCTCCTCCGGCGTACGGCCGAAGGCCTGCTCGTTCTCCATCATCAGCCCGGAGATCGACAGGCCGGTCTCCGCGCAGTGCGCGAGCAGTTCCCGCCCGGTCGTGAAGGGGTACGGCAGCGCCGTGTCGTCGGGCTTGATCCGGTCGGCGCCGGTGGCGTTCTCGTCCACCACGAAGCCGCCGCCGACCGAGTAGTACACCTTCTCGCGCAGCACGGCGTCGTCGGCGTACGCCGTGAACCGCATGCCGTTCGGGTGGTGGGGGAGCGACACCTTGCGCTCGAAGACGAGGTGCTCGCCGACGACGAACGGGATCTCCCGGAGGCCGTACAACGTCACGGTGCCGCTCGCCCGCATCGCGGCCAGCCGTTCGTCGGCGGTGTCGACGTCGACCAGTTCGGGCTTGTCGCCGGACAGGCCGAGCAGCACCGCCTTGTCGCTGCCGTGGCCCTTGCCGGTCAGGCCGAGCGAGCCGTACAGGACGGCCTCGACCCGGGTGACCTTCTCCAGCAGCCCGTCCTCGTGCAGCCCGCGGGCGAACCTGTGCGCCGCGGCCATCGGGCCGCCCGTGTGCGAGCTGGACGGCCCGATCCCCACCTTGAACAGGTCGAAGACGCTGATCGCCATTGATCGTCGCCTTTCGCTTGTGCGGCCGGGACCGTCAGGACTCGCCGGAGGTGAGCGTGCCGTACTCGGCGGCGGACAGCAGGTCCTCCGGCTCCCCCTCCACCCGCACGCGGAACAGCCAGCCGTCGCCGTACGGGTCGGTGTTGACCAGGGAGGGGTCGTCCACGACGGCGGAGTTGGTCTCGACGATCTCGCCGGCGACCGGAGCGAAGATGTCGCTCACGGACTTGGTCGACTCGACCTCGCCGACCGCGTCACCGGCCGCCACCGTCGTGCCCGCCTCCGGCACCTGCACGTAGACCACGTCGCCGAGCTGCTCGGCGGCGTACGCCGTGATGCCCACCGTCACGGTGAGGCCGTCATCGATCCCGGCCACCCACTCGTGCTCCTTGGTGTAGCTCAGGTCCTCGGGAATGCTGCTCACTTGCTCCTCCTGTAGAAAGGCAGATCGACGACGTCGACCGGTTCATGGCTGCCCCGGATGTCGACCGTCAGGCCGCCCTCGCGGAGGGCGTCCTCACTCACGTACGCCATGGCGATCGGCTTGCCGAGGGACTGCGACGGTGCGCCGCTCGTCACCTCGCCGACGACGGCGCCCTCCCGGGTGACGGGATAGCCGTGGCGGGGCACCCGGCGGCCGCGGGCCACCAGCCCGACCAGCCGCCGCGTGGCGCCGTCCTGCGCGGCCCGCTCCAGGGCCGACCGGCCCACGAAGTCGCCCGGCTTGTCGAAGCGGACGACCCGGCCGAGGCCGGCGTCGAACGGGGTGGCCGAGGAGGTCAGCTCGTTGCCGTAGAGCGGCATGCCGGCCTCCAGGCGCAGCGTGTCGCGGGCCGACAGCCCGGCGGGGACGAGCCCGAGGTCACGGCCGGCCTCGGTGAGCGCGTCCCACAGGGGTACGGCGTGCTCGTTGAGGACGAACAGCTCGAAGCCGTCCTCGCCGGTGTAGCCGGTCCGCGCGATCAGGGCGGGCGCCCCGGCGACGACACCGGGGAGGATGGCGTAGTACTTCAGGCCGTCGACGTCCGCGTCGGTCAGCCCGCGCAGGATTTCAGCGGCGCGCGGCCCCTGCACGGCCACCAGCGCGTACTCGTCGGACCTGTCGGTCACCCGCGCGTCGTACCCCTCGGACCGGGCGATCAGTTCGCGCGCCACGAC
Source organism: Microbispora cellulosiformans (assembly GCF_008728085.1). Taxonomy (NCBI): domain Bacteria; kingdom Bacillati; phylum Actinomycetota; class Actinomycetes; order Streptosporangiales; family Streptosporangiaceae; genus Microbispora; species Microbispora cellulosiformans. The sequence continues at coordinate 41,427 of NZ_VYTZ01000018.1, read as the reverse complement.
GGCGTAGTTGGAGGCGTTGGCGACGACCATGTACCGGTCCTCGTCGAGGCGGTAGACGATGAGGTCGTCGAGGATGCCGCCGTCCTCGTTCACGATCATCGTGTAACGGGCGCGGCCGGGGCCGAGGATACTGAGGTGACCCACCAGGGCGTGGTCGAGCGCCTCGCCCGCCTGCGGGCCGGTGACGAAGATCTCCCCCATGTGGGACAGGTCGAACAGCCCCGCGGCCGTGCGCACCGCGTTGTGCTCGGCCGACTCGCTGCCGTACCTCAACGGCATCTGCCATCCGGCGAAGTCGGTCAGGGTCGCGCCAAGGCGTTCGTGTACCCCGCGAAGCGGGGTGGATCGGGACATGCGGACCTCGGAAAGGACGGATGCTGCACTGAACTATCGGGCATCCTCCCCCTCTGTCATCGGCGCCTGAGAGCTTCGTCCGATCTTTGCCGGACTTTCACCTTCGGCGAGGCCTCACGGCCTTCTTTCCAGAGGTCACCTGGCCCGCGCGGTCCTTTGCCTTGAGAGGTTCGCGGGGAGGGCTTGCTCCTTCAGGGGCCCTGACCGGCTGCCAGGACGCTCTCCCGCACGGGATGATCGGTGAGCTGCCAGCCTAGTGGTTCGCCGCCGCCCCCGTAACCTGCCGGGCCGCCCGCTTTGTCACACTCACGGTGCCCGTTCTGGGCCGACGGCGCCCCGAGGGGCGCGCAGCCGTTAGACGTCACCACGCATCCGCATGCCCAACCTCCTGGCGGATCGCGCGGACCTCGGCGAGGTCGTCCGGGTCCTTGCCACGCCTCTCCGCGTCCGCGCGGGCCTGCTCCAGCCAGCGGAGGAGGTCGGCGAGCCTGGCCTAATTCGCGCTTGGGGTGATCCCCCTCGGGGGCGTGTGGCCTCGGGCAGGAAAGGCGTTCAAGGCGTCGCCGGTGAGGATCCGCTGGTGGAGGGCCTGGGTGTCGGGGGACGGCTCGGTGCCGAGGCGGTCGACCAGGGTGCGGCGCAGCCGCTGGTAGGAGGCGGAGGCGTCGTGGGTCCGGCCCGACCGGTGCAGGGCGAGCATGAGCTGCCGGTGGGGGCGTTCGCGCAGCGGGTGCCGGGTCGCCCACTGGGCCAGGCCGCCGACGATCTCGCGGTGGTGCCCGAGCGCCAGCCGTACGTCGAAGAGGTCCTCGGTCACCGCGCGCCGGTCCTCGTCGAGCCGTTCGGCCCACGTGCGGAGCCTGTCGATCTGCCGCACATCGAGGAGGGCGTCGCCCCGCCACAGGCTCAGCGCCTTCTCGAACAACCGCACCGCATTGTGGTAATCGCCATTCTCGCGAGCGATTCTGCCCTGCGCCGCCCATTGGTTGAATTCTGCAACGTCCACGGATCCGGGCCGGACGGAAAGAAGGTATCCGCCCTTCACGGTGTGGACCGGAGAAAGGCCGGGGTCGCGGGGGGAGAGCCGCCGCCGCACCTGTGCGACGTAGGTGGTAAGATTGCGCGGCGCTGAAATGGTGGGGCGGCCATTCCACAACAGTCCGGTGAGCTGGTCCCGGTGCAGCGCGATATTCGCATTGAGGACGAGCAGCGCCAGGAGCTGCCGATGTCTCGCGGCGAGGCCGGCGATGGCGTCTCCTCGGTCGTTCATGGCCGAAAACGGTCCGAGCACGGCGTATAACACGGTTCCCCTCGCGCAAGGCAGCGTGAACGCGCCGACGACGGCGGCTTTGATCGGCGTTTGACGATATCTCTCTCCGGCTTCACTCGTCAAAATTGCGCGTTTTCCGGCCGCCCGCAGATGCGTTGTTCGGCACTCGGCATTGCGTTCCGTAAAGTCATGAATGCCCAGCGAACATGCACGTGCATGTTATGAAAGCGGTTACATCGCCGTGATTGGCCATCGGCCGGTGCAAACGCCGGCATGTGGGATCCCTGTTCCCCGTCTTCGCCTTCGGGCGGTTGGACGCGCTGGCGGCCGTCCTCTGGACGGTGCGATCCGTCCACGAACCGGCGCCCGGGTGCCGGGGTCTTCCCGGCCTGGCGCGTGCCGCCGCAGGCCGGGGGCGGCTCCTGCACACCGGCGGCGGCCGGCTACCCGTACGCGTCCCTGACCTACATGGACGTCAACGGCCGCGCCGTGAACACGGGGGCGTACGTGGCCGGACGCGCCGGCGCCGCCGAGCGCGCCGACCTGCTGGCGGACGTCACGGCCTACAACGACGGCGAGGACGTTGTCAGCGGCGACGGCCTCGCCTCTCAGGCGATGCTTGCCGACGGCACGCGCGTCTCCGCCCGCCGGCACAACGACTACACCTACGACGAAGGCAAGCCCGACCCGGATACCGACTACCACCTCGTGACCACGACGACGGTGCAGCCCTGGTCGTCAACGGCGCAGGCGTGACCGCCCGGCGACACTCATATCGAGAAGACCGGCTACGCGCCGATCGCCTTCGACGACCCCCTCCGGGTGGAACCTCTTCCAGCCGGCCAGCCAGAAGACCGTCGTCTCTAGTGGGGGCAGACCGCCCAGAGCGTCGCGACGTCGGGGCCGGCGACCCGCACAGGTCGACGAGGCGGGCCGTACGGCCACGACGAGCATCCCCGAGACCGGCGCCGGAAGTACGGCACTACCCGGACCGTACCTACGCCTACGACAACGCCACCGGTCTGCAGACTGGGTCACCGTGGGCGGGGTCTCGGTCACGACTTCGTACGACGCCCTGGGCCGGGCGTACTCGGTCACCGACGCGGACGGCAGCATCGCCGTCGCGACGTTCGACCCGGTGGGCCGGGGGCCTCGGTGAACGACGGCCAGGGCGCCTACACCTACGACGGCACCGACGCCGCCGGAAGGGCCGATCATCGTCCTCATGGGAGTCCGCCTCTACACCCCCGCCACCGGCCGATTCCTGCAAGTCGATCCCGTCCCGCGAGGCCGGGGCGACCCTTCTCGTCGTTCTCCGTGTCATGCGGCGGCTGCCGCAGTCGGCACTGGGGTCGGATACTGGGTCAATCAGGAATGCCGTTAAGTGCCTTTTCGGTGCGGCCGTCGGCAGGCGCGTAACCGCGGTCGTGGCGGCGCTGATCGGCTATATAGTCTCCGCCGTCTACAGTTTTCAGTCGCGTCGGAGAAGAAATCACGGTGTAGTCGAAGGCGCAGTGCGCGTGTCCTCAAAGGACAAGGAATGTGGCTCAGGATAGGACTTGGTGTCCTGTGGTTCGGGGGTGGCGCATTCGGTGCCGTGCTGCTGGACCTGTCCGGGGACGGAGTCAGCGAGGAAGATCTGTGGACCTCGGCGTCGTGCGGATTGGTGGCCGCTCTTGCCGTTATCGTGTTCGGTCTGGTACGCGCGAGAAAGGCGGGCCGTTCAGAGGAGCGGTGACCCGGCGGTTTCTTCGGGGGTGGAGTGCTCTTGACTTCTGGTGAGGAATTTGCCCAGTGGATCTCGCTTCTGTGCGAGGACGAGGCGTTCGATGCCGAGGTGGATCGCCTCGGTAAGGAAGCCGTCGCAGAGCTGCGGAGAATCTACGCCGAAGACGGCCTGCTCTTCGGGGATGACCTTCGAAGGCGCCTGCTCGCCCTGCGGTTCGCTCATGCCGGACGTGCTCTTCGGCTGGTGCTTTCGGACTTTCCTCATGCCGTCGACTGGCATATCGCTCCCACCGTCTCGATGGGTGAACCCGCTCGGGGGGGAGTGGTCGTGCACGGGTGGGAAGTGTTCGGCATCGGGTTTCAGGACACTTTGGTAGAGATCGCGGCGGGCATTCAAGCAGACTACATCGATGAGTTTTGGCGGGTCTGGCCATTATGTTCTGGTCATCGACTCGGTTTGAAGCCGGACATGCGAAACGGTGTCGGTGTGTGGATGTGCGGTTCCGGACCTCATGAGGTCGCACGAATAGGCAAAACAGAAGGCAGCCGCAGGCGCTGAGAGCCCCGCCTCGGTTTCCGTACAGGCGAGATGGTCTTCCCGGATGACTGCCATGCCGGCTCTCAGTCGCGGTGCCGTTTCGGGAGGGGATTCGATGCGGACGGTTCCGCGGACTGCCCGGGCGGTATGGATCGCGGTGCCGGTCGCGACCACGCTGTTGTCGACGGTGACCATGACGGCGGCGGCCGCCCCCGGCGTCAGGTGGATGCTTCGTGAGCCGATCATGCTCGGCTGGCTTCTGCTGTTGGTACCTCTGGATGACGGACTGACCGCTACGCGTGGATCAGGAGCGAGTTCCGGCGGCCTCGACCAAGGCGCGGAAGAGGGGGCCGTCCTCGTCGGCCTCGGGGTGCCACTGGACGGCGAGGGCGAACGCCGCCCCGGTGACCTCGACGGCCTCGATGGTGCCGTCGTAAGAGCGGGCGGTGACCTCCAGGCCCTCGGCCAGGCGGTCGATCGCCTGGTGGTGGTAGTGCGCCGGGGCCAGCTCCTCGTCTCCGTAGACCTTGGCCAGCGACGGCGACAGCCGTACGGGGAGACGGCCGAAGACTCCGGGGGCGGGGGAGTGGCCGGTGTGGTCCACGACCGCGGGAAGGTGCTGGTGGAGGGTGCCGCCGAGCGCCACGTTGAGCACCTGCAGGCCACGGCAGATGCCCAGGAACGGCAGCCCGGCCGCCAGCGCGGCGCTCATCAGCCCGAACTCGGCGTCATCCCGAAATTTCCGAATGTAGCCGGTCTGCTCGGCGGGGGCGGCCCCGTACCGCGCGGGGTCGATGTCGCCCCCGCCCGCGATGATCAGTCCGTCGAGACGGCCGGCCAGCGCGGCGGGCTCCCCGGCGGGCGGCAGGATGACCGGCTGCCCGCCCGCCCGCACGACGTGGTCGACGTACATGTACGGCAGCAGCGCCGCCGGCATGTCCCACACGGTGAACCGCGCCGGCTCCACATAGCAGGTCACGCCGATGACCGGACGGGACATGCCCTGCCTCCCCCCTCGTCTGACAGAACGCTTCCGCCTACAGCGGGGTGACGTACGCGCCGGAGATGCCGCCGTCGACCAGGAACTCCGAGGCGGTGATGAACGACGCGTCGTCGGAGGCGAGGAACGCGACCGCCGCGGCGATCTCCTCGGCCCGGGCGAAGCGGCCGATCGGCACGTGGACCAGGCGGCGCTGGGCGCGCTCGGGGTCCTTGGCGAACAGTTCCCGCAGCAGCGGGGTGTCCACCGGCCCGGGGCACAGCGCGTTGACCCGGATGCCCTCGCGGGCGAACTGGACGCCCAGTTCCCGGCTCATCGCGAGCACCCCGCCCTTGGACGCGGTGTAGGAGATCTGCGAGGTGGCCGAGCCCATCACCGCGACGAACGACGCGGTGTTGATGATCGACCCCTTGCCCTGCCGCCGCATGTACGGGATCACGTGCTTGCAGCACAGGTACACGCTGGTGAGGTTGACCTCCTGCACCCGGCGCCACGCGTCGATCCCGGTCTCCAGGATCGAGTCGTCGTCGGGCGGGGAGATGCCCGCGTTGTTGAACGCGATGTCCACGCTGCCGAACTCCTCGGACGCGGTCCGGTACATCCGGGCCACGTCGTCCTCGTTCGCCACGTCCACCCGGAGGAACAGGCCGCCCACCTCGTCGGCGGCCTTTGCCCCGGCGGTCTCGTCGAGGTCGGCGACCACGACCTTCGCGCCCTCCTCGGCGAACCGGCGGGCGGTGGCCAGCCCGATGCCGCTGCCCGCTCCGGTGATGACGGCGACGCGGTCCTGCAAACGCTGCATTGATCTACTCCGTGGAGATGAAGACGTTCTTGGTCTCGGTGAAGGCGGACAGGGCGTCGGGGCCGAGTTCACGGCCCAGGCCCGACTGCTTGAAGCCGCCGAAGGGGGTCCAGTAGCGGACGCTGGAGTGCGAGTTGACCGACAGGTTGCCCGCCTCGACGGCCCGTGCCACGCGCAGCGCCCGGCCGACGTCGCGGGTCCAGATCGACCCCGACAGGCCGTACGCCGTGTCGTTGGCGATCCGCACCGCGTCGGCCTCGTCCTCGAACGGCACGACGGCGACGACCGGCCCGAAGATCTCCTCGGTGAACGCCCTCCGGAAGGACTCCGAGGACGACCCGGCGAGCACCGTGGGCGGGAACCAGTAGCCCGGCCCGCCCGGGCACGACCCCCGCGCGTACACGTCCGCCTCGGCGACGAACGAGGCGACCCGCTCCCGGTGCTCGGCGCTGATCAGCGGGCCCATCTGCGACGCCGGGTCGTTCGGGTCCCCGACCTTCACGTCGCGTACGGCCTCGATGAGCCGCGCGAGGAAGTCGTCGTGGACGGAACGCTCCACCAGGATGCGCGAGCGGGCGCAGCAGTCCTGGCCGGAGTTGTCGAAGACCGCCATCGGGGCCGAGGCGGCCGCCTTTTCCAGGTCGGAGTCGGCGAAGACGATGTTGGCGCTCTTGCCGCCCAGCTCCAGCGTGACCCGCTTGACCTGCTCGGCGGCCTTCGCGGCGATCAGCTTCCCGACCTCGGTCGAGCCGGTGAACACGATCTTCCGTACGTCCGGGTGCTCGACGAGGCGGGCTCCAGCGACCTCCCCCTCGCCGGGGACGACCTGGAGCACTCCTTCCGGCAGCCCGGCCTCCAGGGCGAGCTCGGCCAGTCGCAGCGCGGTCAGCGGCGTCCACTCGGCGGGCTTCACGATCACGGTGTTGCCGGCGGCCAGGGCCGGGGCGACCCCCCAGGTCATGATGACCATCGGGAAGTTCCACGGCACGATGATCCCGACCACGCCCAGCGGCTCGGCGAAGGTGACGTCCACCCCGCCCGCCACCGGGATCTGCCTGCCGTGGTCGCGTTCGGGCGCGCCCGCGTAGAAGTCGAGCACGTCGCGGACGTTGCCCGCCTCCCAGCGCGCGTTGCCCACGGTGTGCCCGGCGCCGGTGATCTCCAGGCGCGCCAGTTCCTCCGCGTGCTCCTCCACGAGCCGCGCGAAGCGGCGCAGCAGCCGGGCCCGGTCGCCCGGCGCGACCGCCCGCCAGGCGGGGAAGGCCCGTACGGCCCGCTCGACGGCGCGGTCCACCTCGGCGGCGTCCGCCATCTCCACCTCGGCGATCACTTCCTCGGTCGCCGGATTGATTATCTTCACAGCCGTTCGAACCCCCGATAGAGCTCCCAATCGGTGACCGCCGCGTCGAAGGCGGCCAGTTCGACCCTCGCGTTGTTGGCGTAGTGGTCGACCACGTCCTTGCCGAACGCCTCCTCGGCGATGCTCGATCCCTCCCACAGGGCCAGGGCGTCGCGCAGCGTGGCCGGCACCCGCTCGGCCGGGGAGTCGTAGGCGTTCCCGCCGAACGGCTCCTCCAGATCGAGCTCCGCGTCCACGCCGCGCAACCCGGCCGCGATCATCGCCGCGACCGCGAGGTACGGGTTCACGTCGCCGCCCGGCACCCGGTTCTCCACCCGCAACGAGGACCCGTGGCCGACCAGCCGCATCGAGCAGGTGCGGTTGTCCACCCCCCACTTCACGGCCGTGGGGGCGAAGCTGCCGGGCACGAACCGCTTGTAGGAGTTGATGTTGGGGGCGTAGGAGAGCGTCAGCTCGCGCAACCCCGCGAGCTGACCGGCCACGAACCGCCGCCCGGTCTCCGACAGCCCGTACGGCCCGTCGCCCGCCATGACCGGCCCGCCGTCGGCGTCCCGCAGCGAGAGGTGGATGTGGCAGGAGTTGCCCTCGCGCTGGTTCGGCTTGGCCATGAAGGTGATCGACCTGCCCTCCTGGGCGGCGATCTCCTTGGCGCCGTTCTTGTAGAAGACGTGGTTGTCGCAGGTGGTCAGCGCGTCGGTGTAACGGAAGGCGATCTCGTGCTGGCCCAGGTTGCACTCGCCCTTGGCGGACTCGACGTACAGCCCGGCGCCCTCCATGCCGAGCCTGATCTTCCGCAGCAGCGGCTCGATGCGCGAGGTGCCGAGCAGCGAGTAGTCGACGTTGTAGAGGTTGGCCGGGGTGAGATCGCGGTAGCCCCGCTGCCACGCCTGCTCGTAGCTGTCGTCGTAGACGACGAACTCCAGCTCGGTGCCGACCTGGGCGGTCCAGCCGCGCTCGGCGAGCCGGGCGAGCTGGCGGCGCAGGATCTGCCGGGGAGAGGCCACGACGTCAGAGCCGTCCTCCCACACCAGGTCGGCCAGCAGCAGCACGGTGCCCTCGTGCCAGGGCACCCGGCGCAGCGTCGACAGGTCGGGCCGCATCACGAAGTCGCCGTAACCGCGCTCCCAGGACGACATGGCGTAGCCGTCCACGGTGTTCATGTCGACGTCCACGGCGAGCAGGTAGTTGCAGCCCTCCGCGGCGTGGTCCAGCACCTCCTCCAGGAAGTACCGCGCCGACAGCCGCTTGCCCTGCAGCCGTCCCTGCATGTCGGTGACGGCGAGCAGGACCGTGTCGACCCGGCCCGCCTCGACATCGTCGCGAAGTCGTTCCACGCCGAGCACGACGCCTCCCGTCCAATTGTCTAGAATCAGACCATTGAAGGCATGCAAGCACCCTGCTCCCCTCGTCGTCAACAACAGCCGGGACCAACCTCCATCGCGTAGCGGGGCGCCGCCGCGCGACGGACCCGGCGGCCCCGCCGCTGGTCACGCGGGGCGTACGGGGGTGTGGCGGGACGTGCCGGCACACGGTGCTCAGGGTGCGAAGGGGCGGAGGGACGGCGAGGCATGGACAGCACCCCGGCGCGGGCGCCCGCTCCCGCGCCCATGTCGCTGCTGCGGCCGGTGCGGGCGGGCAACGCGTTCGAGGAGACGGTCGAGCGCCTGCTCCAGGCCGTCAAGCTGGGAGTCGTCGCGCACGGGGAGAAGCTGCCGCCCGAGCGGGAGCTCGCGGCCCGGCTCGGCATCAGCCGGGTCACCCTGCGCGAGGCGATCCGCGCCCTGCAGGAAGCCGGCTACCTCGACGTACGGCGGGGCAGGTACGGCGGCGCGTTCGTCGTCTACCGCCCGCCGAGCCCCCGCAAGGGCGACCTGCGCAGAGCGCTCACCCGGATGGGTGAGGACGAGCTCGAAGACGCCCTGACGTTCCGGATGGCCGTGGAGTGCGGGGCGGCCCGGGTCCTCGCGACGACCGAGCTGACCCCGGGTCGGCGGGAGACGCTGAAGGCCCGGCTGGCCGAGGTGAACGACGCCGCCCCGGCCGACTACCGCCGCAGGGACATCGCCTTCCACCTCGCCATCGCGGAGCTGACCGGCTCACCGCTGCTGGCCGCCGCGTGCGCGGACGCCCGGCTGCGGGTCACCGACCTGCTCAACGCGATCCCGGTGCTGGGTCCCAACATCGAGCACGCGGCGGTGCAGCACGCCGCCATCGCCGCCGCGATCCTGGACGGCGACCCCGAGGCGGCGGGCCGGGCGGTGGCCGAGCACCTGGAGGGGACGGCCGCGCTGCTGCGCGGCTTCCTCGCATGACCGTTGCCTGACCACTCCGAGGCGAGCCGTAGCATCGGAGAGCAGGGGACTGATATCCGTATGGCCGACTGGTTTCGCGAACGCGTCGTCGACGCGCACCGCCTGCCGTTGTTCTGCTTCTTCGTGGCGCTGATCACGGCGTTCCTCTGCACGCGGGTGAACGTGCGGCTGATCAGGGCCAGGACGCGGTGGTTCGGCAACGTCAGCGTCGGCGAGATGCACATCCACCACGTCGTCTTCGGGGTGGTGCTCACCCTGCTCGGCGGGGTGGCCGGGCTGGTCCTGTCGGGCGTCTCCCAGGGGTGGTACTCGTTCAGTTCGGCCGTCTTCGGCGTGGGCGCGGCCCTCGTGCTCGACGAGTTCGCGCTGATCCTGCACCTGCGCGACGTCTACTGGCAGGAGGAGGGCCGCACCTCGGTCGACGCGGTCTTCGTGGCGATCGCGGCCACCGGACTGCTCCTGTTCGGGCTGCACCCGCTCGGCTGGGACGGCGGCACCGCCGCCGGCGACTGGACCGCCCCCGCCTTCCTCGTGGTCAACCTCGTCTTCGCCGTGATCACCCTGCTCAAGGGGAAGATCTGGAGCGGCCTGCTGGGACTGTTCGTGCCGCCGTCGCTGTACGTGGGAGCGGTGCGGGTGGCCCGCCCCGGCTCGCCGTGGGCCCGCTGGTTCTACTCGGAGCGGGCGCGGCGGCCCCGGCCCCGCCTCATGGCCAAGGCGGTCCATCGCGAGGAGCGCTGGCGCAGGCCGGTCATCCGGGTGAAGATCGCCGTGCAGGAGTTCGTCTCCGGCCGTCACGACCTGCCCGCGCCCGTGTCGCCCGTGTCGCCCGTACGGCGTCACCGGCGGCGGGCGATGACTCCGCGTCCCCGGCGGGGCGCGGAGCGGGGCGCCGAGCGGGCCGGGCGGCACTGGCGGTCGGGACGCCCCCGCGCCCGCTGAGTCTTCGGCGGGCAACCGGTGCGCTGACCGGGCGGAGCGCCGGAAATGCGGGGAACAGGCGTGAACCACGGGGTCCGCTGATCGGGCGAAAAGAATTTCGTCGGATTATGTGGGTATTTCAGCCTAGGTAAATGCTGTCGGGGGGCGGGAGGGTCGGCATGGAGTCTCGCGGGCGATTCGTGTTCCGGAAAATGGCGGCGCAACTCAAACAGGAGGCGGCCTTCCTCACCGGCGACCGCCTGATGGCGGCCGAGGCGCGCACCGAGGAGGCCGAGGCCTCCCTGTGCCTCACGTGGTACGAGATCATGGACACCATCAGGGACATCCGGCTGCTGTACGGCGTACGAGGCTGAGGGGTCGCCCGCCGCTGTCGCACAAGGTCATCGGCCGGTCGAGGCCGTCGCCCGGAGGTGCGAAATCCCCGCGCGCACCGGCCTTTCCGTTGCGTTAGGGTCCACAGAAGATCGCAGGGTGGGCTCTCGCGGAGGGGGTTGCGGTGGCGACGGACGGCGACGACCCCGGCGACGGTTCACCCGCCCGGCAGCGCAAGGCGTCCCTGGGGGACCGGGCCGCCTGGCGGGTGCTGCTCGACCAGGTCCGTCCTCACCGGCGGACGCTCCTGCTGGGCGGCCTGCTCAGCCTCGCCGGCAGCCTCGCCGGGCTCGCGATGCCGCTGATGGCCAAGCAGGTGATCGACGCGTTCGGCGCGGGCGGCACGATGACCGGGCCGGTGCTCGGCCTCTCGGCCGCGGTCATGGCCGGCGCGCTGGTCGCGGCGGCGGGGCGCTTCCTGCTCGAACGCATGGGCGAGACCATCGTGCTCGACTCGCGCCGGACGCTGGTGGACCGCATCCTGCGGCTCAGGGTCCCCGAGGTGGACCGGCTCAGCCCCGGCGACCTGCTGTCGCGCGTCGGCTCCGACACGACCCTGCTGCGGGCCGTCTGCACGGACGCGCTGGCGTCGCTGGTCGGAGGCGCGTTCACGTTCCTCGGCGCGGCCGTGATGATGGCGATCATGGACGGCCTGCTGCTCGGGGTCACCCTGGCCGTCGTCGCCCTGGTCGCGGTCATGGGCGTGGTGATCGCCCCGCGTATCCGGCGGGCCTCGCTGCGGGCCCAGGAGGCCCTGGGCGAGATGGGCTCGATGCTCGACCGGGCGCTTCAGGCGTTCCGTACGGTCAAGGCCAGCGGCGCGGAGATCCGCGAGACCGCGGTGGTGACCGCCGCGGCCGCCGAGGCGCGCGACCGCGGGGTGGCCGCCGCCGGATGGACGTCGCTGGCCGGGGTCGGCGCGTGGACGTCGATCCAGCTCGCGTTCCTCGCGGTGCTGGGAGTGGGCGGCGCGCGGGTCGCGTCGGGGGAGATGGAGATCTCCGCCCTGATCGCGTTCCTGATGTACCTGTTCTACCTGGTCTCCCCGATCGGGCAGATCATCCAGAGCCTCACCCAGATGCAGAACGGCCTCGCCGCGGTCACCCGCATCCAGGAGATCGCCCTGCTGCCCGCGGAACCGGTCGCCGCGCCCGCGCCCACCCGGGCGGCGGGCGGCGACCCCGTCGGGGTGACGTTCACGGACGTCGTCTTCCGGTACGACGAGGACCGGCCGGTCGTGCACCACGGCGTGACCTTCGAGGTGCCCGCGGGTGGCATGACCGCGCTGGTCGGCCCTTCCGGCGCGGGCAAGTCGACGGTGTTCGGCCTGATCGAGCGGTTCTACGAGGCGGACGAGGGCACCATCGCGATCGGCGGGCGCGACATCCGCGACTGGCCGCTCGGCGAGCTGCGGTCCATGCTCGGGTACGTCGAGCAGGACGCCCCCGTGCTCGCCGGGACGCTGCGGGAGAACCTGGTCTTCGGCGCGCCGGAGGCGACCGATGAGGAGATCGCCCGCGCCCTGGCCCGCACCCGCCTCGACGACCTGGTCGAGCGGCTGCCTGAGGGGCTGGAGACGCCGGTCGGGCACCGCGGGGTCCTGCTGTCGGGAGGGGAGCGGCAGCGGGTGGCCATCGCCAGGGCGCTGCTGCGCCGGCCGAGGCTGCTGCTGCTCGACGAGGCGACGTCCCAGCTCGACGCCGTCAACGAGCTGCGCCTGCGGGAGGTCGTGGCGGAGGTTGCGCGGGAGACGACGGTCCTGGTGATCGCGCACCGCCTGTCCACCGTGACCGGGGCCGACCGGATCGTGGTGATGGAGGCCGGGCGCGTGCGGGCCTGGGGCACCCACGACGAGCTCGTCGCGGCCGACGCGCTCTACCGGGAGCTCGCCGCCACGCAGTTCCTCGTCGCGACCTGACCGGACGACCGGCGGGCCCGCGAGGGCAGGCGAGGCGGGCGGTCGAGTCGGGCAGGCATGCGGGCGGGTGATGGGGAACCGTGAGCAGCCCTTACACCTGACCACAGCTTCTTTCGACCGGGAGCCGGGAAGGCAGGAGGTGCGTTACCTCTCCTTCACCACCGACCCGGACGCCGGGGGCTACGCGCGTGCGGGCGCGCCCGGTGGCCGGGCCGGAGGCGGGGCGCTCCGGTCAGTGGGCCGGGGCGCCCCGCCGCGTTCCAGCGCCGTCCGCACAGACGCCGGCCCCCGCGCGGGGCGGGACGGCGGCGACTGACGTGGCGACCTAAGGTAGTGCTTCATGCGACCCACGGCTTTGATCACCGGCGCTTCGCGCGGTATCGGCGCGGCGATCGCCCGCGCCCTCGCCCCCACGCACGACCTGCTGCTCGGCGGCCGGGACGGCACGGCGCTCGACGCGTTGTGCCACGAGCTGCCCGGGTCCCGGCCCTGGGCGGTGGAGCTCACCGACCTGACCCCCGCCGAGGTGGAGGGGATCGAACGGCTCGACCTGCTGGTGCACAGCGCGGGGATCGCCAGGCTCGGCCACCTCGCCGACACCCCGGCCGAGGTGTGGCGCCGGACGCTGGAGGTCAACGTCGTCGCGGTCGCCGAGCTGACCCGGTTGCTGCTGCCCGCCCTCCGGGCGGCCCGGGGGCACGTCGTGCTGATCAACTCCGGCGCGGGGCAGCGGGCCAACCCCAACTGGGGCTCCTACGCCGCCAGCAAGTTCGCCCTCCGCGCCTACGGCGACGTGCTGCGCGAGGAGGAGCAGCCGAACGGCGTACGGGTCACCTCGATCTTCCCCGGGCGGGTGGGCACGGACATGCAAAGGGACGTGCGCGAGCAGGAGGGTGAGCCGTACGAGCCGGGAAGGTATCTGGAGGCGGAGTCGGTGGCGCGCGCCGTACTGGCCGCAGTGACGGCGACCCCGGACGCGCACGTCACCGAGATCACCGTGCGGCCGGCGGCGGGGCCCACCCGCTGACGGCCCGCCGGACCGGCCGTGGCGCCCGCCACGCCACCCGTCATGCCGCCCACCTGGAGGACCGGTGCACGTGACTTACTGGTGCGAGATGGCGTGGCTGCCGCCCGGCGAGGTCGTGGAGAGCGTGGCGGTGGCGATCGAGGGCTCCCGCATCGGGGACGTCCGGCCGGGCGTGCCGCCTCCGCCGGGAGCCGAGCGGCTGGCCGGGCTGACCCTGCCCGGCCTGGCCAACTGCCACTCGCACGCCTTCCACCGCGCGCTGCGCGGCCACACCCAGACGGGCCGGGGCGACTTCTGGAGCTGGCGGGAGCGGATGTACGCGGTCGCCGAGGCGCTCGACCCGGACCGCTACCTCGCGCTGGCCACCGCGACGTACGCGGAGATGGCGCTCGCCGGGATCACCGCAGTGGCCGAGTTCCACTACCTGCATCACGGCCCCGGGGGCACGCCGTACGCGGACCCGAACGCGATGGGCGAGGCGCTGGTCGAGGCGGCCAGGCGGGCCGGGCTGCGCATCGCCCTGCTGGACACCTGTTACCTGACCGGCGGCATCGGCGACGCCCTCGCCGGCCCCCAGGTGCGGTTCGGCGACGGGGACGCCGAGCGCTGGGCGGCCAGGGCCGACGCGCTGGCGCGGGCCCACGAGGGCGCGCGGGATGTGGAGATCGGCGCGGCCATCCACTCCGTGCGCGCGGTGCCCCCCGAGCAGATGCACGTCGTCGTCGACTTCGCCCACCGGCACACCGGCCCGCTGCACGCCCACGTGTCCGAGCAGCGGGCCGAGAACGAGGCGTGCGTGGAGGCGTACGCCGCGACGCCGGTGCAGGTGCTGCACGACCACGGCGCGCTCGGGCCGCGCTCCACCGCGGTGCACGCCACGCACCTGTCCGACGTGGACGTGGCGCTGCTGGGCGGGTCGACCAGCCACGTGTGCATGTGCCCCACCACCGAGCGGGACCTCGCCGACGGCGTCGGCCCCGCCCGCCGGCTCCTGGACGCCGGCTCGCCCGTCACGCTGGGCAGCGACAGCCAGGCCGTCATCGACCTGTTCGAGGAGGCCCGGGCGGTCGAGCTGGACGAGCGGCTGGTCACGGGGGAGCGCGGCCACTGGCCGGCCGCCGACCTCCTGCACGCCGCCACCGCCGCCGGGCAGGCGTCCCTGGGCTTCCCCGACGCGGGGTGCCTGGTGCCCGGCGCGTGGGCCGACCTCGTCTCCGTACGGCTCGACTCGGTCCGCACGGCGGGGGCGACGCGGGCGTCGGCGGTCGCCTCGGTGGTCTTCGCGGCGACGGCCGCCGACGTGCACTCGGTGGTGTCCGGCGGGCGGCGCGTCGTGACGGACGGGCGGCACGTCCTCGGCGACGCGGGCGCGCTGCTCCGCGAGGCGCTCGCCCCGCTGATCCCCTGACCCGGCGGTACGGCCGGCGGGCGGCGGACGTCAGACCGGCGTGGCCTCGTAGTCGGGCCGCCGGTCGATGCGCCGCCTGACCGCGTCGGATCCGAAGCGGTAGTCGATGCGGCGGGTCGCCTCCGCCCAGTCCGCCCAGGTGCGCACCGCGGAAAGGGTCTCGACGACGAAGGGGTCGCTCCACCGCGCGACCGCGCGTTCCCACAGCACCGCCGGATCCTCGCTCAGCAGGCTGCCGACGGTGCCCTCGTAGATGGGCATGGCGCGCACCTCACCGTCGGGCTCGATCTGCAGCAGGGGGAATCCGTAGCGCTCCACGAGTTCGGGCCGCATCAGCAGCATCGCGTTGTCGTTGGTGTTCACCACGACCGAGGAGGGAACCCGGGCCCGCAGCGTGTCGTGGTGCTCGGGGCTGGTGAGCGTCCGGACCTGCTCGCCGGTGAGGAGCTCCAGGTCGCCGAAGCCGGGCCTGCTGGCCAGCCCCGACGGCACCGCGGCCCCGAACGTGAGGAACCGGATCCGCCCGAACCGGGAGGTGACGGTCGTGCAGAGGTCGCCCATCTGGTCGAAGTTGCCGCGCATCACCGCGCAGTCGACTCCGAACATCACGGGGGCGTCGCCGCGGGCCGTCCGGCGGCGCGAGACGTCGTCGAGGAGGGCCAGCGCGTTCATCGCGCGGTCGAAGGAGCCGGCCCTGCCCCTGATCCGGTCGTGGGTGGCGGCGTCGGCTCCGTCGACGCTCACCGTGATCCTCGTGAACACCCGGGCCGCCTCCTCGGCCGCCGCCGGTGTCACCGTCCACCCGCTGGTGTAGAGATTGACCTCGACACCGGCCCGGGAGATGCGCTCGGCCACCTCGTGAACGCCCCTGACGAGCAGGGGCTCGCCACCCGCGAACTCGACCGCCCGCGGGCCCAGGGAGACGATCGCGTCGGCCACCCTGAGCATGTCCTCGTGGCCCAGCTGCCGCGCGGGCCGCCGGCCCGACTCCGAATAGCAGTGGGTGCAGCGCAGGGGGCACGCGTACGTGATGTCCCAGATGATGTCGGTAGGTCCGGGGTGTCGCATGTGCAGGTCCTTCCGTGCTGTCCTGAGGGGGCGCGAAGATCACTCCGGGATCACTCCGGCAGGCGGTCCGGTCCCGGGGCGTCGTGGTTCCAGTGACCGACCAGGTCGGCGTAGAGAGGCGAGCGCGTCACGAGGTCGCGGTGCGTGCCGGTGATCGCGCGCGCGCCGTCCAGGAGCAGGACGCGGTCGGCCCGGGCGGCCGAGCTGACGCGGTGGGCGATGACGATGAGCGTCCCCCGCCTGGCCGCGAAGGCGGCCTCGGCCCGTGCTTCGCCTGCGGGGTCGAGGTGGCAGGTGGCCTCGTCGAGGATCACGATCCGCGCCGGGGAGGCATACGCGCGCGCGAGGGTGACGAGCTGCCGTTCCCCCGCGGACAGGGTGGACGGTTCGTCGATCGCGCCGTCGAGCCCGCCCAGCCGCGTGAGCAGCGGCCCGGCGCCGACGGCGTCCGCCGCCGCGAGGAGCCGCTCGTCGGCGGCCGCCTCCCCGGCGGGGCGGAGATAGCCCAGGTTCTCGCGGACCGTCCCGGCGAAGACGTACGCCTCCTGGGGCACCAGCGCCACGGCCTCGTGCAGGTGCTGCCGGGGCACCGCGTCCAGCGCGAGCCCGCCGAGCCGGACCACGCCCCCGGTGGGCCGGCGGAGCCCGGAGAGCAGCATGGCCAGGGTGGACTTGCCGATGCCGCTCGGGCCGACCACGACCAGGTGCTCGCCTTCGCCGACCGTGAGGTCGAGTTCCCGTACGACCGGTTCCGCCCGGGGCGAGTAGGCGAAGGTCAGGCGGTCCGTCCGGAGGTCGTGGGCGACCGGCGTCTCCGGGACGCACGCGGGCTCCTCCCGCGGCGGGGGCGGCGTCACGACGTCGCCGAGCCGCTGGGCGGTCACCGCCAGGGTGATCCCCCAGGAGCCGACGGTGCCGAGGAGGGTGCGCACGGCGGGCTCGAGGCCGGTCGACAGATAGGTCAGCGCCCCCACGATCTCCCCGGCGGTCAGCCGGCCGCTCGCCGTCAGCGGCCCGGCCGCGAGCAGCAGCGCGACCATGGGCACGTGCGCGCCGATCGTGACGACCAGCCGTCGCCTGGCGCCCGCCCACGCGAGCGCGCGCATCGCCGCGGCCTGCGCGGTCACGAGCGACCGGACCGACTCCCTCGCCTGGTCCCTCGCCCCGCAGGCCGCGATGTCCCGCAGCCCCCCGAGGGTGGGAGTGACCTCGGCCGTCAGCCTCTCCCCGGCGAGGAGGAGGTCGCGCTGACGCGCGGCGAGCAGGCGCAGCAGCCGGACGAACGCGAACACGGCGATCAGCACGGGCCCGGCGACGACGGCCGCGGCGAGCGGAGACAGCAGCAGGAGCCCCGCGACGGCGGCGACCACGGCGACCCCGACCTGCCGGGTGTTTCTCAGCACCGCCGACAACAGGGCGCGGACCGTCTCGATCTGCTCGGTCAGACGGTTGACGGCGGCGCCGTCGGGCGCCTGCTCACCGGCCGACGCGTGGGTCACGGTCGCCTCGACCACGGCGCGTACGAGGTCGTCGCGGAGAGGCTCGACCACCGCGGCGAGGTGCGGGAACATCAGCCGGGTCGCGATCGCTCCCACCAGCATCGCCGCGGCCAGCAGGCCGAGCAGGACGAGGCCCAGCCCGGGGCGCCCGGCGCGGAAGCCGCGGTCGACCGCCATCGCGACCAGCAGGCCGGACAGCAGAGCCGGAGCCGCCTCGACGACCGACCAGGCCATGACCAGGGCGAGGGGGCGCGGGCGCCGGCGCAGCAGGGCCGCCAGCAGCCGCCACGGCCCCTGAGCGCGATCGCCGGCGGGCGGGGGAGAGGCCGGCGGGGACTGCCGCCGGGCGGTGGTCACCGCGGACACGACGACTCCTGCCGCGAGGCGACCCCGGCGGGCTCGCCGCGGTGCGGTTCCCCGCGGGAATCCAGCGCATCCGGGGCGAAGAGGTCGCGGTAGTCCCGGTGCCGCCACAGCTCCCGGTGCGTGCCGCGGCCGCGTACCCGCCCCGCCTCCAGCCAGATCACCAGGTCCGCCCTGGCCGCCGTGGCCGGACGATGGGCGACGACCAGGCGCGTCCTGCCGCGCATCCCCTCCACGAGGGTGCGGGTCACCTGCGCCTCGGTCACGGTGTCGAGGCCGCTGGTGGCGTCGTCGAGGATGGTCAGGCGGGCCCGCCGCAGCAACGCGCGGGCGAGCCCGAGCCGCTGGATCTCGCCGCCGGACAGCGGCGCCCCGGCCGCCGGGGTGTCGTACCCGAGGGGGAGACGGGAGACCACGTCGTCGACCTCCGCGGCCCTCGCCGCCGCGCGGACGGCCTCGCGCGTCGTCCGAGCCGTGCCGTACGCGATGGCCGAGGCGATGTCCCCGCCGAGGAGGGCGGGTCGTTCGAACGCGTAGGCCACGGCGTCGCGCAGGCACCCCGGATCGAGGTCGCTCAGGCGCCGCCCGTCGAGCAGCACCCGGCCGTGGTCGGGCTCCGTCAGCCGCCCGGCGAGCATGGCGAGAGTGGTCTTGCCGGCGCCGGAGCGGCCGACGACCGCGGTCAGCGCCCCGGCGGGAATCTCCAGGTCGATGTCGTCGAGCACCCGGGTGTCTCCCCGCGTGACGGTCACGCCGCGGAAGGACAGCGCCCCCGGGCCGTCCGGCAACCGGCGGCGGCCCGCGGGCAGGACCGGCAGCGCGAGCACCTCCAGCACCCGGACGGCCGCGGACCGGCCGTAGGCCAGGCCCAGCAGCGGGTCGATCTGCTCGACGAAGGTCAGCCCGAGCGCGGCGTATCCGGCCACGGCCACGAGTGCTCCCGGAGTGAGCCTGCCCTCGGCGACGCCGAGCCCGGCGACCGCCAGCACGAGGATCTCCACGAGCGGCATCAGCAGCATGATCTGCCACACGGTGCGCGACTGCGCCCTCCAGAGGGCGTGCCCGGTGGAGGAGAGGTCCGCCAGCGGCCGGAGCACACGGTCGATCTCGCGGTTCGCGGTGCCCGCGGCCCTGACCGTGCGGATGCCGGCCAGGGTCTCGGTGAGGCGGGCGGCCAGGCGGCCCTGCGCGCTCTGGTACTCGTCGTACAGCCCCGACACGCGGGAGACGAACACGCGCAGCACGACGATCAGGACGGGCGTCCCGGCGAGGAAGGCGAGGCCCGCGCGCGGGTCGACGGCGAACAGCGCGACGACGGCGCCGGCGGAGGCGGCCACGCCCGTGATCGTCCCCAGCAGGGTCACCGGCGCGGACCCGGCCGTCGCCGTGTTGCTCACGAGACGGTTGACGAGCTCACCGGTGGAGAAGCGGGTGGCGCCGGAGACGTCGGCCGACAGGAGGTGACCGGCGACACGCAGGCGCAGCGTACCGATCGCCGAGGCTGTCGCGGTGGTGCTCGTGATTCCGGTGGCGACCTCGGCCAGCGCGGCGCCGGCGAGCAGGAGCGCGAGGTACGCGGTCGCCGTCAGCGCCCCCCGGCCGGTGACGACGGCGTTCACGGCGGCGGCGAGCGCCGCGGGCAGGGCCAGCGCGACGGCGGTCGTGGCGATCGAGCCGGTCGCGGTCGCGGCCAGCGGCATCCAGGTCTCCCGGCTCAGAGCGGCGATGAGACGGTCGCCGTGCCCGTGGCTCACCTGCTCTTCGGATGATCTCGGGGCGGGGCCGGGCATCGTCTCACTCTCTTTCCGGTCGGCCGCCGCGAACACCGTCGGGCACGGCGGGGCGAGCTGGGAGGGATGTCGCGCCCAGGGACGTCCGGCCGAGGACGGCCGTCCCTGGGCGCTCGCGGCGGCTCCGTCACGTGGACGGCTCCGTCACGCCGCGGGTCCTGCCGAGGCAGGTGAGCGGACAGGAGCGGAGCGCCTGCTCAGCAGGTGCTCAGATCTGGGTGATGCCACAGGTGCCGGTGGCCCCGTAGCAGGACCTGCCGCAGGTGACGGTGCACGCCATCAGCCGGCTCTCCTCGGGGGCGGGAAGCATGTCCAGGGCGTTGACGTCGAGTTCCACAGTTCCTCCTTGATTCGTCTTTCGCGCTTCGCGGCGCTTGTTTCCGGTTCCTCTGACGGGTCAGTAGTCGGTGCTCCAGCAGGTCCAGCCGCCGCAGGTCCTGCCTCCGGCGCAGGTGATCTGGCACGGGTACAGCTCGCTCTCCTCGGAGGCGGGGAGCATGTCCAGGGCCTTGACGTCGAGTTCCATGCGGTTCTCCTTTCGTACCGGGCCTCCGCTCTGTCATGCGGCGGCTCCTGGTGCCGCAGGCTCGCCGCGGATGCGAAGGGCGAGCCTGCGGGGTCTCGGGGCCGTACGCGGCCTGGCGTACGGCGGTGCTCCCGGCGTCAGCTCAACTGAGCGGAGCCGGTGTCCAGGAAGTGGACGAGGCGGTCACGGACGAGATGGGCGCCGTGGCCGGTCAACGGGTCGTGCCCCGCGCCGGTGACCTCCAGGTAGGTGAGTTCGGCGCCTGGCGGGGCGACCTCGGCGAGCCGGTCGCGCAGCCGCCGGGAGTGGCTCACGGGAATCACGTCGTCGTGTTCTCCGTGGACCACGAGAAGCGGGAGCCGCAGACGGCCGGCCAGCCGCAGCAGGTCGCGGGGGCCGAGTTCGTCGTCCGTGATCTCCTCCAGGCCGCCCAGGCGGTCGAGCATCGCCCGGACCGTGGCCGGGCCGTCGGTGTAGAGCTCCCGTCCCGACAGGAACGGCGCGACCACGGCGGCCCGCGACCACAGGTGCGGGTCCGCGGCGACCGCCAGGAGCGCGAGGTACGCCCCGTAGCTGGCGCCGTACAGCATCGGGCGGCAGGCGCCGGGCCCGCGTCCGGCGCCGACGACGCGGCCCAGGTGAAGGATGTCCGCCAGGTCGGGCCCGCCCCACGCCCCGCGGATCGCGTCGCGGTGCGCGGCCCCATAGCCGGTGCTTCCGCGCTGGTTGGGTGCGACGACGGCGATGCCTCGCGCGGACATCTGCCGGAAGAGAGGATCGAAGGAGAGCTGCCAGGCGGCCTCCGGCCCACCGTGCAGAGCCAGCACCACCTGCCGGCTCCGGGCCGGGTCACCGTAGACCACGGCCTCGATGCGGCCGCCGGGACCGTCGTAGCTCTGCGCCCGGGCGGTCGCCCGCTCACCGCCTCGCCGGGTGGCGGGCGCACCGGACGCGTTCAGCACGGTCAGCGGGGCGTAGGGCCGGTCCGGCGTCGTGTGGATCACGTGCAGGCCGGCCGTGCTCCAGTGGGCACTCGGATACAGCGCCCCGGCCGGAAGGGCGGCCTCCCGGATCTCCTCCGTCGTCAGGTCGTACACGAGCAGGTGGGAGCGGACTCCGCGGGTGGCCAGAAGCGCCAACCGCCTTCCCTCCGGATCGAACGCCAGCGGTGTGACCGCGCCGTCGATCTCGTTCAACGGGCGGGGGAAGACCGTGGGGCCGTCGTCGGTGCCGCGCACGCCCAGGCGATAGGCGCCCTCGTGGCGGAGCGTCGTGAGCAGGACACCGCCCCGCGGGGCCGCGAGCAGGAGGTGCTCACCGCCGGCCAGGCCCGGCAGCGGCGACAGCGAGCCGTCCGGCAGATCCAGTACCACGGTGCCCGGTTCGTCCCCGTGGCGGGACAGGGCCAGGCGCCGGCCGGACGCGTCGAGCCAGACGCCCCCTCCGAGGACGGCCGGGACGGTGGCGACCGCTTCGAGAGGGCCGGGCTCCGCGGGCACGCGCCACACCGTCGTCCGGCCCTCCCCGGCGCCGTGGAAGGCCAGGGCGGCGGCTCCCTCCGGCCCGCCGGCCACCAGCCGGAATCCGCCGCCGTGGAAGGTGGCCGGCATCGGCGCCGGCGCCTCGCCGGGGGTGATGAGGAGCAGGCGGTGTACGCCTCCCGCCTGGGCGCGGCCCAGCAGGATCCTGCCGCCGTCGGTCGGGACGACCGTGCTCCAGGAGCTCTCGCCGGCCGGCCGGCCCAGCGTCATGGGCACCGGAGTCCCGCCGCCGAGATCCCACAGCTCCGGGACGAGGGGACCACGACCGCGGGCGGACAGGCAGGCGGCGTACCGCCCGCGCCGGGAGAACCGGAAGTTGATCCGCCGCGTCTCGGAGGAGCGGTGCGCGGTCTCCTCGCCGGCCGTGCCGGTGATGACGGGGGCGGTCATCGGGCCGCCCCGTCGCCGGCGTCGGCCATCCAGGAGCGGGGCCCGCCGTGGCGCAGCCGGTGGAGGAAGTCGAGCACCCCTGCCAGGCCGGTGTTCCAGCCGGCGCTCAGCTCGAACCCGTTCTCGTCGGGCACCAGCAGCAACCCGTCGCGCGACACCGCCCGCGCCCACAGGTACGCGGCCAGTTCCCCGGCCTGGTCGTGGTAGGCCGGTTCACCGAGCAGGTCGGCCATGTCGAGCAGGAACTGCCCGTCGCCGGCCAGGCCGTGACACTGGGAGCTTCCCGAGGAGACCCGGCTCAGGTGGACGGTGCGCGCCGCCCCCCGGGCGGCGTCGAGGAACCGCCGGTCGCCGGTGGCGCGGTGCAGCCGGATCAGGAAGGTGCCGACGCCCGAGGAGCCGTTGCACCAGTGCGGCATCCTGGCGCCGCCGGCCGGACCCTGGTCCCACCACGCGGCGCCGTCCGTGATCTCGGCCGCCTCCACCAGCGTGCGCCCACCGGCCGTGGCCGTCTCCAGGCAGTCGTCGCGGCCGAGAGCCAGGCCGGCGGCGAGCAGGAAGGCCCCCACGCCGGCGACGCCGTGGGCGAAGCCGTAGTGCACGACTCCGGCCAGCGACGACGCGAAGGTCGCGGGGATCGGCCACAGCACCGTCCCGGCCGTGTGCTCGGCCGCGGCGAGCAGACTGTCGGCGCAGCGGCCGGCCTTGTCGCGGAAGCGGCCGTCCCCGGTGGCCCGCCAGAAGTGCAGCAGCGTCAGCCCCGTCCCCGACAGGCCGTGGCACACGTCGGGGTTCGGCCAGCTGTCCGGCAGTCCGGACGCCAGTTCGACGCCGGCGGCGCACATGTCGTCGTCACCGAGCACCCGGCCCGCCTCGTGCAGCCCCCAGGCGACGCCCGCCCGCCCGAAGTAGAGCCCGGGGGAGGGCCGTGGCTCGCGGTCGAGGCGCCGCAGCGTCCACCCCGCCGCGTCCGCGAGCGCGCCGGTCACGTCGGACCGCCATGTCGCCGGAAGACCGGGGTCGCGGGCGAAAGGACCGTCGAGCAGGGACGCCAGCACCGTCAGGACCCCCGCCGAGCCGTACTGCACCGCGCAGGGGTCCGCGTCGGCCCCGAACCCGGTGACGGGCCACAGGCGCAGCGGGTCCGGCCCGCCGGGCGCCGGCCGGGCCATGGTCCGTACCAGGTGGGCGACCCCGTCCCGCAGCAGGCGGTCCCCTTCGTCCGCACCAAGATGGCGCACCGGCCGCACGGAGACGAACGGCCGGGGCTCGGCGTCCAGTTTGGCGAGGAACTCCTCGACGCGCCGCAGATCCCAGCGTTCCGACCGTTCCTCGCGCATCAGTCCCGAGATCATCGGAGCGAACGCCTCGGCCACCGGATCGCCCGCCGTCGCCACGCTCACGAGCGTCCGCACCCGGTCGCCCCAGGACCGTTCCTCGTCCGGCCCGTCGTCCGCCAGCATGGGCGGGCAGCCCGTGGTCAGGAAGAACACGGTGGCCCCGAGCGCGTACAGGTCGGCCTCGACGCCGGGAGCCGGAGCGTGCCTGGGCGCGTTCATCTGCTCGGGCGGCGCGAAGCCCGGAGTGAAGGCTCTCGCCACGGGCGTGCCGGGGATGGCGGCCATCTCCAGGTCGACGAGGCGGCAGCCGCCGTCGGCGGTGACGAGGACGTTGTTGGGCGTGAGGTCCCGCAGCACGTAGCCCTGCTCGTGCACGGCCGCGACCAGGGCGGTCAGCCCGCGCACCACGGTGAGCACCTCGTCGTGCCCCCGCCGGTCCGGGCCGGTTCGCTCGCCGGCCCAGGCGGTGAGCATGGTCCCGTCGAGATGCTCCTGTACGAGGAACAGGTTGTCGCTCTGCTCGAACAGGTCCACCTTGCGTGCCGTGATCCCCGGCGGGCCGAACAGGTCGAGCATGGCGGCCTCGTGACGGAGCTGGTCGCACTCGTCACGGCCCTGCAGGGTGGAACCGAGGTGCGGGCGCGCCTGCTTGACGACGACCCTGGCCCCCGAGAGCCGGTCCTCGGCGAGGAACACGCCGCCTTTCGCGCTGTGCCGGATCGCCTGCCGCACCACGAACCGGTCCGCCAGCAGCACCGCCTCGGGCGCGGTGGTGCGCGCCGGCGCCCGGCCCGAAGGGAACGGGCTGACCGCCCAGGCCGGCGGCGAGTACCAGGCGTTGCGGCTGTCCTTCACGGTCGTGCCGTCGGGGGCGACCAGAAGGGAGGCGTAGGTCCCGTCGTTGTCGAGCACGCTCGTGGCCGAGAACACGCCGTAGCGGTAGTGGACCAGGCTCCCGGGCCGATAGGGCCGGTCGGACAGGATCGGCGGGCCGGGCAGGCCGTAGGTGGCGGAGTGCAGCTCCTCGGCGATCGACACGGCCGCGGCGTCGTCGGGCGGATACACCGTGATGAACTTGCCGAGCGTTCCGCGGTCGACGTCCCTCGACAGCAGGCCGCTCAGCTCCTCGAACGTCGCGGCGAACTTGAAGGGCACCCGGCGCCGCACCAGCACTTCGGCCGTCCGCGCCAGCACGACCGCCGCCGACAGCTGCGTCGCCGAGACGTGCAGTTTCCACCCCTGCGCCGGCATCGCGCACCCGGCCGGCGTCACGTACGTCCACGGCGTGCCGGTGTGGATCTCCCAGTCCCGGCCGTTCCGCGTCTCCTCACCCGCCGAGCGGGACCCCGTCCCCCGGCGCACGGCGGCCATGACGATGTCCGCGAGCAGGTGAGAGTCCGCGCCGGTGCCTTCGGCCACGCCCGCGCTGCCTGTGTTCACGCCGCCGTCACTCCTGTCGTCTCGTCCACGAGGCTCGGCGTCGGATATCGTCCGGTCGTCCCGGCCGGCGCCGCGCTCCGCCTGAACGCAGAGTCGGCAACGGCCCTTGTCGGCGGCTAGTGACGACTTGTCTGCCGCGGTCTGAGAACGACTTGGTGGCACTGGTCGGCCCCTAATAGGGGATCCCAGGTGGGCCCGGCGGGTTTGCGCGGCGCGGGGCCTGGCGAGGATCAGGAGACGTGTGGCCGAGCGACGCGAATTCCACGGTTTTCACCGAGATCGGACTGCTGTTCACGGCGGACCCCGAGCGGGAGGAGATCCGGGACGCCGCGCTGGTCGCGGAGAACGGGGTGGTCCGCTGGATCGGGCCCTCGGCCGACGCCCCGGCCGCCGACGAGCGGGTCGGCGTCGAGGGACGCGCCGTCATCCCGGGGTTCGTCGACAGCCACGCCCATCTCGTGTTCGCGGGCGACCGCACCGAGGAGTTCGCCGCGCGGATGGCCGGCCGGCCCTACACGGCGGGCGGCATCCGCGCGACCGTCGCCGCGACCCGGGCGGCGACCATCCCCGAGCTCGTCTCCACGACCGCGCTGCTGGTCGCGGAGATGACGACCCAGGGCACCACGACCTTCGAGATCAAGAGCGGGTACGGCCTCACCGTCGAGCACGAGCGCCGCAGCCTGGAGATCGCCCGGCAGTTCACCGAGGAGACCACCTTCCTGGGCGCGCACGTCGTCCCGCCGGAGACCACCGCCGACGAGTACGTCGAGCTGGTGACCGGCCCGATGCTGGAGGCGTGCGCGCCGTTCGCCCGATGGGTGGACGTGTTCTGCGAGCGCGGCGCGTTCGGCGAGGAGCACGCGAGGCGGGTGCTCGCGGCGGGCCGCGCGGCCGGGCTCCAGGTCAGGGTGCACGCGAACCAGCTGGGGGAGGGGCCGGGCGTGCGGCTGGCCTGCGAGATGGGGGCGGCGTCGGCCGACCACTGCACCTATCTCGCCGACGCCGACGTGGACGCGCTCGCGTCCTCCGGGGTGGTCGCCACGCTGCTGCCGGGGGCCGAGTTCTCCACCAGGTCGCCGTACCCGGACGCGCGGCGGCTGCTCGACGCCGGGGTCGCCGTGGCCCTCGCGACCGACTGCAACCCCGGGTCGTCGTTCACCACGTCGATGCCGTTCTGCGTCGCCTTGGCCGTACGGGAGATGGGCATGACGCCGCTGGAGGCCGTACGCGCGGCCACGCGCGGCGGCGCGCGGGCGCTGCGGCGCACCGACGTCGGCGCCCTGTGCGTCGGCTCCCGCGCGGACCTCGTCATCCTGGAGGCGCCGTCGTACGTCCACCTGGCGTACCGGCCCGGCGTGCCACTGGTGGCACAGGTGTGGCGCGGGGGACGCCGCCTTGTTTAGACCTGCGAGATCTGGGTAATCGGCTTTTTTCCCGGCCCCGCATCCTCCTTGGGGAGGAACTGTAAACCATTCCCCGGTCGTATTCATTTGGGGAATCTTTGCCATGGACCGGCCGTTGACCGGGTCAGGAGCAGGAAGCCGGAGGCCACGCCGAGCGGGGCGGACGTGTCCGGTTCGCCGGCTCACTTATTGCATATCGCGGGCGGCGGAACGAGGTGCCATCGTATGGCGACGGGGAATCGGACGCATGAGCAGCAGGTCTCTGACCGGGATCTGCTGGGGACGTATCTGGCCGAGATCGGCCGCGTTCCGTTGCTGACCGCCGATCAGGAGGTCGAGCTCGCCAAGCGGATCGAGGCGGGGTTGTTCGCCGAGCAGTTGCTCGACAGCGGGCGGGCGGAGCCCAAGGCCGCGGACGCGACCGACGAGGAGCTCGAGCGCATCGCCGTTTCGGGGCGGCGGGCGAAGGACGAGTTCATCCAGGCCAACCTGCGTCTCGTGGTCGCCGTGGCGAGGAAGTACTCGGGGCGGGGGATGCCCCTGATCGACCTGGTGCAGGAGGGCAACCTCGGGCTGGTCCGGGCGGTGGAGAAGTTCGACTACCGCCGGGGATACAAGTTCTCGACCTACGCCACCTGGTGGATCCGGCAGTCGGTCGGCCGCTCCATCCACGAGCAGGCGCGGCCGGTGCGGCTGCCCACCCACGCGGGAGAGCAGATGACCCGGCTCATGCGGGTCCGCCGGGACATGCTGGCCGAGTTCGACGCCGAGCCGACCGACGCCGACCTCGCCGCGGTGCTCGACCTGCCGATCGAGCGTGTGCAGGAGCTGCGCCGCTGGGCGTCCGACCCCGTCTCGCTCCAGCTCGGGGTGGGCGACGAGGACGAGACCGAGCTGGGCGACATGATCGCCGACGAGACCTGGGCGGACCCGGAGCAGCAGGCCATGGCCACGCTGGAGAAGGAGCGCCTGGAGCAGTGGCTGACCGGCCTGGAGGGCCAGATCCGCGACATGCTCCGCTGGCGGTACGGCCTGGTGGACGGCCGGGAGCACACCCTCACCGAGGTGGGCGAGCGTTACGGCATCGGCCGTGACCGCGCCCGGCGCATCGAGCGCGACGCGCTGACGCGGCTGCGGAAGATGGCCAGCGCCGCCTGACGGCCGGCCTACCGGTATCACGACGACGCGCACCCCCCAGGGGTGCGCGTTTTGTCGTTACCAGCACGTCCGAAACCTGGCCGAAACACGGGATCGGCGAGTTTCACGCCAGTGAAACACGCATGGTCATGAGCTGAAACGGCGGAAGAACACGCTTTCGCCAACGTCAGTGAGCCAGCCGGCCGAGGAAGCCCGGGACCACGCCACTGAGGGAGTGATAACCGGCCACACGCCAAATGTAAGGAGGGCCGCGTCGGTGAAGATCGATACCGGTACCACCGCCTGGATGATCACAGCGACCGCGCTGGTGCTGTTGATGACGCCCGGGCTCGCGTTCTTCTACGGGGGCATGACCAGGGCCAAGAGCGTCCTGAACATGATGATGATGTCGTTCGTCAGCATCATCACCGTTACCCTCACCTGGGTTCTGTACGGCCACTCACTGGCCTTTGACGCCTTCGGTGACGGGGACAACTTCATCAACAAGCTCATCGGCGGCGGCGACGCCATGGGTCTGCAGAGCCTCATCGACACGGCCACCAAGGACGACGGCACCGGCATGCCGAACCTGGTGTTCTCCGCTTTCCAGCTCACTTTCGCGATCATCACCGTCGCCCTCATCAGCGGCGCCATCGCCGACCGCGCCAAGTTCGGCGCCTGGGTGGTCTTCGGCATCGCCTGGGCGACGCTGGTCTACTTCCCGGTCGCGCACTGGGTCTGGGGCGGCGGCTGGCTGGCCAACCTCGGTATCGAGGACTTCGCCGGCGGCACGGTCGTCCACGTGAACGCCGGAGCCGCGGGCCTCGCGCTCGCGTTCGTGCTCGGCAAGCGGACCGGCTGGCGCAAGGACCCCATGCGCCCGCACAACCTCACCCTGGTCCTGCTCGGCGTGGGCCTGCTGTGGTTCGGCTGGTTCGGCTTCAACGCGGGCTCCGAGCTCGCCGTCGACGGCACCGCCGGTCTCGCGTTCATGAACACCCAGGTCGCCACGGCCGCCGCCGCCGGCGCCTGGATCCTCGTGGAGAAGCTGCGCGACGGCCACTCCACCACCCTCGGCGTCGCCTCCGGCGCGGTGGCCGGTCTGGTCGCCATCACCCCTGCCTGTGGTTTCGTGGACCCGTGGGCGGCGCTCGTGCTCGGCCTCGTGGCCGGCGCGGTCTGCGCCTACGCCGTGGGCCTGAAGTACCGCTTCGGCTTCGACGACTCGCTCGACGTGGTCGGCGTCCACCTGGTCGGCGGCGCGATCGGCGCGGTCTCCCTCGGTCTCATCGCCCGCTACCCCTTCGCCGACGGCCAGAACGAGGGCCTCATCTACGGCGGCCCGATCTCGCAGCTCGGCGTCCAGGCGCTCGGCCCTGTCGCGGTGGGCCTCTACTCCTTCATCATGGCCTACGTGATCGGGAAGATCATCGACAAGACGATGGGCTTCCGGATCGAGCAGGAGGACGAGGTCACCGGCATCGACATCACCACCCACGCCGAGACCGGGTACGACCTCGGCACCGTTCACTCCTCGGGAGTGACCTCCGTCAACGGGCCCGTTTCCGCGGCACAGACGAAGAAGGTCGACGCATGAAACTCATCACCGCAGTCATCAAGCCGTTCAAACTGGACGACGTGAAGGCCGCCCTGGAGCAGTTCGGCATCAAGGGCATGACGGTCTCGGAGGCCAGCGGCTACGGCCGTCAGCGCGGCCACACCGAGGTCTACCGGGGCGCCGAGTACCAGGTCGACCTGGTGCCCAAGGTCCGGGTCGAGGTCCTGGCCGAGGAGGACGACGCGGAGGACGTCATCGACGTCATCGTCAAGGCGGCGCAGACAGGGAAGATCGGCGACGGCAAGGTCTGGTCGGTTCCCGTGGACACGGTCATCCGGGTCCGCACCGGGGAGCGCGGACCGGAGGCGCTGTAACCGGATGATGAGAGGGGAGGCGCGCTCGTTCGCCGCGACCCGCAAGGACCGGGCCGCGGACATCGACAGATGGCTCACCGATCTGTTCCGCACGGCGGCCACCCGGCCGTACGCGCGGGAGGAGGGATCGGGAGGGAAGGGCGGCCTCCCCGACGAGCGAGGCCACGCCGCTCCCATCGGGATCAGCGGCGTGGCCCTGGTCGCGGTCGGCAGCCTGGGCCGGGGCGAACTCGCCCCCGGCAGCGACCTGGACCTCGTCCTGCTCCACAACGGGCGCGAGGACGTGGCGAGGATCGCCGACCGCATCTGGTACCCCATCTGGGACTCCGGGATCGGTCTCGACCACTCCGTCCGCACCGTGGACGAGGCGGTGAAGGTCGCCAGGGAGGACCTCAAGGCCGTGCTCGGGCTGATCCAGGCGCGGCACGTGGTGGGCGACCCGGAACTGACCCGGTCCGCCCGGGAGGCGGTGCTCGTGGAGTGGCGGGCCGACTCCCGGCGCCGGCTGGCCGAGCTGCGGGCGTCGGCGGACAAACGCGCCGAGACCGGCGGCGAGCTGGCCTTCCTCCTCGAACCCGACCTCAAGGACGCCAGGGGCGGCCTGCGCGACGTGCAGGCGATGCAGGCCGTGGCCGCCGCCTGGGTGGCCTCGGCCCCCGGCCCCCGCGTCCGCGAGGCGTACGAACTGCTGCTGGACATCAGGCACGGGCTGCACCTGGTCACCGCCCGGGGAACCGACCGCCTGGTCCTCCAGGAGCAGGACGCGGTCGCCGGGACGCTCGGCATGCTCGACGCCGAGGCGCTGATGCGCCGCCTGGCGGAGGCCGGCCGCACCATCTCCCACGCCTTCGACGCCACCTGGCGCACCGTCGACCGGCTGCTGACCGGTCCCGCGCCGCGCGGACGGCGGCCGCTCGCGGACGGCGTCGTCGAACACGGCGGCGAGGTAGTGCTGGCCCGCGGCGTCACCCCGCGCTCCGACCCCACGCTCGTGCTGCGGGCGGCGGCGGCCGCCGCCGAGGCGGGGCTGCCGCTGGCGCCGGCGACGGTCAGCGCGCTCGCCGCCCAGTCGCCTCCGCTGCCCGTGCCGTGGCCCCCGGAGGCCCGCGGCGCACTGGTGGCGCTGCTCGGCGCGGGCCGCGCCGCCGTACCGGTCTGGGAGGAGCTCGACCAGGCCGGCGTGCTGGTCAAGCTGATCCCCGACTGGGAGCGCGTGCGGCACCGTCCCCAGCGCAACCCGGTCCACCGGTACACCGTGGACCGGCACCTCATCGAGACCGCGGCCGGGGCCGCCGCCTTCACCCGCGAGGTGTCCCGCCCCGACCTGCTGCTCATCTCGGCGCTCCTGCACGACATCGGCAAGGGCTGGCCGGGTGACCACTCCACCACCGGTGAGATCGTCGCCCGGGACATCGGCGCCCGGATGGGCCTGCCGCAGGCCGACGTGGAGATCCTCGCCACGGTGGTGCGGCATCACCTGCTGCTGCCCGAGACCGCCACCCGGCGGGACCTCGACGACCCGGTGACCATCTCCCGGGTGGCCGAGGCGATCGGTTCCCGGGAGGTCCTCGAACTGCTGGCCGCGCTCGCCGTGGCCGACGGCTCCGCGACCGGCCCGGCCGCGTGGAACTCCTGGAAGGCGTCCCTGGTCTCCGACCTGGTCCGGCGGGTGAGGTCGGTGCTGTCCGGCGCGCCGCCGGCGCCCGCGCCCGCGTTGTCGCCCGAGCAGGCGGCGCTCGCCCGGCACGGCGGCGGAGCGGTGCGGGTGAACGGCAGCGCGGTCACCGTGGTCGCGCCGGACCGGCCGGGCCTGTTGTGGCGGGCGGCCGGGGTGCTCGCGGCGCACCGGATGGCGGTGCGCGCCGCCTCCGCCGCGTCCGCCGGGTCGACCGCCGTCATCGAGTTCGTCGTCGTCCCCGAGTACGGCTCGCCGCCGGATCCGGCGACGCTGGAGGCCGACCTGCGCCTCGTCCTGGCCGGACGGCTCGACATCGAGCAGCGCCTGGCCCGGCGGGCGAGGTCCATGCGGCCTTCCCGGGTGCCGGTGGCGCCGCCACGCGTCACCCTGCTTGACGACGCGTCCAACACGGCGAGTGTGGTGGAGGTGAGAGCGCACGACAGGCCCGGTCTGCTGTGGCGAATCGGCCGCGCCTTCGGCGAGTGCGGACTTGACGTACGGGCCGCGCGTGTGGAGACTCTGGGCGCAGAAGCGGTGGATGTCTTCTATGTGGCGGATCGTACGGGCCGCCCCATTGTGGACGAACAGCAGCGGATCCAGGTACGGGAGCACGTCCTCGCGGCCCTCAGGTGATAAGGGTCACGATCCTCACCTCTTGGTAACAATTGGGGTGCTGCGGCAGGGGTAGGGCCGCTCACCTTGATGACCTTGTGGTCGAATTGTCCCCGCTTATAGAGCTATGTCACTTCATGCTGTCCAGACGCGTGAAGGCAGGCCGAACGATGGCGGGGCCGGTGAGCATGGAGCAGTCGAATACCGATAACCGCAGGCGGAGGAGCCCGTTCTCACCGCGCAACTGGAGGGTTCCCACACGCCTGACGGCGCTGATCCTCGCCCCGACGCTCGTGGCCGTGCTCCTCGCCGGTCTCCGCGTCGTCAGCTCGATGGACAGCCTGACCGGCTACCAGCGGACCAGGTCGGCGGCGGAGTACTCGGTGCACCTGCGGGACCTGGCCGAGCAGCTCGCCCTCGAACGTGACCTGTTCGTCTGGGGAGGCAACACCAGGCGCAAGTTCGACATCGACGGCCAGACCGAGCTCACCCGCGCCCAGCAGCGCGCGGTGGTCGACCCCCTGGTGCAACAGGTGAGGGCCGACCTCAAGAACGTCGACGCGGACTACGGCGCGCGGGCGGGGGAGCAGGCCCAGCAGCTCACCAGCCGTTTCGCCAGCCTCGCCGGCATCCGCGCCAACGGCGCGCCGGAGGACTACAGCGCGCTGATCGCCAACATCCTGCGCCTGCACGACGAACTGGGCGCGAGCGACGGCGCGCCCGAGATCGTGGGCAACGTCCGCGCCCTGGGCGGTCTCGCCCACGCCAAGGAGGAGGTGGCCCTGCAGCGGGCCGCCCTCACCCGCGAGTTCATGGAACGCAACCAGACCTTCACCACCTTCGAGCTGCAGGACTTCCTGGCCGCCCAGTCGCGCCAGGCGAGCTACCTCGCGACGTTCTACTCGGAGGCCCCGCAGGCCGAGGCGGCCCGCCTGGTGACCCTCTTCGCCGACCCGAGCGTCGTGAACGGCGAGCTGACCAAGTCGTGGGCGCTCAGGCTGGGCCTGCAGAACCAGTCACTCAGCCGTTACCGCAGCAGGGACACCACGGCTCAGCGGTGGTTCCAGGACAGCACCAAGACCATCGAGCAGATGTCGGCCGTCGAGGGCCGGGTGTCGTCGCTGGTGCAGGGCCGGACCCGTGACCTGCAGTCGGCCGAACAGCGCAACGCCCTCATCGCCGGGGCGCTGATCCTCGCCCTCCTGGTGCTCGTGCTGGCCACCACCGCACTCATCGCGCGGTCGATGGTCCGGCCGCTGCGCCGCCTGCGGGTGGAGGCGCTCGACATCGCCGGGCGCCGGCTGCCCGAGATCGTGCGGCGGATGCGCGAGTCGGACGACCCCGACCGGGAGTCGCAGGTGCAGCCGATCGCGGTCGGCAGCACCGACGAGATCGGCGAGGTCGCCCAGGCCTTCGACGAGGTCCACCTGCAGGCCGTACGGCTGGCCGCCGAGGAGTCGCGCCTGCGCGCCAACGTCAACTCGATGTTCGTGAACCTGTCGCGCCGCACCCAGACGCTGGTGGAGCGGCAGATCTCGCTGATCGACGGCCTGGAGCGGGGTGAGGAGGACGGCCGGCGCCTCGCCGACCTGTTCAAGCTGGACCACCTCGCCACCCGCATGCGCCGCAACAGTGAGAACCTCCTGGTGCTCGCCGGGCACGAGCCGCCGCGCAAGCGCAGCCAGCCCGCCCGGCTGGTCGACGTGGTCCGCGCCTCGCTGTCGGAGGTCGAGGACTACGAGCGGGTCGTCGTCCGGATCCCGCGCAGCATCGCCCTGGCCGGGCACGCCGCCAACGACGTCGTCCACCTCCTGGCCGAGCTCGTCGAGAACGCCATCGCCTTCTCGCCGCGCAACACCAAGGTCGTGGTCTCCAGTAGCCCGGTCGAGGGCGGGGCCGTGATGCTCGGGGTCACCGACGCCGGGATCGGCATGTCCGCCGAGGAACTGGCGGAGATCAACCGCCGCCTCGCCGAGCCGCCCACGATCGACGTGTCGGTCTCCCGCCGGATGGGCCTCTTCGTGGTCGGCCGCCTCGCGCTGCGCCACGGCATCCGGGTGCAACTGCGCCGGGGTGACGGCGCGGGCATCATCGCGATGGTGCTGTTCCCCGCGCAGCTCATCTCCAACGCCGACCAGCCCCTCATGCCGCGTCCGTCCGTCCCGGTCGGGCAGACCGCGGCCGGCCTGCCGGCCCGGCAGGCGTTCGCCGAGCCCAACCCGGCCGGCCAGGCGCCGGGAGCGGGTCCGTTCGAGCCGTGGAACCCCGGCAACGGCGCGGCCGGCGGCGTGGGATCGCGCCGGCCCCCGGCGCCGAGCGGCGCCGGGTCCGGCGGGAACGGCTCGGGCGGCTTCTCCGCCTTCGGCGCTCCGGTCAGGGAGGCGCCGCCCGCGCCGGCCGAGCACCCGTACGGCCCGCCGGGCCCCGCCGAGGCGCCGCCGACCGAAAGCGCGTATACAGGAAACACGTACACGGGGAACTCGGGACCGCAGCCGATGCCCGGAGCACCGGGAGGGTCTCCGGACGCGGATCTCCCCCGCCCGGCCTTCGGCGAGCAGCCGGGCGCGTCGTGGCCTCCGGCGTTCGGCACGCCGACGGGTGAGGAGCCCGCGCCAGGCCGGTCCGAATCCTCCTGGCCGTCGCTGCCCACCGGGCCGACCCCGCTCCCGCGCCGGGACACGGCCACGCCGGCCGGCACGACCGGGCCGAACGCCTTTCCGCCGTCCCCGCAGGGCACCGGGCCGAACGCCTTCCCGCCGTCGGCGCAGAGCACGGGTGAGAACGCGTTCACCCCCTCCGTTCACGGCACCGGGCCGAACGCGTTCCCGTCGTCCTCGCAGGGCACGGGTCCGAACGCCTTCCCGCCGCCGCAGAGCGCGGGTTCCCCGGCGAGCACCGGTCCGAACGCGTTCCCGCCGTCTCCCCAGAGCACGGGACCCAGCGCGTTCACCCCGGCGCGGGGAGACACGGGACCGAACGTCTTCGCTCCGGCGCCGGGGAGCGCGGGGTCGCCGGGAAACACGGGGCCGACCGCCTTCCCGCCGCCGCCCGCGATGGGGCGAGCCGACGGCTCCGGGGGCCTCGCGTCGGCGACCGGTCCGCTGCCGGCGGTGGAGGACTCGCCGCTGGAGCGCGGCGACGAGTTCCTGCCGATCTTCGCCTCGGTCGAGTCGGCCTGGTTCCGCCGTCCTTCCGACACCGGTCCCACCGCGGTTCCGCGTACGGACGGGGAGAGCGCCGCGGAGAGCACCGGGGAGATCGCGAGAACCCCCAGGGCCGCCGCGGCCCCCGCACCGGCAAATGGACCGGCGAACGGACCGGGGGACGGGCGGGGGGACGCGCCGGCGGACAGGCGGGCGACCCCCGCGGAGCAGTCCGGCGACACCGGCGTGTGGCGGTCGCGGGCCGACAGCGGTTTCCAGGCCGCGGCGAGCGTGCGGGACCCGTCGCTCGGCGGCGTCACCGCGGCCGGACTGCCCAAGCGCATGCCGAAGGCCAACCTGGTGCCCGGCTCGGTCGGTTCGGAGAGCGCCGCGGCGCCCCCGCGTCCGCCGGTCTCGGCCGAGGCGGTCCGCAACCGCCTCTCCAGCTTCCAGCAGGGTGTGCGGCGGGGCCGGGCCCAAGCGGCCGGCGGCCTCACCGAAGGGTCGGGTAAAGAGGAGGAGGGCTCGTGACTGAGCTGAGCGTGGAAGCACGCAGGTTCGACTGGCTGATCACCGACTTCGTCGGCACCACCCCCGGGGTGGCGCACGCGGTGGTGGTCTCGTCGGACGGCCTGCGGCTGGCCCAATCGGACGGCTTCCCCCATGACCGGGCCGACCAGCTCGCGGCGGTCGCCGCCGGCCTGCTCAGCCTCACCGTCGGCGCCTCGCGGGTGTTCGAGGGAGGCTCGGTCACCCAGACCGTGGTCGAGATGCAGCGCGGCCTGCTGCTGGTCATGGCGATCAGCGACGGCTCCTGCCTGGCCGTGCTGGCCTCCCCGGACTGCGACATGGGTCTGGTGGCCTACCAGATGACCCTGCTCGTGGAACGGGCCGGACAGGTGCTCACCCCGGCGCTGCGCGCCGAGCTGCAGACATCGCGGCGATGATCATGGGAGTGGGGCATGCGGGATCGTGACGGGACAGAGGACGAGCCTCTGTTCCGTCCGTACGCCGTCACCGGCGGGCGAGCAGAGCCGCGTTATCACCTGGCGATGGAAACGCTCGTATCATCGGTGGCCTTGAAGAGCAATGACTATTCCCTGCTCAGTCCGGAGCAGGAATCGATCATGATGCTGTGTCGTACCGTACGATCGGTCGCGGAGATCTCGGCGCTGCTCCGGGTCCCGCTCGGCGTGGCCCGTGTGCTCATCGCCGACATGGCCGACGAGGGTCTGGTCCGCCTGCACATGCCGCAGCTCAACCAGGGACAGCCAGACCTCAACCTGCTCGAAAGGGTGCTCAGTGGACTACGCAGGCTCTAGTCGTGGTCTTACCTCGACGAAGATCGTCGTGGCGGGTGGGTTCGGCGTCGGGAAGACGACCTTCGTCGGTGCCGTCTCCGAGATCCTTCCGCTGACGACCGAGGCCGTGATGACCGACGCCAGCGCCGGCATCGACGACCTGGGGCTCACGCCGAACAAGACGACCACGACGGTCGCGATGGACTTCGGCCGGCTGTCGCTCGACCAGGACCTCATCCTCTACCTGTTCGGGACGCCGGGCCAGCACCGCTTCTGGTTCATGTGGGACGACCTCGTCCGCGGAGCCATCGGGGCGGTCGTGCTGGTGGACAGCCGCAGGCTCGCCGACTGCTTCCCGGCCATCGACTACTTCGAGGAGGCCCAGCTTCCGTTCCTCGTCGCGATGAACGGCTGGGAGGGACAGTTCCTCCACTCGGAGGAGGAGGTCCGCGAGGCGCTGTCGCTGCCCCCGCACGTTCCGGTCGTCCGTACGGACGCCAGGTCGCGGGACGCCGTCAAGTCCACGCTCATCAGCCTGGTCGAGTACGTGCTCACGGTCCGCGCCGCGTACGGCAGGACCTACTGAGCGCTGTCCCGTGAGCCCTCGGCGCGAGGGAGGCGAGGGCGGTACCCCCGGGGTGCCGCCCTTCGTGGCGTCCGGGCGCGGGCGCCCCCGTCCGGGCTGCCCGCTTCACCGGATCCCGAGCCTCCTGCCTGTGGTTTCGTGAGATGGTGACCTAGCCGGAAGGGCAGAATCCGGTAATGAAGACGACCCGATATTTAATCAAATAACATCATCTCCGTGCCTGTATAGGTTGTTTGTGCACGGGTGTTCGGTTGGCCTCCCTGGTGTCGGTGTGCTGCAATTACCCTCGCCTGCAGGACGTCTCCCGTGTCACGCCAACCACATCCGTGACGAGACATTCCCCCCTGTGCGCACATACGGCGAGAGGTTGCGAAGCCTGTGAGGACACTAGACCCCCGGACCGACGAGAGCCCCGGGACCGGGGTTCCGGCTGAGCAGGAGCCCGACGAGGGAAGCCGTTTCCTCCTGCGTAACTGGCGGGTGCGTTCACGGCTGGTGGCCCTGATCCTCATCCCCACGCTCGCCGCCCTGGTGCTCGGCGGGTTCCGCATCGTCAGCTCGGTGACCACCGCGTCGCAGTACCAGCAGACGAGCGACCTGGCCCGGCTGGTGGACCGCGTCGCGAACCTCACCCACGAGTTGCAGAACGAGCGGGACCGGTCCGCGTGGAGCGCCACGATCGGCCGCCCGCCCAAGGCGGCCGCCGCCGTCAAGGCGCAGACCATCCTCACGAACAAGGCGGCCACCGCCGTACGCGATCTGGCGAACGAGGTCAGGACAGGTGTGGGCGATCGGGGCTCGGCCGAGATCGAGCACATCCTCGGCAAGCTCGACGGGGTGGAGTCGCTGCGCGGTCAGACCGCGGAGGGGAACCTGCAGCCGCGGGCCGTGCTCGACCAGTACACCCTCGTCATCGGCAACCTGCTGGCCCTGCAGGACGAGCTGTCCAAGGGCACGGTCGACGACCGGCTCGGCGCGATGTCGGTCACCCTGGCCGCCCTCGCCCGCGCGAAGGAGAACGCCTCCCTGCAGCGCGGCCTGCTGTCCACGGTGCTGACCTCCGGCCGGTTCGAGCAGGCACAGCTCCAGAGCTTCCTCGGCGCGATGTCCGCGCAGGAGAGCGAGCTGCGCGCGTTCCGCAAGAGCGCCACGCCGGAGGAACGGACCGACTACGACAACACGGTCTCCGGCGGCCGGGTCGACGAGGCGGAGTTCCTGCGGACCCTCGTGCTCGACCGGGCCAACTCGGGCTTCGACCTCAGAGGCCTCGACCAGTCCGTACGCGACGACACCCG
Organism: Microbispora cellulosiformans; assembly: GCF_008728085.1. Taxonomy (NCBI): domain Bacteria; kingdom Bacillati; phylum Actinomycetota; class Actinomycetes; order Streptosporangiales; family Streptosporangiaceae; genus Microbispora; species Microbispora cellulosiformans. The sequence goes on along the minus strand of NZ_VYTZ01000018.1, from coordinate 3,352 downwards.
CCTGTGGTTCGACGCGATCTCGCAGCCGATCAACCGGATGCGCACCGTCGAAGCCAAGCTGACGTCGGCCATCGTGGCACGCGCCCAGTCGCTCAAGGACGACGAGCAGCAGCGGGTGGTCGTCATCGCCGTCGCGGTCGTCCTCCTGCTGATCGCGGTGCTGCTCGTCACCACCGGCGTCGCCCGCTCGCTCGTACGCCCGCTGCGGCGGCTGCGCAGCGAGGCACTGGAGGTCGCCGGGCACCGTCTGCCCGACACGGTCCAGAAGCTGCGGGAGGCCGGAGACGCCGCGCAGGTGCCGGCCATCGCCCCCATCGGCGTGGTCGGCCGTGACGAGATCGGCGAGGTGGCGCGGGCCTTCGACGAGGTCCACCGCGAGGCCATCCGCCTCGCGGGCGACGAGGCGCGCCTGCGTAGCAACGTCAACGCGATGTTCGTGAACCTGTCGCGGCGTACGCAGACCCTGGTGGAGCGCCAGCTCTCCCTGATCGAGGGGCTGGAGCAGGGCGAGCAGGACGAAGACCGGCTGGGCAACCTGTTCAAGCTCGACCACCTGGCCACCCGCATGCGCCGCAACAGTGAGAACCTGCTGGTTCTCGCCGGGCAGGAGGCCGCGCGCCGGTGGGGCCAGCCGGTGCCCATCGTCGACATCGTCCGCGCCTCCCTGTCGGAGGTCGAGAGCTACGAGCGCGTCGACATCCAGGTGCAGCCCGGCGCGTCGATCGTCGGCCAGGCGGTCAACGACGTCGTCCACCTGGTGGCCGAGCTGGTCGAGAACGCCATCTCCTTCTCGCCCCGCGACACCAAGGTCACGGTGTCGAGCAACCGCATCGACGGCGGCGGCCTGATCATCTCCGTGAGCGACCTCGGCATCGGCATGACGCCAGAGGAACTGGCCGAGACGAACCACCGCCTGGCGAACCCGCCGGTGGTGGACGTGTCGGTGTCCCGCCGCATGGGCCTGTTCGTGGTCGGCCGCCTCGCGCTGCGCCACGGCATCCGGGTGCAGTTGCGTCAGCAGGACACCGGCGGCCTGACGGCCATGGTGCTGCTGCCCGAGTCGCTGCTGGCCCACGCCGGCCCGGCCTTCCCGGGGGTGCCGGGCATGCCCCAGCCGGAGCTGACCAGCCCGATGCCGGCCGTCGGGACCGGGCCGCAGTTCGGCGCTCCCGCGTTCGGCGAACCCGCCTTCGGCGCGCCCGCTCTCGCCAGCCCGACCCCGTTCGAGAACCCGCCGCGCACCCCCGTGTTCGGGGCGGACGCGCCGGGGGTCGGCACCCCGGCCGCCGCCTCCTTCGAGCGCGGGCCGTTCGAGACCTTCCCGCGCGAGACGACGGGCTTCGATCCCGACCCGTTCTCGCGCAATCCGTTCGAGCCGCCGCAGCGGAACACGGGCAACGACCCCTTCGCCCGCAATCCCTTCGAATCGGGCGGCTTCGAGAGCCCCGCGGAGCCGGACCCCTTCGCCCGCAACCCCTTCGACAGCGGCGCGTTCGGCCAGCCCGATCCTTTCGCCCGCAGTCCGTTCGAGTCCGGCCCCTTCGACCGGGCGGCCTTCGACAAGACGCCCCTCGACAAGGAGTCCGTCGACAGGGACTTCGCCGACAGGGCGCCGTTCGAGAAGACGCCGGCCGAGCGGGACCCGTTCGAGACCACGACCTTCGACTCCGGGCCCTTCGACTCGCGTCCGTTCGAATCGGGCGGGTTCGATTCTGGCGCGTTCGAGTCCAGCCCCTTCGACACCAATCCCTTCAGCCGCGGCCGCGTGGGTGAGGCGCCCGTCGACACGCCCTGGCCCGGCCACCTGCCGCCGCCGGGGAGCACCTCCTGGCCGGCAGGGCAGGAGGACGGCGGCGGGGGCTGGCCCGGGTGGGCCGGACGCGGTCCCTTCGAAGGCGAGGACAACACCGGCCCGCTTCCGGTGGTGCGAAGCTCGCCGCTGGAGTCGGAGGAGGAGTACCTCCCCATCTTCGCCGCGGTCGAGTCGGACTGGTTCAAGAAGGCCGACGGCCCAGAGGAGAAGAGCGACTCCGACGAGGACGGCGCGGAGAGCAGGGCCTGGTCGTCCCCGGCCGACGTCGGCTGGCAGGCGGCCCAGGCGGCCAGCGAACCGGCTCTCGGCGGGGTCACCTCGTCGGGTCTGCCCAAGCGGGTGCCCAAGGCCAACCTCGTGCCGGGTTCGGCCACCGCTCCGGCGCCCTCCGCGGAACCCGCCCCCGCGGCGGCGGTCACCCCGCCGCCACCCCCGCCCGTGCTCTCGCCCGAGCGGGTGCGCAGCAGGCTCTCCAGCTTCCAGCAGGGCGTACGGCAGGGCCGTGCGGTCGCGCGCGGGGAGGCCGGAGAGGACCAGGGATACCCCGGGGCGGCGTCCCTGGGCATGCCTGATGCCCAGGACAGTGAGAAGGAGGACTGATGAGGGAGATGAGTCAGGCCGCACGCGGCATCAACTGGTTGATCACGGACTTCGTGAACAACGTGCCCGGTGTGGCGCACACTGTGGTGGTGTCGGCCGACGGGTTGCCTCTGGCGTTCTCGGACGGATTTCCCAAGGATCGGGCGGATCAGCTGGCGGCGGTGGCCGCGGGGTTGATCAGTCTGACGCAGGGGGCCTCCCGGGTGTTCGAGGGCGGCCCCGTCACGCAGACCGTGGTGGAGATGCAGCGGGGGTTGTTGCTGATCATGTCGATCAGTGACGGGTCGTGTCTGGCGGTGCTGGCGGCGGCCGACTCCGATCTCGGTCTGGTGGCCTATCAGATGACGTTGCTGGTGGAGCGTGCGGGGCAGGTGCTGACCCCCGCGGTCCGGGCCGAGCTGCAGTCCTCCCACCCGAGGTGACCCGCCGTTCCGCGAGGTGAGACCCGCGGGACGACAGGTCGGGAGACGCGCCCCGGGAGCGGGGCGCACCGGGTGGCCACCGGGATTCCGGAGCGCGGCCACCAGGCGTCCGAGCGATAACAAGAACGTCAGGAGGACGTTGTGGCAGGCGGCGGCTGGAACAACGAGCCCTACTCGCCGGTGGCCGACGCCCACCGGCAGTACGGCGGTGCGACCCCCAACCCGAGGCCGGCGCAGACGGAGCAGAGCTCCCTCGTACGCCCCTACGCGGTGACGGGAGGACGCACGGCGCCACGCGTCCAGCTGGCGATGGAGGCGCTCGTGTCCTCCGCCACCTCGGTGCAGCAGGACCTTTCCACGTTCACCCCGGAGCGCCAGGCGATCAGCACGCTGTGCCGTCAGGTGCGGTCGGTGGCGGAGGTGTCGGCGTTGCTGCGGATTCCGCTGGGTGTGGTTCGTGTGGTGATCGCGGACATGGCGGCGGAGGGGTTGGTGCATGTGCATCAGCCGCAGTTGG
>NZ_VYTZ01000017.1:0-179405 GCF_008728085.1 Microbispora cellulosiformans | reverse complement strand
TTGATCCGATCGTAGGTGTGCTTGCGCAGATCGTAGTTGCGGAAGCAGCGCTGGGTGAACGCGATCCGCGATACCAGATCGGCGGCCCGGTTGGCCGCGTGCAGGGTTGCCTCCAGCGCCGCCGCCTGCTCGGGCGTCGGCAGGAGTTTCACCTGCACCACCAGCCTCACATCGAACACATACCGTTTGGCCCCTGCCACCTCGATGGGAACCGAACCCTGACGTCCGGACAGAAAACCCAAGTCATGGAAGCGATTCCTCCCGGGCGTAAACGCCCGGGGTTCGTCGCTAGGTGAGGCTGAAGACGGCGGGGGCTAACCGGCGCGCAGGGCGAGGAAGAGGTCGACGCGGTCGGCCATGGACGACAGGTCCCTGCCGGTCAGCTCCTCGACCCGCCTGATCCGGTAGCGCACCGTGTTGACGTGGACGTGCAGGCGCTCGGCGCAGGCGTTCCACGAACCGGTGCAGTCGAGGAACGCGCCGAGCGTGCGCACCAGATCGGCGCCGTGCCGCCGGTCGTAGTCGAACAGCGGCCCGAGCAGCCGCTCGGCGAAGGACGACCGCACCTCGCCCGGCGCGGTCGCCAGCAGCAGCGCGTGCGTGTAGATCTCGTCGCCGGTGACGACTCCCCCGCCGCGCGCCTCGGCCAGCCGCCGGGCGTGGCCCGCCTCCTCAACCCCGCCCCGGATGGCCTGCGGCCCGGTCAGCGCCCCGCTCACTCCCATCGACACCGTGAGCGCCGGCAGTCCGTCCGCGATCACCGCGGCCCGGTCGCGCAGCCGCTCCGCGAGGGCGTCGCGGTCGTCCCCGTACGCGTCGCCGCGCAGCGGGACCAGCGTCACCGACGCGTCGGCGCCGGCCACGGCCACTACCCGCCGGTCCAGCAGTTCCTCCACGATCCGGCCGCCCAGCAGAGCGGGGTCGGGGCCGTCGGTCGCCCCGCGCCGGCTCGCCGCCGCGGCGACCACCGCGTACGGCTCCGCCGGGTCGACGCCGCAGGTCCGCAGCCGCGCCGACAGCTCTGTCGGCTCCCCTCCGGCGCAGGCCAGGGCGATCAGCTGCTCGGCCAGCCGCCGCTCCACCCGCCGGCCCGCCTCGGCCCGGGTGCGCTCCAGCGCGACACACGCCGCCAGCTCGAAGCCGATCTCCGCCTCGACCTCCCCCCGGCACACGAGGGCCCAACCGGCGGCCCGGTGCGCGCGGTCCACGGCGAACAGCGTGAACGCACCGCCGCGGTCCACCACCACAGGCAGGCGTACGGCGGCGAGGTAGTCGCGGGCCAGCCGTACGGCCTGGTCTTCGGGCAGGGCGCCCGCGACGACCGAGCCGCAGGCGGACACCACGGCGGCCGTGACGCCGAGCTCGGTCTCCACGAGGGCGAACAGCTCCCCCAGCCCTGCTCCCTCGGCCACGGCCGCGACGATCCTGCGGTGCCGCCCGAGAGCGCCGCGCAGGTCACCCGCCTGTACGGCGGCGACGCGCCGGCCCACGAAGTCGGTGACGGCGCCGAACGACACCTCGACGGGCACCTCCAGCAGCGGCAGGCCGTGTTCCCGGCAGGCCGCCACCAGGTCGTCGGGCACCATCCCGAGCCGCGCGTCGCCCGCGCCGATCGCGGCCACCCCCGCCTCGGCCAGGGCGGTCACGAACCGCGCGGAGTCGCCGGGAGACTGCCGCCACATGAGGCCGGTCAGCACCAGCTCGCCGCCCGACAGGTAGCGCCGGGGGTCGGGCAGATCGGTGATGAGCACCCCGCTGATCTCACGGTCCGGCGTCTCGTCTCCCGTCAGCAGGACGAGCCGCAGCTCCGGAGCGGAGAGCAGATCACGCAGCAGCACGACCGACAGCCTATTTGGAGGTATGTACAAGCATCGACCCCGCCCGCCATGCCGTTTCCCATGACCACGCCGATAGGCCCGGCCCGGCCGGGTTGCTGTACTACGAGAGTGACGCGGCCATTGACGACGGACACTGAGCGGCCCTCCGGGATGCCTTCGGGGATCGGCGAGAGCGTGCCGCGCCCGGACGGCAGCCTGAAGGTGAGCGGTGAGTTCGCCTACTCCTCGGACCTGTGGCTGGAGGGCATGCTCTGGGGCGCCACCCTGCGCAGCCCGCACCCGTCGGCGTGGATCCGTTCGATGGACGTCGGCCCGGCCCTCGCGATGCCCGGCGTGTTCGCCGTGCTGACCCACGAGGACGTTCCCGGCGAGAGGTTCTACGGGCTGGAGCATCGGGACCAGCCGGTGCTGGCGATCGACCAGGTCCGCTACCAGGGCGAGCCCGTGGCGATCGTGGCCGCCGACCATCCGGAGACCGCGCGCCGCGCCGCCGCCGCGATCGTCGTGGACTACGAGGTGCGGACGGCCGTCACCGACCCCCGCCGGGCCGCCTTCGACCCGTCCTGCCCGGCCGTCCACCCCGGGGGCAATCTCGTACGGCACCAGCCGGTCAGGGTGGGGAGCACCTTCGCGGCCGAGGTGGTCGTCACCGGCGAGTACGAGGTCGGCATGCAGGACCAGGCGTTCCTCGGGCCGGAGTCGGGCCTGGCCGTGCCCGCCGAGGACGGCGGGGTGGACCTGTTCGTCGCCACGCAGTGGCTGCACGTCGACCAGGGACAGGTCGCTCCGTGCCTCGGCCTGCCGCCGGAGAGGGTGCGCCTGACGCTCGCCGGGGTCGGTGGCGCGTTCGGCGCGAGAGAGGACCTGTCGATGCAGGTCCACGCCTCGATGCTGGCGCTGCGGACCGGCCGCCCCGTCAAGATGGTGTACGGCCGCGAGGAGTCGTTCTTCGGCCACGTCCACCGGCATCCCGCCCGGATGCGGTACGAGCACGGCGCCACGGCCGACGGGCGGCTCGTCTACGTGCGGGCCGAGATCCTGCTCGACGGCGGAGCCTACTGCTCGTCCACGCTCGCCGTGGTCGGCAACGCCGCCTCCCTCGGCGTCGGGCCGTACGAGGTGGACAACGTCTGGATCGACGCGTACGGCGTCTACACCAACAACCCGCCCTGCGGCGCGATGCGCGGGTTCGGGGCGGTGCAGGCCTGTTACGCGTACGAGTCGCAGATGGACCGGCTCGCGGCGGCCTGCGGGCTGTCACCGGTGGAGATCCGGGTCCGCAACGCGGTGTCGCAGGGGTCGCGGCTGGCCACCGGGCAGCTGATCGACAGCCCCGCGCCGCTCGCGGAGATGCTCACCGAACTGGCCGCGATGCCGCTGCCCCCGGATGCGCCGTCCACGGATGCGCTGCCCACGGACCCGGCAGGCGCCGGGCCCGACCTGCGCCTGCTGCCCGGCGGCGTCGCCCAGGCGACGCGCGGCGAGGGCGTGCGGCGGGGCGTGGGCTACGGCGTCGGCATCAAGAACATCTGTTTCTCCGAGGGCTTCGACGACTACTCGACGGCGCGGGTGCGGATCGAGGCCGCCGGCGACGAGCCCCACGTGCTCGTGCGCACCGCCGCCGCCGAGGTGGGCCAGGGCCTCGTCACCGTGCAGGCCCAGATCGCCCGTACGGAGCTGGGTGTCGAGCGGGTCACCGTCGCCCCGGCGGACACCGGGGTCGGCTCGGCCGGGTCGTCCTCGGCCTCCCGGCAGTCGTACGTCACGGGCGGGGCCGTACGGGCCGCCTGCGTGGCGGTGCGGGAACGGCTCGGCACGCTGCGCGCCGCGCATCCGGAGCTGTCGCTCGTGGAGGTCCTGGAGCGGTGCGGGCCGGTGGAGGAGACCCGGGAGTTCCGTCACCGGCCGACCTTCCCGATGGACCCGGTCACCGGCCAGGGAAACTCCCACACGCAGCTCGCGCTGTGCGTGCACCGCGCGGTGGTCGACGTCGACGTGGACCTCGGCCTGGTCAGAGTGGTCGAGCTCGCCGCCGTGCAGGACGTGGGGAAGATCCTCAACCCGCTCGCCCTCGAAGGGCAGATCCACGGCGGGTCGGCGCAGGGCCTGGGGCTCGCCCTGATGGAGGAGATCCAGGTCAGGGAGGGTAAAGTGCTCAACCCCTCGTTCACCGACTACCTGATCCCCACCATTCTCGACATGCCGCCGATGCGGCTGTCGATCCTGGAGAACCCCGACCCGCACGCGCCGTACGGGCTGCGCGGGGCGGGTGAGCCGCCCACGCTGTCGTCGACCCCGGCCGTGGCCGCCGCCGTCAGGGCCGCGACCGGGCTGGATCTCCCCCGCGTGCCGATCCGGCCCGAGGACATCGCCCTCGTGCCGGCTTCCCGGCCCTGAACCGAAGGACCGGGCTTCCACGCTGTGGGTGTTCCGGTGAGCCGCCGAAGAACCGCGGCCGTCAGCCCGTCCGTGCGGGCGGGCTGACGAGCGGGATCGGCCGGCGCGGGCTCAGCCGGCTTCCGAGCGGGCCGACCGGCGGCGTCAGTCGGCGATGTAGCCGATGGAGGTCACCTCGTAGCCGCGGGCCTTCGAGCCGCCGACCCGCATGAACATGGCGCCGCCCTCGTAGGAGTAGGCGCAGCTGTAGCCCTTCGCGTCGCGGTTGCAGCCCTGGAACATGTAGGCCACGCCCCTGGGGTCGTACCTGTGGAAGAAGAGCTTGGCGACGGCCTTGTTCGTGGCGGCCTCCAGACCCCGGTAGCGGTCGCCCGCGCGCCACGCCTGGAACAGGCGCGTGGCGGCGGCGGACGGCGTGACGAGGTGGCGGGACTCGTACACCTTCACGACCTTGGAACCCGAGACGACCATCAGGATGCCGTCGAGCCCGCCCGGGACGTTCACGCTGGTGTGGACGAACCGGCAGTCGCGCCCCCCGGTGCAGCCCGCGAACCGGTCCGGGGCCCGGAAGGGGTAGGCGAAGATCGTGGAGACCGCGCCGGCGGTGGCGACCCGGGAGGCCGCGTGGCGGTCCCGGCGCAGCCAGGCGTCGAACAGTTTCCTGGCGACCGTCGCGGGCGCGGGCTTCACGCGCGTGGACACCGCCTGTGCGGCGGATGGGGCCGGGGCCTGCGCGGCGGACTGCGCGAACTGCGCAGAAGATGCGGAGTGCGCGAGGGCAGGAGCGGCGGGGAGAAGCAACGCGGCGGCCGCGGCCGAACCGGCCACGCCTCGCAACCATGGTGCTGACACGCCCCGCACATTATCGGCCCCTGCTTGCACCCCGATTGCCCACCGCTTGCATGTCCACCGGAGGCCCCGGCGGCCGGAATCGGCGCCGCAGCCCATGCGCGGACCGGTCGCGGCGGCCCGCTCAGGCCGCCGGCGGCCTGAGCGGGCTGGCGTAGCCGTGGAGGTGCTCGCCGGGGGCCGTAGCGGGCACGGGCCGTCGGTGGACGCGACGCGGCGTCTGCCGTCATGCCGCACGCTGCCGCACCGCTCCGCCGCCCAGCGACGGTGAAGGGTCAGACCATGTCGTCGGGGTCGCAGGCGACGCCGTCGTGGTCGACGTCGACGTACCAGGCGTACTCGGGGTGGCGGCCCTTCGTGTAAGGCCCGGCGCCGTGGGCCTTCGCCTCCTTGCACGAGGCGTAGCGGCCGCTGTTCCCTCCGGCCGCGCCGCCTGAGGTGAGCGTGGCCTGTGTGGCGCCGGGCTGGGCGGCGCCGGTCGTGCCCTGCCCGCCGTTCTGCTGGGAGACGCCGGGCGGGGTCGAGCCGGGCTGGGGGGCGTTCTGGTTCGTGCCGGACTGGTCGAGGCCCGGCTGAGTGCCACCAGGCTGGGTCCCGCCCTGCTGCGTGCCGTCCGGTTGAGTGCCACCAGGCTGGGTCCCGCCCTGCTGGGTGCCGTCCGGCTGGGTTCCGCCCGGCTGAGTGCCGCCCTGCTGGGTCCCGTCCGGCTGACCGGCGCCGGGAGTGGGATTCGACTGCTGGCCCGCGGGGGCCGATCCTCCGGTCAGCAGGCCGATGATCGCGTCCGCCTGCGCCTTGTCGAAGCCCGCGATGCCGAGGCTGTCCTGCGTGATCTCCTGGGCGACGCGGGGCGCCGCGACGACCTTCTCCCCCACCACGACCGCGAGCTGCTGCTTGACGGTGTCCCGGGTGAGCTGGGCGATCTCCTCGCGGCTCGGCGGCGACAGCACGAGCCGGACCGTGTAGGTGCCGTCGTTGTCGGGCACCTCCTCGATCTTCTGCACGGTCTTGACCGTGACCCCCGGGTCGAGCAGGTAGCAGGTGGTCCCCTTGTCGTCCGGAATCGCGTCGGTCCCCTCGCAGGGCGCGGGCCGCACCCCGGTGACCGGGGCGAAGTGCACGGGAGTGCTCAACGTGTGGACGGGCGTCTGCTTGAGCGGCGGCGCGTCCGGATTGCGGGTCATCAGCACGGCGACCGCCCCGAGGACTCCGGACATCACGACCACCGTCACGAGCGCCGCCACGAGGGCGATCGTCGTCCCCCTCGCCGCGCGGGGCTCCGAGGGCCCCTCCGGCGCCGCCGGGTCGGCGGGCGCGTCGAGGGGCACGTCACCCGGAACCTCCTCGACCACCTCGACCACGACGTCGGACGGCGCGGGAGGAAGGTCGGCGAGCACCTCGACCGGAACACCGGGAGGAACGTCGGCCGGAACACCGACTGGAACGTCGATGGGAACGCCGGGAGGAACGTCCGCGAACGCGTCGGGAGGCAGGTCGCCCGGCCCGCCGGCGAGCCCGGGCGCGCCGAGTCCCGCGGGTGCGTCGGCGACGCCGGGGTCGCCGCCGGGCAGGCCCGCGACCCCGTACGGGTCGCCGGCCACGCCGGGACCGTACACGCCGCTGCCCGCACCGGGAACGGCGCCGATCACCTCGGTCTGCCCGAAGCCGTCCGGCGGGATCTCCTGCGAGCCGTACGGGTCTCCGACCGCACCCGATCCGTCTCCCGGCGCGCCGTACGTCGCGGCATGGCTGCCGCCGGGCGGGCCGTACGCCGCGGTGTGCATGCCGCCGGGCCGGTCGTACGTCTCGGCGGGCGCACCGCCGGCGTCGTCCGGGCCGGCCGGACCCCACAACGGTGCCGTCTCAGTCCCCGGGGTCGGTCCGCCGGGCCGCGGACCGGGTTCCTCGTCTCCCGGCACGGGCGCGTTCTGCATCCCCACCTCGATCCCTGACATCGCTCGCAGAGCCTACCGACCTATGCCAACGGTAGGTAACCGGGTGACCCTACGCGGTTCAGCACCGTCCAACCTTGACCATTTGTCATGAATGCCCGACAAAATGGTGCTCGTTGTCCGCTGCCAGGGCAAACGCGGGAAGCGGACAGTGGACTACATGAAGGTGGGAGTGCCCCGAGAGATCAAGACCCATGAGTACCGCGTCGCGCTCACCCCCGCCGGGGTCAACGAGTTCGTCCGCAAGGGCCACCAGGTCGTCGTGGAGCAGGACGCCGGAAGGGGGTCGGCGATCCCCGACGAGGACTTCGTCTCCGCGGGGGCGGTGATCCTCGACTCCGCCGACGAGGTGTGGGCGGAGGGCGACCTGATCCTGAAGGTCAAGGAGCCCGAACCGGAGGAGTACCCCCGGATGCGCGAGGGCCAGGTGCTGTTCACCTATCTCCACCTGGCCGCCTCGGAGCCGTGCACCCGGGCCATGCTGGAGTCGGGCGTCACGGGCATCGCCTACGAGACCGTGCAGCTGCCCGACCGCACGCTGCCGCTGCTCGCGCCCATGTCGGAGGTCGCCGGACGGCTGGCTCCCCAGGTCGGCGCCTACCACCTCATGCGGCAGGGCGGCGGGCGGGGGGTGCTGATGAGCGGCGTCCCCGGCACCTATCCGGCCAAGGTCGTGGTGATCGGCGCGGGCGTGTCCGGCATGAACGCCGCCGCCATCGCGGTCGGCATGCGGGCCCAGGTGCTGCTGCTCGACCGCGACGTGGACCGGCTGCGCCAGGCCGACCTCGTCTTCCGGGGCAACTGCCAGACCATCGCGTCCAACGCGTACGAGGTCGAGCGGGCGGTGGTGGACGCCGACCTGGTGATCGGCGCGGTGCTCGTGCCGGGCGCCAAGGCGCCGACGCTGGTGAGCAACGATCTCGTGGCCCGGATGAAGCCGGGGTCGGTGCTCGTCGACATCTCGGTCGACCAGGGCGGCTGTTTCGAGGACTCCCGGCCGACCACGCACGCCGACCCGGTCTACCGGGTGCACGGGTCGGTGTTCTACTGCGTGGCCAACATGCCCGGGGCGGTGCCGCACACCTCGACGTACGCGCTGACCAACGTGACGCTTCCGTACGCGCTGTCGATCGCCGACCTGGGCTGGCGCGGGGCGCTGACCGCCGACCCCGCGCTCGCCCTCGGCCTGAGCACCCATCAGGGCCAGCTCACGAGCCGCCCGGTGGCCGAGGCCCACGGGCTCGACGCCGTGCCCGTGGACCGCGTGCTGGTTCCCTGAGCCCCTCCGGTCAGGAGGCCGGGGACGTGCTCGGCATCGGCTCCTGGCTGGTCTCCGCCTGCGGCGGCGGGAGCGGCTGGTCGGAGGTGGTGCCGATGCCGCCCGAGCAGGACGCGCCGTACTCGGGGGTGTAGGTCGGGTTCTGCTTGTACTTCTTCACGAACTCCGGCAGGCGGGGGTCCTCCGCGCCGTCGAGGGTGATCTGGTGGTCCCAGGACGAGGCGACGACCTTGGCCGGCAGGTTCGGGTACGGGCTCAGCAGCATGTAGTCGGCCGAGGCGATGGTCTTCAGCTTGTCGACCTCCGCCTTCGGCAGGTCGGGGCGGTAGGTGATCCACACCGCGCCGTGCTCCAGCGAATGGACGCCGTGCTCGTTGTGGATGGGCTTGTCGTAGATGCCGCAGTTCTGCCAGTAGTAGTTGTGCTGGCCGCCGACGGGTGGGTTCTCCTTGTAGTCCACCTTCGTCCAGGCGTGGTCGGAGCCCTTGTAGTTGAAGGACTTGACCGCGCCGAGCGACTTGCCCGAACGATCCTTCACCACCCAGACGGCGACAAGAGCGACCAGGACCACGATGACGAGGCCACCTATGCCCCACATGAGAAGCGCGGCGCGCCGCTCCTTGCGCTTCTGGTCGGCGCGCATGCGGGCGAGGTGCTCACGCCTCGCCTGCGCCTTCTCCTTGGTCATCGCTCCTCCAAGCACTGATCACTGACGCCCCCGCTGGGTATGGAGAATAGTGGTTATACCTACCACTTCGGGTAGATCTTGTTTGGCGGCGGTACCCTGTGGGCGATGAGCACTGACCTCGACGCCGCGGTGGAGACCGCCTCCCCGCCCCGGCGCTCCTTCCCCCTGCTCGGGCTGATCGCCGTACTGCTCGCGGCGGCGGTGCTCGTGCTGTTCTTCACCAGGTCGGGAACGCCCTCGGACTCCTCCCCCGAGGCGGGGTTCGCGCGGGACATGGGGGTCCATCACGCCCAGGCGGTCGAGATGTCCTTCGTCCTCCGCGACAAGACCTCCGACCAGGCGCTGCGCGGCCTGGCGTACGACATCATCACGACGCAGAGCACGCAGCGTGGAATTTTCATGGGCTGGCTGCAGCAGTGGGGGCTGGACCAGAGCGCGAGCCGCCCCCCGATGGCCTGGATGTCCGGGCACGGTCACGGCGGCGGGGCCGCCACCGCGACGGCACCCGGTGGGACCATGCCCGGCATGGCCACCCCCGCCGAGATGGACAAGTTGAAGGCGGCCACCGGCAGGGACGCCGAGATCCTCTTCCTCCAGCTCATGATCCGGCATCACCAGGGCGGGGTGGAGATGGCCGAGGGCCTGCTCCGGCTGTCGTCCCGGGACGAGGTGCGGGCCTTCGCCCAGCACATCGTGGACAGCCAGAACGCCGAGATCCGTACGATGAAGGAGTTCCTGGCCGCCCGCGGCGCCCAGCCCCTGCCCGCGCCGTGATCCTCTCCAGCCGGCCCGCCGTCGGCTGCGGGTGACGGCGGGCCGGGCCGTCAGCCCCTCCCGGCGTGGATCGCGGTGAAGGCCAGCAGGGGGCCGGCGGTCCTCGCCGGGTCCTCGAGCATGGGCGAGTGGCCGAGGCCGGGCAGCAACTCGACCTTCGCGCCCGGAACCGTCCGGTAGTCGGCGGCGGACGAGGATCGCCATCTGCGGTCGTCCTCGCCGAAGATCACCAAAAGTGGCTTGCCGAGGGCCGCCAGCCGCTCCGGGAGCGCCTGTTCCTCCAGGTAGGCGCGGGTGCCCACCATCGTCGCGGTGAACGTGTGGTGGGTCATCATGCGCACCTCGTCCAGAAGCTCCTGTGGGATCTGATAGCCCGCACGGCTGAAACCGGTGCTTGCGAACCGGCGGATCCGCTCGTCGGCAGGCGGCCACTGCGACGGTGTGATCGCGGCGGACTCGGCTGCGATGAAGGCGGCCATGCCGGGTCCGGTGTTGATGAGCGCGAGCGCGATCACCAGGTCGGGTCGTTGCTCGGCGAGAGCGGTGGCGACCGCGCCGCCGCTGGAATGACCGACCACGATCGCGCGCTCGACGCCGAGCCGGTCCAGAGCCACGCCGGCCCGGCGTCCCTGGTCCGGGGTCGCGTAGCTCGGGCCGGCCGGTTTGGCCGACCGCCCGTGCCCGAGCAGGTCGATCCGGATGACGCGATGCGATTTGGTCAGCAGCGGAACCAGGGGGTCCCACGAGCGGGCCGAGGAGGCGGAGCCGTGGATCAGCAGGAGTGCCGGGGCGTCGCGGGGGCCGTCCTGGCACACGTGGATGTCGCCGTCGTCCAGGGACAGCGTCGAACTTTCGGTGGTCTCGGCCTCCGCATGCCGATCACCCTCGGAAACAGTCATGCGCCCACTGTCGCCGCCGGTGCGCGTGGGCGTCTTGGACGAATGTTCCCTCCGGTCGTCCCCTCGGTCGTTCCGCGCGGCGCTCGCATAGCCTGGCGGCCGTGTCGACTTTCGTGCACGGCGAGGCGGTGTGGGACGTCACCTCCCCGCGGGGGCCCGGCCGGGTGGCCGGTGTCACCATGGCCGGGTTCCGCGTCGGTGACCTGGACGCGCTCCGGATGGTCCCGCACCCGGCCGTGACGCTGCTGCTGGAGTTCGGCGCCGGTTCGCCCGTCGTGGACTACGCCGCCGGGCGGCGGCAGCGCGGAAGCCTCGTCGCGGGGCCCGGGCTCGGGTCCGGAGGCGCGGCCTGGGCACGGGGCGAGAACGTCGAGTGCGTGCAGGTACGCCTGTCCCCCGTCATCGCACGCGCGATTCTGGGCGTCTCCCCCGCCGACCTCGACGGCGCCGTGGTGGCCCTCGACGACCTGTGGGGCCGGGAGGCGTCGCGGATCCGTGAGCGGCTGGCCGGCGTCTCCTCCTGGGAGGATCGCTTCGCGTTGACCGGCGCGCTGCTCGCCCGCCGCCATGAGGCGGGGCCGCCGGTGGACCCGGAGGTGGCCTGGGCCTGGCGCCGGATCGCCGGAGGTCGCGGCCTGGTCCGGGTCGACCGGCTGGCCGCCGAGCTCGGATGGAGCCGCAAGCGCCTGTGGTCCCGATTCCACTCGCAGATCGGCCTGCCGCCCAAGCGCGCCGCGAAGCTGGTCCGCTTCGATCACGCCGCCCACCGCCTGGTCGCGGGCGGCAGCGCGGCCCGGGTCGCGGTGGAGGCCGGCTACGCCGACCAGTCCCATCTGCATCGAGACGTCATGGAGTTCATCGGGGTGACCCCTGCGAACGTGGCGGGCGAGCCGTTTCTGGCGGTCGACGACATCGCATGGCCCAGCCGGGAGGCTCCCGCCAGACCGGATCTCCCGTCCGCCGGCAGTGCGGGGCCCTGATCCCGGGGAGACGCACTCCCTAGGCGCGCAGTTCCTCGGCGAGCGCGGCGGCGAAGGCGTCCACGTCGGCCTCGGTGGTGTCGAAGGCGCACATCCACCGCACCTCGATCAGCCCGCCGCCGATCTGCTCGTCCCAGTTGTAGAACCGGAACCGCTTGCGCAGCCGGTCGGCCACGTCCGCGGGCAGGATCGCGAAGACCCCGTTGGCCTCGACCGGACGCGGCACGGTCACGCCGGGCAGGTCCCGCACGGCCGCGGCGAGCCGCCGGGCCATCGCGTTGGCCCGCCGCGCGTTGCGCAGCCACAGATCGCCCGCGAGCAGCGCCTCGAACTGCACCGACACGAAGCGCATCTTGGAGGCGAGCTGCATGCTCGTCTTCCGCAGGTACGGCAGGCCCCGGGCCGCCGAGGGGTTGAGCACGACGACGGCCTCGCCCAGCATCAGCCCGATCTTGGTGCCGCCGAACGACAGCACGTCGACGCCGGCGTCCGTGGTCAGGGCGCGCAGCGGCACGTCCAGGGCGGCCGCGGCGTTGGTGAGCCGTGAGCCGTCGAGGTGGACGACCAGGCCGAGCTCGTGGGCGTGGTCGCACAGCGCCCTGATCTCGGCGGGCGTGTAGACGGTGCCCACCTCGGTCGCGTTGGAGATCGTGACGGCCCGGGGCTGTGACCGGTGCACGTCGCCGAAGCCCCACGCCTGCCGGTCGAGGAGATCGGGCGTCAGCTTGCCGTCCGGGGTGGGCACGGTCAGCAGCTTGAACCCGCCGACGACCTCCGGGGCGCCGCCCTCGTCGCTGTTGACGTGGGCGGTCTCCGGGCAGATCACCGCCTCCCAGTGCGCGCACATCGACCGCAGCGACACCACGTTGGCCGCCGTGCCGTTGAAGACCGGGAACGCCTCGGCCTGCTCGCCGAAGTGGCGGCGGAAGACCCCCTGCAGCGCCTCGGTGTAGACGTCGTCGCCGTAGGAGACCTGGTGCCCCTCGTTGGCGAGGGCGATCGCCTCCAGGATCTCCGGGTGCACTCCCGCGTAGTTGTCGCTCGCGAAGGTGCGCCTCGCCGGGTCGTGCCGCCGCACGGCATCGGTTGTCACGAAATCTCTCCCCACAACAGCTCAGCGAAAGCAGAACAACGCCGACCCGGATCAGGCAGCACGGATCAGGCGGCCGGATCGGGCGTGAGGTCGACGCGCCAGCCGTTGACCTCCGCCGCGTCCTGGTCCCACAGGCCCGCGACCGCCGCCGCCAGGTCCTTCACGTCGGTGAAGGTACGGTACGGCTTCTCCGGGTTCGCCGCCCTCATCTCGTCGTGCACCAGCGCGGTGACGACGAGGATCACGGCCGCGGCGGAG
Source organism: Microbispora cellulosiformans (assembly GCF_008728085.1). NCBI lineage: Bacteria > Bacillati > Actinomycetota > Actinomycetes > Streptosporangiales > Streptosporangiaceae > Microbispora > Microbispora cellulosiformans. The sequence continues at coordinate 166,398 of NZ_VYTZ01000017.1, read as the reverse complement.
GTGCCGGTGAACGCGTCGGCGAGCGACAGCGTCCACGCCTCGGCGGCGGCCTTGGCGGCGGCGTAGGCCGCGCCGCCCTTCGTGGGCTTCCCCGCGGCCCGCGCCGACACGATCACGAAGCGGCCGTCCCCGCTCGCCCGCAGCAGGGGCTCGAACTCCAGCGAGACGTTCTGCAGGGTCCTGATCAGGAGGTCGTGCAGCAGGTCCCAGTCGTCGAGCGAGGTCTCGGCGAAGGTCTTCGACCCGCGCCAGCCGCCGACCAGGTGGACGACGCCGTCCACCCGGCCGTGCTCGGCCCGCACCCGCTCGGCCAGGCCGCGTACGGCCTCCCGGTCGAGCAGGTCGACGGCCAGGGCTCCGTCGGCCCCGGTCTTGTCCACGGCGACGACGGTGTCGCCCCGGGCGGTGAGCCGCCCGACGACGGCGCGCCCGGCCGGGCCGCCCGCCCCGGTGACCACGATCACCCTGCTCATCGCGCCTGCCTCCCGATCTCGCCCACGCCGTCCCCGCTCACGCCCGGATGCCCCGGGTCGACTCCACCACGTCGGTGAGCTTACGGCGCAGCGCCTCGTAGAACATGCTCAGGGGGAACTCGTCGGGCAGCACGGCGTCGACCGCGGCCTTCTGCTCGGCGGGCAGCGCCTCGGCGCCCCGCTGCCACACCGAGGCCGGGTCGGGCTCGACGTACGCGGCGACGAGCCGGTGCGCGGCCAGCCAGTGGGCGCGCTTGGACCGGTCGATGCCGTCCCGGTAGAGCTTCTCCACCTCGGCGCGCAGGTCGGCGACGCCGTCCGCGACCCGCGACCAGTCGATCGAGAGCCGGTTGTCGGTCCACCGGACGACGCCCTGCCGGTGCAGGTAGGCGAACAGCAGCTGGCCGCCGAGCCCGTCGTAGTTGCGCACCCGCTCCCCGGTGATCGGGAACCGGAACAACCGGTCGAACAGGATGGCGTACTGCACGTACCGCGCGTGCGGCACGCCCGCGGCCTCCAGCTTCACGGCCTCGCCGTACGCCGTGAGGTCGCACCGCAGCTCCTCCAGGCTGTAGAGCCAGTACGGCATGCGCTGCTTGATCATGAACGGGTCGAACGGCAGGTCGCCGTGGCTGTGTGTGCGGTCGTGGACGAGGTCCCAGAGCACGAACGTGTCCTGGGCGAGGTCCTGGGAGGCCAGCAGCCGGGCGGCGTCCGGCGGCAGTTCCAGCTTGAGCGTGGCGGCGGCCGCCTCGCTGACCCGGCGGAACCGGGCCGCCTCGCGGTCGCAGAAGATGCCGCCCCAGGTGAAGCGCGGCGGCGTCTGCCGCACGGCGACGGTCTCGGGGAACAGCACGGCCGAGTTGGTGTCGTAGCCGGAGGTGAAGCCCTCGAACGCGATCGGCACGAACATCGGGTTGTCGTAGCCGTTCCGCTCCAGCGCGGCCAGCCACTCCGGCCAGACGACCCGGATCCAGACCGCCTCGACGTTCCGGTTGGGGTTGCCGTTCTGGGTGTACATCGGGAAGACGACCAGGTGCTCCAGGCCGTCGGTCCGCTGGGTGTCGGGGTGGAAGGCGTTCAGCGAGTCGAGGAAGTCGGGCACGCCCAGCCCCGCCGCCACCCACGCCCGGAAGTCCTTCATGACGGCGTCGAGATACTCGCCGTCGTGCGGGAAGTGCGGCGCGAGCCGCGCGACGCCGTCGACGATCTCGCTGATGCACGCCACGGCCTCGTCGTGGTCGCCGGTGACCGAGCCGTCCTTGGCCTGCAGCGGGCGCAGCCGCTCGACGGCGGCCGCGAGCTCGGCGAACCCGGCCGCGACCTCCTCGTGCCGCGCACCGCGCGCCGCCGCGCCGGACGCCTCCGGCACCCGGGCGGCCCAGGTCACGAGGTTGCCCCACAGCTTCTCGTGGTCGTAGTCGCGGATCGAGTCGTCGCCGAACAGGTCGGAGTCGGCCAGCACGACCACCCGGCCCCTGCCGTGCCGTACGGCGACGGCGAGCGGGGCTCCGGCGGGGTCGGCGGACGCGGAGGCGGCGAACAGCACGCTCCCCCCGGCGGGGACGCCGAGCGTCCCGGCGCGGTAGAAGCAGGCCCGGCGTACCTCGGCGAGCAGGTCCTGGGCGACGCCGCCGGGCTCGCTCACAGCCTGCGCGGAGGGCACGCCGAGGACCCAGGTGGCCACGGTGTTGTGGCAGTTGCCGGGGTCCTGCACGGTCGCGTGCTCGACTGTGACCCCGAAGCGGGCGAGCAGGGCGGCGAGGTTGCTGCCGTACTTGTCCTGCTCGTGCTCGGCCAGCACGATCAGCCCGCCGCCGCCCGCGACGTACGCCTCGACGGCGTCGATCTCCCCGTCGGTGAAGACCGGGCTGCCGGCGCCGGTCGTGCGCTCCCAGCGGGCGTCGGAGGGGTGCGCCAGCACGAAGACGTCGCACCCGTCCAGTACGGCCGGGGTGACGGGACCCTCGGTGTGCGCGCGGACCGTGTGGCCGAGCCGCCGCAGCGTCCCGGCGGCCTCCGCGTAGCTGTTGTCGTCGGGGTGGGCGGGATTGATGGCCTCGGCGACCTCCCGCCGGATGGTCCAGGCCTCGCTGTGCGCCTCGTCGAACAGGACCGACGGGAATGCCTTCATGTAAAATCTCCCGTTGTGTGAGCCGTCTTCCGGAAAATATACACATACCTACCCTGGTGGCGATAAGTAGCCCCAGCGGATGAGGAGGCATCATCCGGACGGCGGACGAGTCCCCCGCGTTCCGTCACCTACCGTCCCCGGCTGTAGGAAGACGGACCCGAAGGGGAATGATCGATGTTCAAACTGTCCGACTCGGTGGCCTTCCGGCGAAGCGTCACCGGAGTGCTGCTGTTCGTCGCGCCGCTGCTGCAGTTCGTCGCGCTCCTGGTCGACCCCGGCACGTGGGGCGACGACCGCGAGATGGTCAGCTACGGCGACAACCCGGCCCTGGCCCAGCTGGAGTCGGCGCTCTACCACTGGAGCTGGATGCTCGTCCCGATCGCGGCATTCGGCCTGCTGCACCTCGTGCGCAGGAAGTCCGTCGTCCTCGGGCACGTCGCGGGCGGCATGACGATCATCGGGTACATGAGCGTCTCGGCGCTGCTCCTCATGGACCCCGTGGAGTGGTGGTTCGGGCAGCACTACCCGGTCGCGCAGGGCCAGAAGATGTTCGACCAGGTGTTCGACCTTCCCGGCGTCATCTTCGGCTTCACGCTGCCGTGGATCTACTTCGGCATGGTCGGGCTGCCGCTGCTCCTGCTGGCCGTCTCGCGCACCGGGTTCGTCCACTGGTGGGTGCCGGCCGTGGTCGCCGTGGGCTACCTCGGCGCGGTGGCGGTGCCCTACGGCCCGCTGATGATCCCGTTCTGGGTCGCCCCGGTCATCGCGATGGGCTACCTCGGCCTCAAGGTGCTCAAGATGACGAACGCCCAGTGGCGGTCGTACTACCCGAGCGCCGACCCCGGCGTCACCACGCCCGACTCGTACGCGAACACGACCGCCTGAGCGCGGTCGCGCAGGTTCAGCTTCATGAGCACGCGGGCGACATGGGTCTTGACCGTGGCCTCGCCGACGAAGAGCTCCTTGGCGATCTCGGCGTTGGTGAGGCCCCGGGCGAGCATCCGCAGCACCTCCAGCTCACGCGGGGTGAGCTCGGCGAGCTGCGGGGGCCGCACCGGCTCGTGCCGGCCCGCGAACGAGGCGATCACCCGCGTCGTGACGGCGGGGTCGAGCAGGCCGTCTCCCCCTGCGACGACCCGGATCGCCTCCACGAGCTGCTCGGGCGGCGACACCTTCAGCAGGAAGCCGCTGGTGCCCGCCCGCAGCGCGGCGTACAGGTTCTCGTCGGTGTCGAAGGTGGTCAGCATGATGACCTTGGGCGGATGGGGCCCGTCGAGCACCCGCCTGGCCGCGGCGAGCCCGTCCATGCGCGGCATGGAGATGTCCATCAGCACGATGTCCGGCCGCACCCGGCTCGCCAGGGCGACGGCCTCGGCGCCGTCGGCGGCCTCGCCCACGATCTCCATGCCGGGCTCGCTCTCGACCACCATGCGCAGCCCCGCCCGGATCATGGCCTGGTCGTCCGCGAGGACGATGCGGATCGTCAACTCGCCGCCTCGCTCATCGGCGCCGCCTGCGCGATCGGCAGCGTCGCGTGGACGCGGAAGCCGCCCTCCGGCCGTGGCCCCGCCTCCAGGCGGCCGCCGAACAGCTCGGCCCGCTCCCGCATGCCGATGAGCCCGTTGCCCGTGGACAGCGCCGTCGCGGCCCGCCCGCCGTTGTCGGCGATCTCCAGGTCCAGCCGGTCGGGGCGGTAGGCGACGACGATGCGGGCGTCGGCCTCCCCGGCGTACTTGACCGCGTTGGTGAGCGCCTCCTGGACGATGCGGTACGCCGACAGGTCGAGACCGGGCGCGAGCCGTACGGGGTCGCCCTCGGTCTCCAGCGTGACGCGCAGGCCGGAGGACGCGACGGTCGCGATGAGGTTGGGCACCATGTCGAGCCCCGGCTGGGGCAGCGCCTCGTCCTGCGGCATCCGCAGCGCGCCGAGCATGATCCGCAGCTCCTCCACCGCGTCGCGGCCCGCCTGCTCGATGCCGGAGAGGATCGCCGCCTCGGGGCCGGGGCCGTCCTCCCGCGCCACGGCCATCCTGCGCCGCAGCGCCCCGGCCTGCATGACCATCATGCTCACGCTGTGGGCCACCACGTCGTGCAGCTCCCGTGCGATGCGGTTGCGTTCTGCGGCGACGGCCTCGGCGGCCCGGCGCTCCCGTTCCATCTCCAGCCGCGCCGCCCGGTCGGCCATCCGGTGCGCGCGCAGGAGATAGCCGCGCAGGGCCAGGCCCGTGGCGTACGCCGAGCCGAACATCACGGTGAGGAAGATGACCTCCTCGAACGGCAGGAACCGATGGTCGACGGCCCCCGAGTCGAAGATCAGGATGCCCGCCAGCCCCCAGGGGCCGCCGTGCCGCACCGGCAGATGCGCGCCGATCGTGTGGAAGACGATGAGCAGCGCGGCGAGCTGCCAGACGGGACACTGCTCGTAGCCCTGCCGGTGCCACATGTACTGCGCGAGGATCATCAGGATGAAGACCGTCACCGGCGACCTTCGGCGGTACCAGACCAGCACGCCGGTGACCACCGCCTGCCCCACCCACCACAGCTCGGGGGTCTCGGCCGCGCCGTAGCTCTCGGCGACCGTGAACGCCTCAAGGGTGCCCAGCGCCATGATGGCCAGGCCGATCAACAGGTCGACACGGGGGACCGAGCGGAGGGGGGAAACGCGCATGACGCGCAGCGTAACTCTTATCCGGCATAACGCGCATCAGTCGAATCTGCCCCGCAATCGCCCTGCAAGCGGTTGTCAAGTGACTGCCTGATCATTGGCCTGTATCAAGTGGATGTCGGTCACGATGCTCACCTTGTCGAGCACCGTCCGCACTGAGACGCTTTAAACCGATCCGAGAAGGCCGAGGAGACGCAGAATGCCCCGCCTGCACTCTCTTGTCGCGGGGCTGGGCGCGACCGCCGTGCTCGCGGCGCCCATGCTCCATCCACACCCGAGCGGTTCCACCGACCGCGTCACCCCGGGTGCCGTACGCGTCGAGTCGTCCTCCACCGTGTCCGTCACACTGCTGGACGACCGCGGTGTGATCAAGCAGATCGCCCGGAAGTACGACGTGGACCTCGACGGAGGCAGCGGCTTCACCGTCACCCCCGACGGGGTGATCGTGACCGCCACCCAGGTCGTGCAGTCCGCCCAGGACCCCCGGGTGTACGCCGCCAACCGGGTGTTCGCCGAATACTTCAAGGTGAAGGTGCCGGCGGACTTCAAGCGGCACACGCTCGACGACGCCGACCTCGACCGGCGGCTCCAGGGGTGCTACCCCCCGCAGAAGAGCGACTCGACCTGCATCGCGACGGTCACCACCAACGTCACCGTCTACCCCTACCTCGACCCGCCGACCGGAGGGCTGCCCGCGCAGATCCTGACGACCGGGACCTCCCCGGCGGCCCCGGCCGTGCTCAAGGTCACCAAGGGCGGCGAGAAGCAGTCTCTGCCCACGGCGCCGCTGGGCACCGCGATCGCCGGCACCATCGCGTCGCTCGACGTGATGACGCTGACCGGCAGGCCGTCGGCGAAGCTGCCGCCCAAGCTCGACACCGCGCACCTCGACCCGCCGGGCAGCCGGACCTTCAAGGACGACGAGCGCGAGAAGCTCGCCGGGCTCCTCGCCGAGGGCGCGCCCGGCGCGGCCCTCATCGACGACGGCAGGAGCGAGGTCGTGGGGCTGCTCGCCGGAGGCGGCGACGTCCCCCTGACCATCACGCCCGCCGACGAGATCCGCACCGCGCTCGTCGGCGTCGGGATCACTCCCCGCCGCGGCCCGGTCGACGTGGTCTTCGAGAACGCTCTCGCCTCCTACCACAACAAGCTCTACTCGAACGCGGCGCCGGTGCTGGAGCAGGTGCTCAAGCTCCGGCCCGACCACGCCGTCGCGGCCGACCACCTGCGGGTCGCGAAGGCCAAGGCGGGCACGGCGGAGGACTCGGGCGCCAAGCCGTCGGCCCGGCCCGTGCCGGCCGAGCAGCGCAAGTCGACGGTGTCGCCGCTGGTCTGGGCCGCGGGCGGCGTCGTGGTGCTGGTCCTGCTCGTCGCGGGCGTCGTGCTGCTGCGCCGCAGGAACGCCGCGGGCCGCGCCGTTCCCGAGGCCCAGGACCTCGCCCACGCCAACGGCGCCCACCTTGACGCCCATCACGACGCCTATCCCGTCAGCCATCCCGGCGCGCACCAGCACGGCGACAGGCCGGCGGGCGGGACCGGGGACGCCGGGCCCTCGTGGCCGCCGTACGCGGTCACCCGGGTCTTCGGAGCCGAGGCCGCCCGGTCCCCCGAGGTCATGCAGCCGCCGCCCACGAGCGGACCGGCCGCACATGCGCCGGTGGACCCGTCCCCGGCCGGCGGGCACTCCCACCCTCCGGACCCGTCGCATCCGCAGGGGCGGTCGTACCCGCCGGACCTCTCGCCGCCACGGGGGCAGGCACAGCTGAAGTTCTGCACGCAGTGCGGCATGCGACTGGGCCAGGGACACCGTTTCTGCGGCTTCTGCGGGAACCCGGTCGATCAGTGATCCGAAGAACCTTCAGGGGGGAATCCGAATGACGGAGGGGCCGGTGATGCCTCCGCTCATCGGGCGGCGACTCGGCGACTACACGATCGAGGCGATCGTCGGTCGCGGGGGGATGGCCACGGTCTACCGGGCGCGCGACCAGCGGCTCGGGCGGGCCGTGGCGCTGAAGGTGCTCGCGCCGCAGCTCGCCCAGGACGACCGCTTCCGCGACCGGTTCGTACGGGAGTCGCGGCTGGTCGCGAGCATCGACCACCCCAACATCATCCCCGTGTACGAGGCCGGCGAGCGCGACGAGTTGCTGTTCATCGCGATGCGGTACGTCGAGGGCAGCGACATGCGCAAGCTGGTGCAGTCGGAGGGGCCGCTGCCGGTCGGGCGGGCCAATCCGCTGTTCGCGCAGATCGCCTCCGCGCTGGACGCCGCGCACGCCAACGGCCTGGTGCACCGGGACGTGAAGCCGGCCAACATCCTGGTCACCCGGTCCGAACACGTCTACCTCACCGACTTCGGGCTGACCAAGAGCTCGTCGGCCGAGGCCGGGCTGACCAGCCACGGCCACTTCATGGGCACCCCGCGCTACGTCGCCCCCGAGCAGATCCGCGGCCTGCCGGTCGACGGGCGCAGCGACCTGTACGCCTTCGCCTGCGTCGTCTACGAGGCGCTCGCCGGGCAGCCGCCGTTCCAGCGGGACACCGAGCTCGCTCTGCTCTACGCCCACGTCTCGCACGACCCGCCGCCGCTCACGCCGTACCGGCCGGACCTGCCGCACGGGGTCAACGCCGTGCTGACGCGGGCGCTCGCCAAGGCGCCCGAGGACCGGTACGAGACCTGCCTGGCGTTCGTGTCCGCCCTGCGCGACGCGATCAGCGGCGGGGCGGACGGCCCGGCCGAAGCGGGCTCCTCCCACCCACCGGTCTCCTATCCCGGCGGCTCCCATCCCGCCCAGTCCTATCCGGCCCAAGCGCAATCTCATCCGGCGCAGTCCCATCAGGCGGGGTCCTATCCCCCGGCGTCGTCCTCCGTCCCGCCGTCGTCGGTGCCGCCGTCCTCGGTGCCGCCGGTCTCCCGGCCCTCGGCCGGGCAGCCGGGCTCGTATCCCGGCGCCCAGCCCGGCTCGTATCCCGGCTCGTATCCGGGCACGCACCCCGGCTCGTACTCCGGCGGCCCCGCCGGATCGCACCCCGGCTCTCACCCCGGTTCGCATCAGGGGTCGTATCCTCCGGGCTCGCACTCCGCGGGCTCTCACCCCGGTTCGCATCAGGGCTCGTATCCGCCGGGGTCGTCCCACACCCAGGCCACGGTCGCGGCGGGGGCGGCGCCGGCGGCCCGGCGCAAACTCCCGCTCGGACCATTGATCGGCGGCCTGGCGGTCCTGACGGCCATCGCCGTCGCCGCCACGCTGCTGCTCACCCGGGGCGGGGACACCGCCGCGACGTGGAACACCTATCCGGGCAGCACCGCCGCGCCGTTCACCATGGCCTACCCCTCGACCTGGGGCGAGGCCAGGACCAACGCCGACCAGTGGATGATCGCCTCCCCCGCCCGCGACGAGTTCGACGCGCTGTTCGCGGTGCCGGGCAACACCGACTGGTCGAAGGTGGACCCGATCATCAGTGGCCAGCCGGATCGCGCCAGAGGGGTGTTCGCCCAGGTCAGCAATACCCTGAGCACCTCCGACTCGCCGATGGAGCTCCAGGACAGCCTGCAGACGGCCTTCCCCGGCACGGTCGCCTACACCGGCGTCCCGTCCCCCACGACGGTGGGGGCCAAGCCGGCGTTCCTCGTCGAGGGCGTGCTGAGCGACCCTCAGCAGGGCGGCCGTCTCGACTTCTACGCCTACCTCGTGCGGCAGGGCGACACCGGCACCACGGTCCTGATCACGTTCTTCTGCCCGTCCGGGAAGTGCGACCGCGGCCTGATCGACCACATGGTGAACACCGTGACCTTCAAATGACGACGACCATCAGGTGACGGCGACCATCAGGTGACGGCGGCCTTCACGCCGTAGCGCGGTCCCCCCAGTCACGCGCGCCGTCGAGGACGGCCCGGTGGACCGCCCGGGCGATCCGCGCGCCCCAGACGGAGCGCGGCCCGCCGAACGGCTCCGCCGGGCCCTCCCGCCGTACGGCCACGCAGACGGCGTCCGACGCGGTGCCGGTGCAGGGGAAGCCCGCCTCCAGCAGCGCCTGGGTCTTGGCCTCCGTCACCGTCATGACGGCGTTGACCAGCGCCGCGTCGGAGAACGCCACGGGCACCGCCACCAGGATGTTGACCGTCCCCGGGCGCGGCGCGCACGCCCCCGCGCCGCCCGCGCCGAGGGCCTCCCGCGCGGCCTCCGGCCCGCGCTCCGGAGCATCCCGGCCTGCCGCCGCCTCCCGTGCGGGGCCCTGATCTGGCTCCGGGACCATGGGCAGGCCGGGGTCGGGCACGCCCTCGGGCGACGCCGCCCAGGTGGGCACGCCCAGGCCGACCGTGGCGACGGCCTCCGCTCCCCCGTCGGCGGCCACGCGGAACCGCTCGACCAGCGCCGCCGTCATCATGCCGACGCCGGGGCCCTCCGGGCCGAGCGAGGCCATGTGCTCCACCGGGTCCATCCGCGCGTAGCCACTCGCGACCTGCGCGTTCAGCACCCACTCCCGGGGGCCGATCCCGCCGCCCAGCATCGCTGAGGAGATCATCCGCCAGCCCGGCCCGAACCGCCACACCAGCGTGCCGAGGCGCGCGCCGTCCTCGGCCCGGTGCGTCAGCGACGGCCGCGGCAGGCCGGTCATCCCTCCTCCACCGCGGAGATCGGAGAAGGCAGCGGTGGGCGCACCAGGTGGACGAGCGGCCGCCCGTCGGCGCCGGGCTCCACCCGGACGCGGGCGCCGAAGTGCTCGGTCAGCAGCGGCTCGGCCAGCACCCGCCCGGGCGGGCCCGCCGCGACCGCGCGGCCCTCCGCGAGCAGCACCAACGCGTCGGCGTACTGCCCCGCGAGGCTGAGGTCGTGCAGAGTCGTCACAACGGTCAGGCGGTCGGCCAGGCGCAGCCGGTCGACGAGTTCCAGCACCTGCTGCTGGTGTCCCAGGTCGAGGGCGGTGGTCGGCTCGTCCAGCAGCAGCACCGGCGCCTGCTGCACCAGCGCACGGGCGAGCACCACCCGCTGCCGCTCACCGCCCGACAGGTGCCCGAGCGGCCGGGCCGCGAAGCCGTCCAGGTCGAGCCGGTCCAGCACCGACCGCGTCACCTCGCGGTCCCGGGCGCTCTCGCTGCCGAGATAGGAGATGTACGGCGTGCGGCCGAGCAACGCGTAGTCGTACACGGTCATGTCGGGCGGCAGCGCCGGGGTCTGCGGGGCGTAGGCGACCAGCCGGGCCCGCCGGCGCGGGCGCAGGCCCTCCACGGCCGCGCCGTTCACCAGCACCTCGCCCTGCCGCGGGATCAACCCGGCGACCGCCCGCAGGAGCGTCGACTTGCCCGCGCCGTTGGGGCCGATGACCGCCAGCCACTGCCCCGGCGCGGCCGACAGGGTGACGTCCGCGAGCACCTGCCGCCCGCCCAGCGTGACGCCCAGCCCGCGCGTCTCCACCGCCGGAGCGCCGGGGCGGGCGGTGTCTCCGCTCACGTCTCCACCCGCCGGGTCATCCGCAGGACGGCGACGAAGAAGGGCGCCCCGACGAACGCGGTGACCACCCCGATGGGCAGTTCGGCCGGGGCGAGCACCGTACGCGCGACGGTGTCGGCCAGCACGAGGAACGCCGCCCCGCCGAGGAACGACAGCGGCAGCACGACGCGGTAGGACCACCCGGCGAGCCGCCGTACGACATGCGGCACCACGATCCCGACGAAGGCGATCAGCCCGCTGACGGCCACCGCGGACGCGGTGGCGAGCGAGGCGGCCAGCAGCACGGCGAACCGCACGCGCGTGGCGTGCAGGCCGAGGCTGACCGCCTCCTCGTCGCCGACCGACAGCACGTCGAGCAGCCGCCCGTGCAGCAGCATGACCACCGTCGACACCACGGCGTACGGCGCGATCATGCGGAGCTGCTCCCAGCCGCCGCCGACGTCGCCGAGGATCCAGGAGTAGATGCGCTGTAGCTCGTCGACCTTGAGCTGCTGCACGAAGGTCTGGATGGCGGTGAGGAACGAGGTGACGGCGACCCCGGCGAGCACGAGCGTCGCGGTGCCCCCGGCCCGGCCCGCCGTGCGGCCCAGCGCGTACGCGAGGGCGACCCCGCCGACGGCCCCCGCGAAGGCGGCGACCGGCACGGCCGCCACCCCCGCGTCGCCGCCCAGGAACACCACGACGAGCGTCACCGTGAGACCGGCCCCGGCCGCCGCGCCGAGCAGATACGGATCGGCCAGCGGGTTGCGGAAGACACCCTGGTAGCCCGCCCCCGCCAGGGCGAGCAGGCCGCCCACGACGGCGGCCAGCAGCACCCGGGGCACCCGGAGCTGGAAGACGATCCCCTCCTCGTTCGGCTGGAGGCCGGAGTGCAGGGACACCAGCGGCAGCCGGTCGAGCAGGGCCAGCGCGATGGCGCGGGGCGAGATGACCGCCGCGCCGACCGCCAGCCCGGCGATCAGGCTCACCAGCAGCACGACGGACACGACAAGGAGCGCCCGGCGCGGACGCGTCGCCACCGGCTCAGCCCGCCGCCTTCTGGACGGCGTCACTGACGGCCTGGGCGAGGTCGGCGACGCGCGGCCCCCAGCGGGAGGCGACGTCGTCGTCGAGCTCCACCACGCGGCCCTGCTTCACGGCGGCCAGGCCGGACCAGCCCGGCCGCTTGGCCAGCGCGGCGGCGTTCTGACCACAGCACTTGGTGTCGCCGAGGAAGATCAGGTCGGGGTCGGCCTTGGCCACGAACTCCGCCGACAGCTTGGGGTAGCCGCCCGCCGCGTCCGGGGCCTCGTCGGCGATGTTCTTCAGCCCGAACAGGGCGTAGACCTGCCCGATGAACGTGCTCGACGTGGCGGCGTACGGCGTGGTGTCCAGCTCGTGGTAGTAGGTCAGGCTCTTGCCCTTGGGCGCCGCCGCGGCGAGCGCGTCGATCTTCTGCTTGACGCCGCCGGCCACCTCCTCGGCCTTGTCCACGTTGCCGGTGGCCGCGCCGAGGTCCCTGATCTGGTCGTAGGTGTCCTCCAGCTTGGTCGCGGCGGGCTCCAGCAGCACCGGCACGCCCACCTTCCCCAGGCCGGCGACCACGCCCTTCAGGTCGTTGGCGAGCACGACGAGGTCGGGCTTGGCGGCGGCGATCGCCTCGAGATTGGGCTTGAAGCCCGACAGCGACGTCTTCGGCGCCTCGGGCGGATAGGTCGACTGGTCGTCCACCGCGCTCACCTGGCCGCCCGCGCCGATCGCGAACAGGATCTCGGTCGCCGTCGGGGACAGCGACACGATGTGCTCGGGCCGCTTGTCGATGGTCACCGCGCCGTTGCCCGCCTGGATGGTGACGGGGAAGGCGGCGGTGTTCGAGCCGGCGGTGTTCGAGGGGGCGGCGTTCGAGGGGGCAGACGGTGGCGGGGACGCGGACGTGGCGGTGCCGCCGCTCTGGCCGCAGCCGGCCAGTCCGAGCACACCCAGCACCACACCCGCGACGGCCGTACGCAGGGGCCTCACGAGGGTCCTCCAAGGGGGGAAGCCGGGAAATCGAGAGACCCGCGGGATATGACGGATCACCCTTTTCCACGAGGGTTGATGGCGTCGGCGCACAACGCAGGCGACCTGGCTCGTCCCCGGGGAGGGGAACCACAGTTGCGGGACAGCGCCGGGTTCACACCGGACTTCGCTGCGCTGCGCGCGTCGGACGCAACGGTACCAACTCCCCCGCCGCGCCCTCATCCTCCCCCTGTCGCCGAGGCCCGGCCGCCGCCCGTAAGCCGGAGTGGTAGGGCAGGCCCCACCCCGGAGGCGGGGGCTCACCCAAGATCGGGAGTAGTGGCTCCGTCGCTGCGCCGGACGGCGCCCGGGCGGGAGCCTGGAGCGGCCGGGAAACCCCGGCGGAAGCTCCCGCACTGTGTCTCTCCCGGGCTCCCACCCCGAGCCCTCCAGCTCCCGCACTGTCACTCTCCCGGGCTCCCACCCCGAGCCCTCCGGCTCTCCCCCGGGCTCTCCCCGGGCTCTTCTCCCCCGGCCGGCGCCGGATCGGATGGTCGCGACCGCCCACCGCTCCGGCCGGGCCCGTGACCGACAACCGACGACCGAAGGCGGCGCCCCCGTGTCCCTGACCATGTTTCCGCCCGCCCCCGTGCGGGCCCCCGCCGCTCCCGGGCCCAGGGACCGCTTCATCGACGTCCTGCGCGTCTTCGGGATGGTCCTCGTGGTCGCCCAGCACTGGGCGATGCCGGTCCTCTCGTACGCCGGAGGACGGCTGACCACGGGAAACGCCCTGGCGGCGGCGCCGTTCATCACCTGGATCTCCCAGGTGATGCCGCTGGTCTTCTTCGCCGGGGGCGCGGCCAACGCGATCAGCTACCGGTCCGCGGCACGCCGCGCCGTACCGGCGGACGCGGGCGAGAGCGGCCGGGCCGCCCGGGGTTGGACGGCGCGGCGGTCGAGCGCGGAGAGGCGGACGGCGCGGGAGTGGACGGCGCGGCGGGTGCGCCGCCTGGCCTGGCCGGTGGCGCCGCTCGCGGCCGTCTGGCTGCCGCTCCCCCACCTCCTGACCGCGCTCGGCGTGCCCCCGCAGCCGGTCGAGGTGGCCGCGCGGACCGTCGGCCAGTTGCTGTGGTTCCTCGCCGTGTACCTGCTCGCGGTGGTGGCCACACCCCGCCTGCTGCGCGTACGGGCCGGGGTCGCGCTGCCGGTGCTGGCGGGCGGCGCGGTGCTGACCGACCTGGTCCGCTTCTCGGGGCTGGAGGCCGCCGGCTATCTCAACGTCGCGTTCGTGTGGCTGACCGTCCACCAGGTCGGGTTCCGCTACGCCGACGGCGGCCTGGAGTGGCTGCGGGGACGCCGCGCGGCGGCGCTCGCGGGCGCGGGGTTCGCGATGGTGGCGGCCCTCGTGGCGGCCGGGCCGTACCCCGCCAGCATGATCGGGATGCCCGGCGCGGTCTCGAACATGGCCCCGCCGAGCGCGTGCCTGCTCGCGCTCTTCGCCGGTCAGCTCGGCCTGGCGATGCTGCTGCGCCCCGCTTTGAACGCGATGGCCCGCCGGCCCCGCGCCGAGGCGGTGCTCACCGCGCTCGCGCCGCGCATGATGACCGTCTACCTGTGGCACATGACCGCGCTCGTCACCGTCGCCGGGGTCGCGACCATCGGGTTCGGGCTGGACACCCCGCTCCCCGGCTCGGCGGCCTGGTGGAGCGGCGTCCCGCTGTGGATGGCCGCCCTCGCTCCGGTCCTGCTCGGGCTCACCGCCCTGTTCGGCCGGTGGGAGGAGCCGGCGGGAGCCGCGGCCGGCCGGCACGTGGCGGTCGCCGTACCGCTCGTCGGCGGCGCGCTGCTCACCCTCACGGTGACCGGCTTCGCACCGGGGCCGGCGCCGGTGATCGCGTCCGTCGCACTGCTCGGGGGCCTGTTCCTGGTCAGCCGGCCCGCGGTCGCCGCTCCGCCGCGTGGATGACCTCCCGCGGACGCGGGCCGTCGCGAGGCGCGGCGCCGCCCGGGCCGGCCCCCATCAGGTGGACCGGCCCGACGCCGTCGTGGTGGTTCAGGGGGTCAGCGTGCCGACCTGGCGCGGAGCCCGAGCAGGACGTCGATCACCAGGAACGCGGCCAGGGAGATGCCCATCAGGGGCAGGTAGTAGCCGATCACGGCGGTGAGCAGGGCCAGCGGCACCAGGACTCCCCAGTGCAGGCCCCGCCAGCCGCCCCGGGGGTAGGGCCGGCCGAAGCCGCGGGTCGGGCGGCGCCGCCACCACATCCGGTAGCCCAGCACGATCAGCGTGATGACCCCGGCGGCGATCGCGGCCAGAACGATCTGGTTGGCCAGGCCGAAGAGCAGACCCATGTGGGCGTCGATGCCCCATTCGGTGAGCTTGGCGGCCAGCGGATAGTCGGCGAACCGCAGCTCGCCCACGACCCGCCCGGTCGCCGGGTCGAACGCGATCTGGTCCAGGCGTGTGGGGGCGGTCTTGTGGATCTCCTTGACCACGTACGCGTCTCCGGGCCCGGCCGGCAGGACGACCTCCAGCGGGCCGGACAGCCGCCACGCGGCCGCCGCCCGCGCGACCTGGTCGATGCCCACGTCAGGGGTGCCGCCGGCCTGACCGCCGCCCGCGGAGTGCCCGGCGTGTCCCGAGTGCCCGGCGTGCGCACCGAGGTCGGCGTTGATCGCCGGAGTCTCCCAGCCGAACGTCGTGCGCAGCGCGGCGATGTTGTCCCCGGCGTACTTCGACCAGGTCAGGCCGGTGACGGACAGGAACAGCACGCCCAGCAGCGCCCACAGGCCCACCGAGCCGTGCCAGGACAGCGTGCGCCGCGACCCGCTCGCGGCGCGGTCCGGGCTGAACAGGCCGCGCAGGCGGCGGCCGTCCCGGCGGCGCCGGGTCAGCCACAGCGTGAGCCCGCCGAGGGCGACCACCCACAGCCAGCTCGCGGCCAGCTCGCTGTAGATCCGGCCGGGCTCGCCGAGGTGCAGGCGGCGGTGCAGGTCGGAGATCCAGGCGCGCACGGGCAGCGCCCCGGAGCCGCCGTAGCTCTCCAGGGCGCCGCGCACCTGACCCGTCCCGGGATCGACGAAGACCGCCATCCGGGTGCTCTCCGGCAGGTCCGGCACGTCGAACAGCACGCGCGTGGTCAGGCCGGGCTCGGCCGCGGGCCGCACCGCGGCGACCTTCCCCTCGGGCAGCGCCCGGCCGGCCGCGGCGACCTGCTCGCTCAGGGGGACGGCGGTCCGGCTCACCGGCGCGGTCAGCTCGTGCCGGTAGACGACGTTCTCGATCTGGAAGGAGGCGGCGTACAGCAGGCCCGTGGCCGCCGCGACGAGCAGGAACGGGGCGATCAGGATTCCGGCGTAGAAGTGCAGGCGGACCACGAGGGGGCGCAGCGCCGCCCAGTTCGCGCGTCTGCGGCGGGGAGGCCGCGGGGGGTCGGCGACGGGATGGACGTCGGTGGTCGAGGTCATGGGGGGGTTTCTCCGTTCGGCCGTGAGCGCGCGCCCGCGGGCACGCCTCACCAGGGCATGGGGGGAGTGTCCGGCGGCGGCCGCCCCTCACGAAGAGGCCCAGGTGGACGCGTCGTACGGCGGCGAAGGCCGGAGCGGAGCCCCGGACGGCGGCTCCGGCCCTGCGCGCATCCCGGAAGGAATGCCGCAAGGGGGCCGGCGAGGCGAGGCGGTCACCTGGGACACGCGCGGCGGGGCGTGCGTGCCGGACACGAGCCGCGACCGCGCGGTGCGCGGTTCAGGGCGGCTGGGAACGGGCGTACGGCATGTCGGCGGCCGCCGCCCCCGGAGGGGCGAGCCCGGATCAGAGAACGGAGAGGACCGGAGGCGGACCACGCCGGGCGACCACCACGGCGAAGTCGGCTCGGCGCGGGAGCGGAAGGGAGAACCGCCCGAGGACGCCCGAGGGGAGCGGCGCGGCGCCGGTCGGCGGGCCCGCGAGGACGACGGCCAGGGTCCACAGCCGCCGCACGGGTGTGACGGCCAGGTGCACGATCAGGGCGAGCGCCGACTCGCCGCGTTCCAGGGCCCAGGCGGACAGGACCGCCGTCGCGGCGTGGATCAGCAGCATGCCCAGCCCGGTGCCGTGCTCCCCCGTCCACATGGTCGCCGGCTCGTGCGCGGCGCCGAGGGTGAACAGGTGGTGCAGGCCGTACTGCGCGGCGAAGCACGCGCCCAGCAGGACGTCAATGCCACGCCGGCGGGCCGCGAGCAGGAACGCGCCCAGCCAGGTCAGCGCCAGCGCGGCGACGAGGGCGCCCGCACGCACGGGAGCGCCTCCGGCCAGCATGTGCAGCGCGGCCGAGACCAGCACGCACGCGGCCGCGAACACCGCGGCGCGGAACGCGCGCAGGGACGGCCGGCCGGTGGACACGGCGCAATCCTGGCAGAGCCCGGGCGTCGTCACCATCCTTGACTTGTTTGGATGCGCTCGACTATGTCTGTCCGTTTTCGGCCGCGGCAGCGCGAACGGCCTTCACGCCTGTGACATCGGAGAGCGCATCCGGTGGCACTCGTGAAACGTTCACGCGTGGACCGGCACCGGCGAGAAAGTCGTATGCACGTGCATCGGCCGCCGGACGGCGGCCCCGGACCCCCGGGGCCGCGCTTTCCGGCGGGGGCGGTGCGATTGGAGCGCGCCGCGTGGGCAAAGGTGAGGTCCTATGAACGTCATCCTGCTGAGACACGGCGAGACCGAGTGGAGCAAGGCCGGGAGGCACACGGGCCGCACCGACGTCCCGCTCACGCCGCACGGCGAGGAGCAGGCGCGCGCTCTGTCCCGCCTGGTGGCGGGCCGGTCGTTCGCCCAGGTCCTCGTCAGTCCCGCCCGCCGGGCCCGGCGTACGGCCGAACTGGCCGGCGCCGGTTCGTACGAGGTCGACCCGGACCTGTGGGAGTGGGACTACGGCGGCTACGAGGGCGTGACCACCGCGGACATCCGCGGCTCCCGCCCCGGCTGGTACGTCTGGCGGGACGGCGTCGTCCCGGGCGACGAGGCCCACCCGGGCGAGACCGTCGAGCGCGTCGGGGAGCGGGCGGACAAGGTCCTGGCCCGGATCCGCTCCACGGACGGCGACGTGCTGGTCGTCGCGCACGCGCACATCCTGCGCGTGCTCGCGGCCCGCTGGCTCGGCCTGCCGCCCGCCCACGGCAGGCATCTCCGCCTCGACACCGGGACGTACTCGGTGCTGGGCCACGAGCACGGGGACGAACCCGTTTTGCTCCGCTGGAACGCCCCCGTGTGAGCCGGACGCCAAACCGAGCCCTGAGCCGAGCCCGGAGTCGGGCCTGAGTCAGCTCTGGACGACCGGCTGAGGCTGCGGCCCTCGGCCGGTCAGCCACTCCAGGACCTTGCGGTGGCCGTGGCGGGCGTCCTCGAAGTGCCCCCACCGCCAGTATCTGGGCTGTTCCCGCACCCCGGTGACCCAGGTCCGGTAGGCGACCGCCCTGGGCCGCCCGTCCTGCGGGTCGGCCGGGGAGGCGACGCCGTAGGTGCGGATAACCACGCGGCCGCCGGGTGCGAAGAGCACGTCGTCGGCCACCGGATAAAGAGTCATCTGCTCCAGCACGAGGTCCCCCCTTGCGATTCTCCTGGGGTCCAATGTGCCGGATCCTTGTTACGGCGCCCGCCTTGTGGTGTTACGCCCGCGAGAAGCGAGTGAACAGAGGGTTACACCAGGAGGCCGTCGAACTCGCCGTCCTTGACCCCGAGCACCAGGGCCCGGATCTCGTCCCGCGTGTAGATGAGGGCCGGCCCCTCGGGATACCGCGAGTTCCGCACGGCCACACTGCCGTCGGGAAGCTCGGCCAGTTCCACGCAGTTGCCGGTCGAGTTGCTGTGGGCGCTCTTCCGCCAGGTGACCCCGGAGAGGTCGGTTGCGGGCATCCCGTTATATGTCTGCATTCATGTCTCTCTGAGAAGATCGCCGAGGATCTCGGCAGTGCCGCCAGGCGTGGTGCTCTCCACGCACAGCTGCTCCATGGCCGTGAGGTAGGGATCGATGTCCTCACGTTTGTCCAGGTAGAGCGCACCCCAGAGCTGCTCGACGTAGACCACGTCCGAAAGATCGGAGTCCGGGAAGCGGAGGATGGTGAACGCGCCTCCCTCGGCCGCGTGCATCCCGTAGCGAAGGGGCATCACCTGCAGGGTGATGTTGGGCAGCGTGGACACCTCCAGCAGGTGCTGGAGCTGTTCCCGCATCGTCGCACTCCCTCCGATGGGCCGCCTGAGCGCGGCCTCGTCGATGACGGCCCACAGCCGGGGGCCGTCCTTGCGCGTGAGCCTCTCCTGCCGCTGGAGCCGCAGGTTGACGCGTTGATCGAGCGTGGTCTCCGTCGCGTCCGGATGACCGAGCTGGATCACCGAGCGGGCGTACTTCGCCGTCTGCAGCAGGCCGGGCACGAACTGCACCTCGTAGGTGCGGATCACGCTGGAGGCCTCCTCCAGGCCGACGTAGGTGACGAACCAGTTCGGCAGCACCTCGCCGTACTTGTGCCACCACCCAGGTGTGTTCGCCTCGCGGACCATCTCCAGCAGGCCACGCCGTTCGTCGTCGTCATGGACGCCGTACAGCGTGAGCAGGTCTTCGACGTCACGTGTCTTGAACCCGACCCGGCCGAGCTCCATCCGGCTGATCTTCGACTCCGAGGCACGGATGTGGAAGCCGGCGACCTCACGGGTCAGACCGCGTTCCTCGCGCAGGCGTCGAAGGCTCGCGCCGAGCATGATTCGCCGAACGGTGGAACCGGATCCGGGCGGATCTATGGACACGTGCTATTCCTCCGCTTTGTGGACTGGTTCACAGTCTGTCAAAGATCGCCCCCTTCGTCCCAGTGGTGTCGGGGGTAACGGTAGCGCCTGCACAACGCGCTTGCACGTGCATTCGCTCTTGCACATGCACGGGAGTGTCCTACATCATGATCTCGTGCAGTCCACGAACCTGACTCGTGGCCAGATTCACTGGTCGGCGCTCGACTGGTGGCCACCCATCGGCTGGTGGCCGGAGCCCGCTCGCGGCCTCCTCCAGCCCGGCGCGGCGAGCGCCAGTGCCACATTCGTCCTCCCGCCCCGCGCGGAGTCGGTGCACTCGGCGCGCAGCTTCGCCGCCGGGACGCTCTCGGGCTGGCGGATGACCGACCTGCTCGACGGGATGGAGCTGGTCGTCTCCGAACTGGCCACCAACGCGCTGCGGCACGGCATGACGCTCACCGGGGACCGCCCGAGGGAGGTCATCCGGTTGTCGCTGATCCGCCGGGGAGCGCACGTGGCGTGCGCGATCACCGACCCCGGGTCGAGCGCGCCGGTGCTGCGGGACCCCTCCCCCTTCGAGCCGGGCGGGCTGGGGCTGCACATCGTGGAGTCGCTGAGCGCGTGCTGGGGCTGGTGCCCCCTCGTCCCGCAGGGCAAGGCGGTATGGGCCGTGCTCGCGGCCTGAGCCCCGGCCCCGAGCCGGGAAGACGGACGGACGGCGGCGCGCCCTCCGAAAACCTAACTCCGTCGTTAGATCTTGCTGTCGCCGATCGCGGTCCGCCGGCCGAAGAGCGCTCCCGTGCAGCCCGGAATGCATGGGAGCGCCCTCCGGCCGACGGCCCGGATTCCCCGGAACTCTCCCGAAGCGTGGGCGTGGCGGGCGATGATGTGCAGACATCGGGCCGGAGCGGCCCAACAGCACGCCCGTTTCCAACCGATCGGCGGAGACATATCGTGATCTCGGAATTCGTGACCGCGACCTGTCCACCGGTGCGCGGACCCCGCCGAGGCTGTGATCTGCACTACGGTGTCTGCCTGGGACTCCCGAGAGATCAATTATGAACGATCACATAGTCGGCTGGCTGGCCAGTCTTGACGAAAACAGGCTCGCCCGCGTCCTGGCCAACCGCCCGGACGCGATCGCACCGCCGTGGCCCCGGCGCATGGACGCCCTGGCGCACCGGCTGACCGACACCTTCGCCGTCATGGAGGTCATGCGCGGTCTCCCCCTGCCCACGCTCGAACTCCTGCAGGCGTGCCTGGTCGTCGGAGGGCACCCGACGGAGGACGAACTGGCCCGCTTCCTCGGGGTGAGCACCTCCGAGGTCATCCCCTGGCTCGATCACCTCTACGACCACGCCGTCGCCTGGCCGGGCCCGGACGGCCGGATCACCCTGGCCAAGGCCGTGGCCCGCTGGTGGACCGCGCCCTGCGGCCTGGGCGAGCCGCTCTCGGCGTACCTCGACTCCTGGAAGCTCAGCACCGAGGCGCTGCGCCGGGTGTGCCGGGTGCTCGACCTGTCCGGGCACGGCGGCAGGCGTCAGGTGGTCGCGCGGATCACGGCGCTGCTCGGCGACTCCGAGCGCCTGGGGACGCTGCTGGACGACGCCCCGGACGGCACGCTCGGCATGCTCGACGACTTCGCCTGGGACGGGCCCGTGCGCAGCGTCGACGGCAACCGGTTCATCACCCCCGGCACGCCGGAGAAGTGGGCGCTCGACCGCGGGCTGCTCTTCCGCACCCAGTGGAATCTGGCCGAGATGCCCCGCGAGGTGGCTCTGGCCCTGCGAGGGCCCGACTACCACGGGCCGTTCACGCCGCACCCGCCCGATCTGGCCACGTCCGGCGCCGACGCCGGCGCGGTCGAGCACGCGATGTGCCTGGCCGCGCCGCGGGTGCTCGACCGGGCGACGGCGTTGCTGGAGAACATCGACAAGACGACGCTGCCGCTGCTCAAGCACGGCGGGGTCGGCGTGCGGGAGATCAAGCGGCTGGCCAGGGAGATCGGCTGCGCGGAGGACGAGACCCGGCTGCTGCTGGAGGTCTGCGCCGTCGCCCGGCTGGTCGCCGTCGACGACGAGGCCGGCGGGCTGACCGCGACGGCCGGGTTCGACGCGTGGCGGCTGGAGGAGGCCCCCGCGCGGCTGTGCGCCCTGCTCGCGGGCTGGTGGCGCATGGAGCGCTCGTCGCTGCGCCGGGTGGACGGCCGTCAGCCCGCCGCGCTCGGCGACGACCCGGCCGGCGAGACGATTGCGAGGATCCGTTGGGCCCTGTTCGCCGCGCTCGCCGAGATCCCCGAGGACAGGGCCTTCGCGACGCTCCGTGAGCTCGTGCAGCGGGTGCACTGGCGGGCCCCGCTGCTCGACCGGGAACTGCTCGCCGACTGCGCCGCGGCCGTCCTCGACGAGGCCCGCCTGCTCGGCCTGGCCGCGTGCGACATGCTCACCGGCCTCGGCCGGGCCCTGGCCCCGCTGGCCGCCGTGGCCGGGAACGAGAGCCACGAGTGCGTGCCGGAGGTCGAGCACGATCCCGGGCTGGCCGCCGCCGCCACCCACGCCATGGCGAGCGCCCAGCGCACGGCGCTGTTCGGCGCCGACCTCACCGCCGTGGTGACCGGCCCGCCGTCGGTCGAGCTCGCGGCGCTGCTCGACCGCGCGGCCGACCGGGAGTCGCAGGGCACGGCGTCGGTGTGGCGGTTCGGCCCCGCGAGCGTACGGCGGGCCCTCGACGCCGGTGACACGGCGGAGACGCTCATCGCCGGCCTGGCGGAGGCCGGGACGCTCCCGCAGCCCCTGACGTACCTGATCCGGGACGTGGCGCGGCGCCACGGCGAGGTCACCGTGTCGTCGGTCGGCTGCATCATCCAGGGCTCAGACCCCGCGCTGCTCGCGGAGATCGCCGCGCACCGGAAGCTGGGCAGGCTGGGACTGCGGCTGCTGGCGCCGACCGTGCTCGCGGGCGCGGCGCCCGCCGGGGCGACGCTGGCCGCCCTGCGCGAGGCGGGGTACGCCCCCGTGCCGGTGGACGACACCGGTGAGATCACGGTCAGGCGGGAGCCGCAGGGCGGGCGGCTCATCCTCCTGCCCGGCGGGCGGGTCGCCGAGCTCGATCCCCCCGCGCATCTCCTGGAACCCCCGCCCGACCCGCGCGAGCACGCCCGGCGGCTGCTCGTCAGCGGCGGGCCGGCGGCGGGGAAGACGGCCGGGGAGGCGCGGGCCCGCCAGACGTGGGCGGTCATCGGCCGGATGGCGACGCGGCTGCCCGCCGCCCAGCAGTCGCTGCTGGGCTTCGTGGTCGACCGCGACATCCGGGCGCTCATCACGCTCGCCGACGGGGTCACCGCCACGGTCAGCCACGGCGAACTGCGCAGCGGCGTGCTCGACGCCTGGTGCGAGGAGGCCGGCGACTACCTGGAGTTCCCCCTCAACGAGATCGCCTCCGTCGTCAACGCCTGATTCTCCCCACCAGCGTTTCCGGCCGCTGCGCTCAGCGCACGCCGCAGCGGCGCAGGGCGAGCAGCGCCAGGGCGCGGGTGACGTCGCGGACCTCCCGCAGGTCCACCTGCTCGCGCGGGGCGTGCGCGAAGCGGACGTCGCCGGGGCCGTAGTGCAGGGTCGGCACGCCCGCCGCCGCGTAGAGGCGCAGGTCGCTGCCGTACGGCGCGGCCGTCCTGGACGGCGCGGCGCCGGTCGCGTCCGCGACGGCCGCGGCCGTCTCCTCCGCCAGCGGGTGCCCGTCGGGCAGCCGTCCGCTGGCGAACTGCCCGCCGGGCCAGGTGACGCGCACGGGGTTGTCCCGCAGCCAGGGGTCGTCGAGGCCGGCGAGCGCCGCCTCCAGGGCCGCCCGCGCCTCGGCGGGGTCCTCGCCGAGGCGGACGCCCAGCCGTCCCTCGGCCACGAGCAGGTCGGGCACCGTGCTCGCCCAGTCTCCGGCCCGCACGGTGCCGATCTCGATCGGGTACGGCACCGGGTTGGCGCCGAACAACGCGTCGCGGTCCCGGTTGCGCTCCCGCTCCAGCTCCCGCACGGCCCGCAGGACCGGCCAGAACGCCTCGACGGCGTTGACGCCCTCGTAGCGGGTGGCGCCGTGCGCGGCCCGGCCCGCGACCTCCAGGCGGAAGGTCAGCGCCCCGGCGGTGGCGGTGATCAGCGCGCCGCCCGTCGGCTCGGTGATCACGGCCGCCTCGCCGGTGTGCCCCCTGGCCAGGGTGGCGAAGGCGCCGAGGCCGCCGTCCTCCTCGCTGACGACGCAGTGGACGGCCAGCGGGCGCGCGAGCCGTACGCCGGCCCGGTGC
The DNA here is from genome assembly GCF_008728085.1 of Microbispora cellulosiformans. Classification (NCBI taxonomy): domain Bacteria; kingdom Bacillati; phylum Actinomycetota; class Actinomycetes; order Streptosporangiales; family Streptosporangiaceae; genus Microbispora; species Microbispora cellulosiformans. Next base: position 142,648 of record NZ_VYTZ01000017.1, on the reverse strand, counting down.
AGCGCCCGGGCGACGGCGAGGTTGGCGGCGAGACCGGCCTTCATGTCGCAGGCGCCCCGGCCGTGCAGGGTGGTCGCGGTGAGGCGGGCGCCGAACGGGTCCTGCCCCTCCCACTTGCCCGGGTCGCCGATCGGCACGACGTCGGCGTGTCCCTGCAGGATCAGCGCGGGCACGCCCTCGCCCTCGGTGACGCCGACGACGCCGTACCCCTCGGCGCGCTCCGCCTCCGTCCCCGGGAACCCCTCGCGGGCGCGGAGGTCGTCGAGGTCGAGCTTCCACATGTCGACGTCGAGGCCCCACTCGGTGAGCATGCGGGCACATCCGTCCTGCAGGTCCGACTCCGCGTCGCTGCCCGTGACGCTCGGCACCCGGACCAGATCGGCCAGCAGGCGCACGGTCTCCGCCTCGTCGATCGCGTCCAGGACCCTCGCTTCGACATCCATGCCGAGACTGTACGGCCTGCCCGCGTCGGCGTGGAGTCCTGAGAACGCGGGCGCCCGGCCCGTAGGGTGGATCATCACTCCGAGCGGCGTGGCGAGGGGGCCGAGGATGACGAAGCGGACCGCCGGCGGCGGGGCGGGCTGCCGGAACCTCCTGCGCGGCCTGCTCGCCTGGCTCGTGGTCGCGCCGTTCGCGCTGTGGGCCCTGCTGCGGCTGGTGCCGGGCGACGTCCACTTCCGCTGGGTGCAACTGGTCGCGTTCACGCCGTACGCCGCACTCGCCTCGGTCGCCGCGCCGGTCGTCGCGCTGCTCACGCGGCGCCGGGCCGCGCTCGTGGCGGGCGTGGCGGTCACCGGGGTGCTCGTCGCCTGCGTGCTGCCCCGTGCTCTCCCTGACCCGAACAGTGCTCTCTCCCATCGGGACAGTGCTCTCCCCGGCCCAGGTCGTGCGGGGGCCGGCACGGCAGCGGCGGCGGGCACGCGGAACGCGCAGGACACGCGGGAACCGGCCCTCCGGGTGCTGTCGGCCAACCTGCTGAGGGGCTCGGTGCCGCCCGCCGCGCTGGTCGACCTCGTACGGACGCTGCGCCCGGACGTGCTCACCCTGCAGGAACTGAGCCCGGAGGCCCTGGAGGGCCTGCGGGGCGCGGGGCTGACCCGGCTCCTGCCGTACGGGGACGAGCGGGCGCGGGAGGGCTCCGGTGGGTCCGGCCTCTTCACCCGGTTCCCGCTGCGCCCGGAGACGATCACCGGCCCCGGCGACTCCCGGCAGGCGCAGGGCCGCGTCGAGGTGCCCGGCGCGGAGCCCGTCGGCGTCGTGTCCGTGCACCCGTGCGCGCCGCGCTACGCGTCCCGGTTCACCTGCTGGGCCGACGTGCTCGCCGCGCTGCCCCCGCCCGCCGGGCAGGTGCGCATCCTCTCCGGGGACTTCAACGCGACGCTCGACCACGAGCGGGTCCGGCGCCTGCTCGACGCGGGCTACCGGGACGCGGCCGACGCGACCGGCGACGGCCTGGCCGGGACGTGGCCGTACCGGCAGTGGGACTTCCGGGGACTGCCGGTGCCGCCCGTCACGATCGACCACGTCCTGGTGGACCCGCGCGTCACTGTGCGGGCGTTCGGCGTCCACCGGCTGCCGGTGACCGACCACCGCGCGATCTTCGCCGAGCTGGTCCTGCCCCCGGCTAGGACGTCAGCGACACCCGGGTGAAGCGGGTCTCGAAGCCCTCGCCGCTCGGGGCGGCGCACATGACCCCCGCGAGGGCGGGCGTCTTCGGCGGGAAGTAGGCGAGGCGCAGCATGTGCTCCGGCTCCGCGCCGTTCACGCCGTACCGGACGGTCACGGCGTCTCCGGCGCGCTCGAAGTCGAACGTGGCGGAGACGAGGCCGGCCGGCGCTGGCGTGACGGACCAGTCGGAGAAGCCGCGCGTGACGACCACGCTGAGCTGGTGGCCGCCGTCGACGAACTCGACCCCCGCCTTGATCCAGTTCTCCTCGTCGATCCGCAGCACGGCCCCGGCCTGGTCGTACTGCTCCGCGTAGTCGGCGTCGAACGTCACCGTCAGCCGGAGATCCCCGGCCACCTCCCGCCCGAACATGTGCGCCGTGTCGAACGAGTATCCGTAGTGCGTCTTCTGCCACAGGTCGGTCCGGGCGCCGGCGACGGCCCGCAGCCCCTCCCCGTCCCCCGACCATTCGGCGGGCTCGTTCACCCAGGTGAAGTCGTCGATCGCCATGTCGCCCCCTTGCGTTCGCTTTGCCGGATCCTGCCTATGAGAGCGCTCTCAGGGCCTTCGGGTCAAGGACGATCTACCTAGCACTGACTCCATTTTGTCCTATTTACTGTCTCTTTCCATATACTCGTGCCTCACATCACGTTTGACCCCTTTGTACGCTCCACCCCTCGCGCGACTCGTTTCCCGTCCCTCACCCAGGGATCGCGCGCCCGATCGGCACCCGCGCCCCGCCCCGGGGCCGCTCCGCGCTGCCCGGACGCGCGTACGAGGGCCCGGCCACCCCGGCCGGAAGCCCTGCACGACGCGCGGTCCTCCCCCCAGAGGACCGCGCCGCGAGCGACCCGAAAGGAACCCCATGGACAACCGAGCCCGTCAGGCGGTCACCGCGGCCCTGGCCGGAACCACGCTCCTCCTCGGCACGGTCACCGCCGCGGAGGCGGCGGTGACGCCCCAGGCTCCGCCCGCGGCATCGCTCTCCCCCGCCGACGGCCCGGCCCTGGACCCGGTCGCCATCGGCGCCGCGCTCAACGCGGCCCTCCGCGCGGCCGCCGCGGACGCGAAGCGGATCGCCGCCCTTCCCTCCGGCAAGGCGACCGCCACGTCCTTCTGGGACGCCGCCACCGCCTCCGGCAAGCCCATGCGGTACGCGACGCTCGCCAGCCCGTACTGGCCCCTGGGCACGAGGGTGAAGATCACTTACAAGGGGAAGAGCGCGGTCGGGGTGGTCGAGGACTTCGGCCCGGCCGAGTGGGCCGTCGCCCAGCACGACATCCCCGCGATCGTCGACCTCTCCGAGAAGATGATGGCCGACCTGACGGGCGTCGCCTCCAACACCGTCCACGTGCGCTTCCAGGTGCTGAAGTGGGGCAAGGGCCGCGTCTACCGCCACTCGGGGACCGGCTACGACCTGGCCATGGGCCGCCCGTGAGCTCCTGACCTCCGTTCGCCTCCGATGACGGCGCCCGGGCGGCCTCCGCGTACACTGCGAGGGTGCCTGACCCGAAGTTCGAGATCCAGATGCTCCACGACCGCGTGATGGTCAGGGTCGAGCGGGAGTCCGAGGAACGGCGCAGCACCTCGGGCATCGTCATCCCGGCCACGGTCAAGATGGCCAACCGGCTGGTGTGGGGCGAGGTGTGCGGTGCGGGAGTCAGCGCGCGCACGGTGAAGACCGGCGACAAGGTCCTGTTCAACCCCGAGGACCAGTACGAGGTCGAGGTGCAGGGCCAGCTCTACCTGGTGCTGCGCGAGCGGGACCTGCACGCCGTGGCGACGCAGCAGACCGACCACGGCACCGGCCTCTACCTCTGACCCGCTGTGCTCTGCGCCTGACCCGCCGTACGCACACGGTCGGTCTCCGCGGTGGCCGGGAGGAGCCCGTGGTGGTGCAGAAGGCCGCGGGCGTGAGTGATGGCGCTGGGCGTGTCGGGGAAGACCAGACCGTCGCGGTAAAGGTGGTCGGCGATGCCGAGGGCGGCCAGGACCTGGCCGTGCCCGGGCTTGACGCCGGAGATCAGGACGGTGATGCCCCGGCGCTCCATCCGGGCGATGGCGTCGCCGAGGATCTGGGCGCCGGTGGCGTCCAGGGCGGTGATCCGTGACATTCGCAGGATGACCACGCGGACGTCCGCGACCTCGGACAGTTCGAGCAGGAAGCGGTGGGCGGCGGCGAAGAACAGCGGCCCGTCGAACCGGTACGCGACGATGTGCTCGCTCAGCAGTCGCTGTTCCTCGGCGCTGTGGTCACCGGCGTCGAGCGGGACCTGGTCGAGCCGGGAGGTCCTGGCGACCGCGCGGAGCGCGAGCACGACGGCGAGGCCGAGACCGACGGCCACCGCGGTGATGAGGTCGAACACGACGGTCACGCTGAAGGTCAGGATGAGCACGACGGCGTCGCCACGGGTCGCGCGGGCCAGCGCGCGCAGGGAGCCGACCTCGACCATGCGGACGGTGGTGGCCAGGAGCACCCCCGCGAGCGCCGCGAGCGGGATCCGGCCGACCAGTGAGCCGGCGGCGAGCACGATGCCGGCGAGGACGGCGGCGTGGGTGAGGGCCGCCAGCCGGGACCGGGCCCCCGCGCGCACGTTCACCGCCGTACGGGCGATCGCGGCGGTCGCCGGCACGCCGCCGAGAAGGGGCGCGGCGAGGTTGGCGATGCCCTGCCCGAACAGCTCCCGGTCGGGGTCGTGTCTCTCGCCGACGCTCATGCCGTCGGCGACGGTGGCGCACAGCAGGCTCTCCAGCGCCGCCAGCGCCGCCACGGCGAGCGCGGACGGCAGGAGCGGTCCCACCATGCCGGGATCGAGGAAACCGAGCGAGGGGGCGGGCAGCCCGGCTGGTAGTGCCCCGATCCTGGCGACATCGAGCGAGAACACCTGAGCACCCAGCGTCGCGACCGCGACGCCGAGGAGGGAGAACGGGACACCCGGCCGCAGCCGGGCACCGGCCAGCATCGACGCGGCCACCGCCAGCGCCATGAGCGGCGCCGCCCAGGTCGGATGAGCGGCGAAGCGCGCCACGGCTCCGGCCGCGACCTGCCACACCTTCTCGCCGTCTCCGGCTGTCACGCCGAGCGCGGCGGGGACCTGCTGCAGCGCGATGACCACGGCGATCCCGGCGGTGAAGCCTTCGACGACCGAGGTCGGCAGGAACTGGGCGAAGCGTCCCGCGCGCAGCGCGGCCAGGGCCAGGAGAACCAGCCCGGCCATCAGGCCGACCATCAGCACTCCGCCGGAGCCGTAGGCGTGCACGATGGGGACGAGGACGACGGTCATGGCGCCGGTCGGACCGGACACCTGCAGGTTGCTGCCGCCGAACACGGCCGCGAGCGCTCCGGCGACGATGGCGGTCACCAGGCCGGCCTGGGCGCCGAGCCCGGAGGAGACCCCGAACGCCAGCGCCAGCGGCAGGGCCACGACCGCGACGATCAGCCCGGCCACCAGGTCTCGGCCCGGTGAGCGGCGCGCGGCGGTCCAGTCCGACCGTCCGGGCAGCAGATCCGCGAACCCGCGCGGCACTTCCCGGAGGCTCACGTCGTCTGTTCCAGCTCGGCGAGGAGCTCATGCTGGTCGGCCAGCAACTCGGTGAGGATGCGGCGGGCCGCCCGCATCATCTCCGACACGTCGGCCCCGGCCAGCTCGTAGACCACGGTCGTCCCGTCCCGTCGTGCGGTGACCAGCCCCGCCCGGCGCAGCACCGCCAGCTGCTGCGACAGATTCGGCGCCTCCACCTCGATCGCGGCCAGCAGCTCCCGGACCTGCTTGGGTCCCTCACACAACAGTTCCAGCACCCGGATGCGCAGCGGATGGCCGAGCGTCTTGAACAGCTCGGCCTTGGCCTGGTAGAGCGGGACCGGCATCACTCGGTCCCGTCCTCGACGGCGGGCCCGTCCGCCGCTTCGGGTGTGACGACGATTCCGTGGGCGGCGCCCAGCCGCTCCAGCTCCTCCGCCTCCGAGGCATGCGTCTGCACGCCGAAGTGATCGCCGTCCCGTTGTGCCGCCGCCAATGCCCGGCGCGTCGCGGCCAGCCGCTGCCGGAGACCCTCCTCGAAGGAACTCATACGCTCGGCTCGCCTTCATGGTCCAGGTCCGCTTCGCCCACGACATCGCCGGACTCCGTGCACGCGGCAGGCGTCGTGTCGACGCCCAGCTCCCGCCGCAGGGACTCCAGATCACCGCCACCGCTGTACTTCAACGCGCGAGCGACCTTCACCTGCTTGGCCTTCGCCCGGCCACGCCCCACAGGAATCGCCTCCTCATCGGCGGACATTGTTGCCATTATATACAGTTACGAAAGTCTGCAACTGTCGCCCGGTCAGATGCGTCCCGGCACTGTCTCAGTGGGGGGCCGCCGGAGCGCCGGCCACGTGGAAACCACTCGACCGGCGCTCTAGTGTGATGCGCGACATCGACCCTTCTCGCGCGATGGGCGGCCCATGACCCTTCAGGACGATCTCGTCGAGCTTCGCCGCGCCCTGCACCGGGAGCCCGAGATCGGGCTCGACCTGCCCCGGACCCAGGAGAGGGTGCTCGCGGCGCTCGACGGCCTTCCGCTGGAGATCACGACCGGTGAGCGGCTCACGTCGGTGACCGCCGTGCTGCGGGGTGCCCGGCCGGGGCCGGCCGTGCTGCTGCGCGCCGACATGGACGCGCTGCCGGTGCACGAGAAGACGGACGTGCCGTACCGCTCGCGCGTCGACGGCCGCATGCACGCCTGCGGCCACGACCTGCACACGGCGATGCTCGTGGGGGCGGCCCACCTGCTCTCCGGACGGCGCTCCGACCTCGAAGGGGACGTGGTGCTCATGTTCCAGCCCGGCGAGGAGGGCCAGGAGGGCGCCAAGCTCATGATCGAGGAGGGGGTGCTCGACGCGGCGGGCGACAGGCCGGTCGCGGCGTACGGCATGCACGTCTTCTCGACCACGATCCCCCGCGGCCTGTTCCTGACCAAGGGCGGGCCCGTACTCGCCGCGGCCGACACGCTGACCGTGACCGTGCGCGGCAGGGGCGGGCACGGCTCCGCCCCGCACCGCGCCCTCGACCCGATCCCCGCGGCCTGTGAGATCGTGACCGCTCTGCAGACCCACGTGACCCGGACGTACGACGTGTTCGACCCGGTCGTGGTGACGGTGGGCAGCTTCCACGCCGGCACCACCGACAACGTCATCCCGGACGAGGCGCGGTTCGAGGTCACGGTACGGACGTTCTCGGCCGCCACCCGGGACCGGGTCAGGGAGGGCCTCGTACGGCTGGCCCGCGGCATCGGCGAGGCGCACGGGCTCACCGTCGACTGCGCCTTCGGCATCGGCTATCCGGTCACGGTCAACGACGACGCCGAGGCCGAGTTCGCCGAGCGGACGGTGCGGGAGGCGCTCGGCGAGGACCGGTACTTCCCGCTTCCCACCCCCGCGACCGGCTCGGAGGACTTCTCGTACGTGCTGGAGCAGGTGCCGGGGGCCTTCCTCGTGGTCGGCGCCTGCCCGCCCGGACGCGACCTCGCCACCGCCCCGTCGAACCACTCGGCGGAGGCGGAGTTCGACGACGCCATCCTGGGCGACGGCGCCGCGCTGCTGGCCGAACTGGCGATCCGGCGGCTGGCCCGCGCCGCCGCCTGAGAAGCCGCCCGGCCCCCGCCCGGCACGCTCAGGCATGGGTCAGCACGCCGGGACGGAGGTCAGCTCAGCAGTTCGCGGGCCTTCTGGATCAGGTCGATGCCCAGGGTCAGCCGCACCGACACCCAGACGATGGCGGCCGCGCAGGCGAGGGTCAGCGCGCCCGCCACGATGCGGACGAACCAGTTCTGCCGCTTGAGCCAGTCCGTCGCCCGCCTGACCCAGTGCTTGGCGAACTCCAGCACCCGGCTCGCCCAGGCGAACTCGGTGGCCAGCACGGCGAGGCCGGTGAAGACCACCAGCCAGCCCGGTCCCGGGAACGGCACCATGATCAGCCCGCCGACGACGAGGGCGGTCCCGATCACCCCGATGACGATCCGCAGCGTCAGCCGGCCCGCCGGAGTGGCGCGCACCCGGTCCAGCAGCCCCTGCCGCTCTCCCTCTTCCCCACCGGTCCGACTGTTCTCAGCCGTAGACACACGGCTCACCCCCATCCGCTGCCCACGATAGCCAGCCGGGCCCGCGGCCACGGTCACCGGCGTCATCCCTCTTCGAGGCAGGCGGCGGTCTGCTCGGCGATCTCCAGTTCCTCGTTCGTCGGCACCACCAGCACCGTCACCTCGGCGCCCTCGGGGGAGACCACCCTGGCCTCCGCCGACTCGGCGGCGTTGCGGGCGGGATCGACCTCGATGCCGAGCCGGGTGAGACCGGTCGTCGCCAGCGCGCGGACCCGCGCGCTGTTCTCCCCCACGCCGCCGGTGAACACGACCGCGTCGACGTGGCCGAGCGCCGCGTAGTAGGCGCCGACGTAGGCGCGCACGCGGTAGCCGTACACGTCCAGCGCGAGCCGGGCGTCCTCGTCGCCGGCGTCGGCCAGCCGCCAGACCTCCCGCATGTCGTTGGCGCCGCACATGCCGAGCAGGCCGCTCTCCTTGTTCAGCGCCGTGTCGACGTCGGCGAGCCCCATCCCGGCGACCCGGGCGAGGTAGGCGGGCAGCGCCGGGTCCACGTCCCCGGAGCGGGTGCCCATCACCAGGCCGGCGAGGGGGGTGATGCCCATCGACGTGTCCACGCTCCGCCCGCCCCGCACGGCCGTCGCGCTCGCGCCGTTGCCGAGGTGCAGCACGATCGAGTTCACCTCGCCGTACGGCCGGCCGAGCAGCGCGGCCGCCCGGCGCGAGACGTACGCCGTGGAGGTGCCGTGGAAGCCGTAGCGGCGCACGCCGAGCTTGCGGGTCCACTCGCGGGGGACGGCGTAGGTGTGGGCGTGCGGCGGGATCGTCCCGTGGAAGGCCGTGTCGAACACGGCGACGTGGGGCAGCCCGGGGAAGGCCCGCCGGGCGACCCGGATGCCCTCCAGGTTGGCCGGGTTGTGCAGCGGCGCCAGCGGTGCGATCTCCTCGATGGCCCGCTCGACCGCGTCGTCGATCAGGACGGGCGTGACGAACCGGCTGCCGCCGTGGACGACCCGGTGCCCGAGCGCGGTGACCCCGTCGAGCGACGGCCCGTGCTCGGCGAACGCCGCGAGCACGGCCTTGAGGCCCTCCTCGTGGTCGGCCACCCTGCGCTCGACCCGTACGCCGTCGTGGACGAGCGCGCTCTCGTCCTCGCCGATGCGCTCGACGAGCCCACCGGCCAGACCGGTGCGGGTCGCCATGTCGATCAGGCGGTACTTGATGGACGACGACCCCGTGTTGAGGACCAGGACCTGTCCGCTCACCCTGTCTCCTCCCGCGCCGGCGCGCTCACGGCGCCTCCTCCCGCGCCTGGGCCTGGATGGCCGTGATCGCGACGGTGTTGACGATGTCGCCGACCGTCGCCCCGCGCGACAGGTCGTTGACCGGCTTGCGCAGGCCCTGCAGCACCGGGCCGATCGCGACCGCGCCGGCGCTGCGCTGCACGGCCTTGTAGAGGTTGTTGCCCGTGTTGAGGTCGGGCACCACGAACACCGTCGCCCGCCCGGCCACCGGGCTGCCCGGCATCTTCGTGCGCGCCACGCTGGGCTCGGCCGCCGCGTCGTACTGGATCGGCCCCTCCACCGGCAGGTCCGGCCGCAGCGCGCGGACCCGCTCCGTCGCCTCCCGCACCTTGTCGACCTCGGGCCCGGCGCCGGACTCGCCGGTCGAGTACGACAGCATGGCCACGCGCGGCTCGACCCCGAACCGGGCGGCGGTGGCGGCCGAGGAGATCGCGATGTCGGCGAGCTGGGTGGCCGTCGGGTCGGGCACGACGGCGCAGTCGCCGTACACGAGCACCCGGTCGGCCAGGCACATGAAGAAGACGCTGGAGACGACGCCGACGCCCGGAGACGTCTTGATGATCTCGAAGGACGGCCGGATCGTGTGCGCCGTGGTGTGGGCGGCGCCGGAGACCATGCCGTCGGCCAGCCCGAGGTGAACCATCATCGTGCCGAAGTAGGACACGTCGGTCACGATGTCGCGGGCCTGCCCGAGGGTGACGCCCTTGTGCGCGCGCAGCCGGGCGTACTCCTCGGCGAACAGCTCGCGCAACTCGGGGTCGAACGGGCTCACCACCCGGGCGCCGTCGACGGCCAGGCCCATCGTGTTCGCCGCCAGCCGGATCTCCCGCTCGTCGCCCAGCAGGGTCAGCTCGGCGACACCCCGGCGCAGCAGGCTGTCGGCCGCGCGCAGGATGCGCGGCTCGGCGCCCTCCGGCAGCACGATGTGCCTGCGGTCGGCGCGGGCCCGGTCGAGCAGGTCGTACTCGAACATCAGCGGGGTGATCGCGGCGGCCCTGGTGACCCGCAGGCTGCGCAGCAGCGCCGCGGCGTCCACGTGCTCGGCGAAGACCCCGAGCGCTGTGTCGATCTTGCCGGGGGCGTCGGGGCTGAACCGGCCCTCGGCCTTCGACAGCTTCGTCGCGGTCTCGAACGTGCCGCCCGAGGTCGTGATGATCGGCAGCCGGATGTCCATGCCCTTGAGCAGGCGGACGACCGCGTCGGGCAGTTCGAGCCCGCCGTTCAGGATGATCGCCGACAGGGCGGGGAACGTGCGCGCCTTGTGCGCGGCCAGCAGGCCCGGCACCAGCGCGGCGGCCCGGTCGGCCGGGACGACGACCGCGAGGCCCTCGGTGAGGCGCTCCAGGATGTTCGGCAGCGACATCGCGCCGATCATCAGCCCGCCCGTCTCCCGGCCCAGCTGGGCGGCGTCCCCCATGTACAGCTCGCCGTCGCAGGCGGCCATCAGGTCGCTGACCGTCGGCGCGGACAGCCGCCGCACCTCCGGCAGCACGTACGCGGGGACGCGGGCGGCCACCTCGTCCACCAGGGCGGGCGCCACCCTCGTGACGACCGTGGCCAGCTCGGTGGCGTGCCGCTCGGCGAGCTCCTTGCGCGACATCTCGACCGCCGTGGCGATCTCGTCGGGCGTACGGTCGAGGCCGGTGACCACGTTCATCACCGGCGTGCCGAGGTTCGCGGCGAGCTGGGCGTTGAACGTGAACTCGGTGGGCGCACCCACGTCCGTGTAGTCCGTGCCGATCACCACGACCGCGTCGCACCGCCCGGCCAGCGCCCGGTAGCGGGCCAGGATCTCCCCTGCCGCACGGTCCTCGTCGGCGTGCACGTCCTCGTAGGTGACACCCGTGCACATGTCGTAGGGCAGGCCGATCGCGAAGCGGCTCCGCGCGGTGTTGACCAGGCTGTCCTCGCGGCCCGCCCGGACGACCGGCCGGAACACGCCCACCGTGCCCACCTGGCGGGTGAGGAGCTCGATCATGCCGAGGGCGATCGTGCCCTTGTTGCTCCTCGCGTCGCCGGCCGCGACGTAAACCCCGATCGCCATCGCGCAGTCACCCCTGTGTCCGGCCACCCTGCCTCTGGGCGGCCCGACGGCCCGCCCAGGCAAATCTACGCGACCACCCCCACGGGCGTGTCAGCCGTACGTCACATCGGTACGCCCTTCTCCCCACGGCCCCGAGAGCCCCACCTCTTTCAGGGCCGGTCGTAGATCGAATGATCGCCGACGCGGCGCCAGACCAGGAGTGGCCCACCGTCGTCGGTGGTGCCGAACTCGAAGGTCGCTCTGCCGTCTGGAGAGGCGAAGTTCCACGTCATCGCGTAGACACGTGTGTCTGTGAGTTTGTGAACACGTAGCCGAGTAGGCCAGGAAACACGACCTGTGTGCGCCCCCTGCTCGATGGCCGGCAGGAAATGCTTGAAGACCACTTCTCTGAAGAGCGCGTACTGCTCGGGGGAAAGCCGGGCCACATCCCGGAGGAAGGCGGCCGTACGCTCGAATTTCACGGAAGGTCTTCCGCCCGGACCGCGTCCATCTCGGCGAAAAGATCATCCATGGTGGCGAAGGAGCGCGTGCGACCCTCATGGATGTCCTCGTCGGCTTCGGCCTCCGCCGACTGCCATCCGGAGGTCCAGTACCAGGCTTCGTCCGACGGCACGATGGCGGCGACACGTCGGCCCTGGTCCGTCAGGTAGGCGATCGCGTGTCGCTGTGCGGCAGCGTTGATCACGTCCGGCAGATGGCCGTCGGCCTCGTTCAGCGGCACCTCGAACGCGTTCTCGCTCATGTCGCGAGTGTAGGTCGTGGTCTGTGCGGGGGTCACGCGCCCTACGGTAACAGGCCGCACACGGAGCGTGGCCGACGTCCTCCGGTCCCGAAGAGGAATGGGCACACGTATGAGGCTGGGTAGGTGAGCCGAGGGACGGGCCGTACGGGCTCGGCGGCCTGCTCAGGCCGGGAGACGGGCGAGGAGGCCGTCCAGACCGCTACGCACCATGTCCGGGTCGCCGGTGCCGAGACCGTGCGTGACCTCGTGCCACGGCCCGAGCCGGTGCCACAGCAGCGCCCGTTCGGTGACCTCGGCGACGGCGCCGTACTCCGCCCCCACGGCCCTGGCGAAGACCGGAGGGGCACCGTGGAGCGGCCACGCCAGGTCGAGCGCCGGGTCGCCCACGTGCGCGTCGCAGAAGTCGATGACACCGCTCACCACGCCGTCCCGCGTGAGCACGTGTTCGGGCCCGAGATCCCCGTGGACCAGGGCGGTGGCGGGCAGCGCGGCCACGCCGTCCAGTAACGCCCGGGCGGCGCCTCGCCGGCCCTCCGGCAGGAGCGGCACGACACGCGTGCCGAAGTCCTTCACCGTGGCCGCCCGCTCCCGCAGCGCCTCTTCCGCCGGCGGCGCACCCTGCCGGGCGGCCTCCACGGGATCGGTCGCGTGCAGGGCGCGCAGGAACGCGCCCAGAGCGCGGCCGCTCACGGCGTCGAAGGTCCCGAGCGGCTCACCGGCGATCACCTCATGCCGTACGACCAGGGGCTCCCGCCGCAGGACGTGGGGCGACGGGACGGGCAGCGGCAACCGCGGCGCGAGCCAGGGCAGCAGGCGGGTCTCCATGAGCAGCCGCGCGGCCACCTCCGGCCGCCTGGGGCGGCGCTCCACCCAGCGCTCCCCCACCAACCGCGCCTGGCTGTCCCACCCGGTCCCGCCCCACTCCCCCGACAGTCCCCTCATCACTCCAATAGATCACCCCCGCCACGTCACGCCCACCCCTTTTCCGGCAATGCGTGTCGTGCGGCAGCGCTCGCTGAGCGAGGAGGGCCCGGTGCCGAGGCCGCGTCGGAGGCCCATGGCCGGAGCCACCATGGAAAAGAGAACGGCCGTACGGGCGTGGAGTCGCCCGTACGGCCGTCTTGGGGTCATCTCAGGAGGCGGTGCAGGTCAGCGTCGCAGGGACGGAGTTGGTGTTGTTCCAGTTGGCCTGGAAGCCGAACGTGGTGGACGCCCCGGAGCTGAGCGAGCCGTTGTAGCTCACGTTGGTGACCGTGACGTTCGCCCCGGACTGGCTCACCGTGCCGTTCCAGGACTGGGTGATCGTCTGGCCGTTCGCGAAGGCCCACTTGACGGTCCAGCCGCTGATCGCCACGGTGCCGGTGTTCTTCACCGTGACCTCGCCCTGGAAGCCGCCCGGCCACTGGTTGGCCACCTTGTACGTCGCCGAGCACGACTTGCCGCCCGAGGGGGTCGCCGAGGGCGACGCGCTGGGCGAGCGCGACGGGGACGCGCTCGGAGACGCACTGGGAGACGCGCTCGGAGACGCGCTCGGAGACGCGCTGGGCGAGGCCGAGGGAGAGGCCGAGGGCGACGCCGACGGGGACTGGGTTCCGCCGGTGCGGTCGCCATAGATGACGCCCCGGCCGTTGGTGCCGAGGTAGACCCGGCCGTAGATCCGGGGATCGCCGGTCAGGGCCTCGCCCATGTTGCCGTACTGGTGCTGGTCGTCGTTGATGCGCACCCAGCTCACGCCGATGTCGTCGGACCGGAACAGACCGCTGACACCGTCGACGGCGCCGGCCAGGTAGAGCGCCTGGTACGACTGGCCGGGCGCCGCCTTGCCGAAACCGACGTTGATCGAGTCGCTGACGTTCGACAGCTTGGTGAACGAGGCGCCCGAGTTGGTGGAGTGCCACAGGCCGCCGTCCCCGGCCAGCCAGATGTCGCCCTCCTTACCGGGCAGCGCCTTGAAGTGGACGTCGGTCGTCGGCAGGCCGGTCGCCGCGGTGGCGCTGAAGCTCGCGCCGCCGTTCGTGCTGACGTAGAACTTGCCGCCCGAGTAGGCGTAGAACTTCTGCGCGTTGACCCGGTCGGACTCGACGATCGCGTTGGCCGGGACGCCGGTGGAGGCGCTCCAGCTGTTGCCGAAGCCGACGGAGTAGACGACCTGGATGCCGGGGTCGGCCGGCGACCACACGAAGCGGCTGCCGTCGGCCGCCGCGGCGACGGTGCCGCCGTTGTTGACGCCGCCCGGCTCGGTGCCCTGGAACCAGTTGGCCCCGCCGTCGGTGGAGAAGGCGACGTGGCTGTCGTTCGGCCGGTCGGAGTCGGTGAAGTTTCCGGCCCGGACCATAACGCTCGGGTTCGTCTCGGCGTAGTCGAGCGAGGTGGTGGAGGTGAAGACGGGCTGGGTGAACAGCATGGACGGCACGGCGTCGAGGTTGGTGTGCCGGAAGCCGCCGATGTCGCCCAGCGCGCTGATCAGCGGGGCGCCGGCCGGCGGGCTGATCAGGTCGAGTACGGCGGTCTCCTCCAGGCCCTTCACCATCGGCTTGATCGTGAACTGGCCGCCGGAGTCCCACTTCGTGAGGTCGGTGGTGCCGTAGATCGTCGCGCCGGTGCCGTACATCATCCGGTCGGAGTTGAACGGGTCGATCTCGACCGACTCGTTCATCCAGCCGAGCTTGGGCGTGACCTCCGGCGGCTGCGGGTTGGTCCCGAAGGTCAGCCACGGCGCGGACGAGATGTCCATCTTGTAGCGGAAGCTGCGTTCGGGGTACGAGGTCCAGTCCCAGATGCGGGTCCAGGTCGCGCCGCTGTCGGTGCTCCGCCAGAAGATGGCGTCGGGCCACCAGGAGACCTGCGTGGCCACCATGATCGTCTTCGGGTTCTGCCGGTCGATGGTCAGGCCGCTGTAGCCGAAGTAGTCGTCGCCGCTGCTGGACGGGATCGGGCTGATCTGGGTCCAGGCGCCGGTGGCGGTGGCGTAGCGCCACACGTCGCCCTTGCCGCCGTCGTACGGGCCGCCGGTGTCGCTGGTGGCGATGTAGAGGTAGCCGTTGGCGGTGTCGAGCACGCCCTTGTGGGCGATGTAGCCGGTCGGCTGCCCGGCGACGCGCTCCCAGGAGGTGCCGCCGTTGGTGGTCCGGTAGACCGTGTTGCTCTTGTCCGCCACGCCGACGTAGATGGTCTGGGTGGCGTTGCCCGAGGTGCCGGTCCGCTTGTCGAAGGTCACCCAGACGACACCCTGGTTGTCACCGTTGTACGCGTCTCCGGGGCTGGCGACGTAGTTGCCGACGTTGGGGAAGTTGGTGACCTTGGCCCAGGTCGCGCCGGAGTCGGTGCTCCGCCACAGGCCGTTGCCGCTGGGCGCGCCGAAGTACAGGACGCTGTTCTTGTTCGGGTCCACCGCGAGGCGCTCGCCCATGCCGCGGCCGGGCATGTTGCCGCCCAGCTTGAACGGCAGCGGGCTGACCTGCCACGAGGCGCCCTTGTTCGACGAGCGGATGATCGCGCCGTTGTTGGGGTCCCAGCTGTTGGTGTACATGCCGACGGCGGCGTACACCTTGTTGGCGTCCACCGGGTCGGGGGTGATGCTGACGACCCCGTTGTAGCCCCAGTTCGACTGGCCGACCCAGTCGAGCAGCGGCGTCCAGGTCTGGCTGGACTGCTCCCACCGGTACGCGCCGCCGATGTCGGTGCGGGCGTAGATGAGGTCCTTCTGGACCGGGCTGAACACGATGCCGGGAACGAAGCCGCCCCCGGCGATCTGCACGTTCTTGAACGTGTACGGATCGGCGGCGACGGCCGACACCGGCGCCATCCTGATCACGGCCGTGGTCAGCGCCACCGCGGCGACCACGAGCAGGGTTGCGAGTCTTCGCATGGACGGTTTCCCCTTCGGGCATGGACAACCGGCCATGCACGATCAGGCGGGGACCCTGACCGTCCTTCTCCTCCGTGCATGGAAATCTGAACGAGAGATTCACACATGAGCCGAAGCGCCGTCAATAGTTTGACGTCCAGACAAAATCTAAACCGGTTTCACCACGGGGGGCGCGTCCCGTTCTCGCGCGCGTGTGGAACATAATTCCGGACATGACTACAGCTCTCGTGCTGGGCGGCGGAGGCGTCGCCGGGATCGCCTGGGAGGCGGGGATCGTGACCGGCCTGCGCCGTCTCGGTGTGGACCTGGGGACGGCGGACCGCATCGTCGGCACCTCGGCGGGGTCGGTCGTCGGCACGCTCGTGGCCACCGGCGCCGACCTGGAGGAGACGATCGCCCGTCGGGCCGAGGTGGACACCGGACCGCCACCCGCCGTCGACATGGACGGGATCATGCAGGTCTTCGCGGTCATGTCCGACCCCGCGCTGGACCGCCGTGAGGCCCGGCGCAGGGTCGGGCAGATGGCTCTGGCGGCCCGGGTGGACCACCAGGCGGAACGGCTCGCGGCGGTGGGTGAGGGGCTGCCCGTCAAGGAGTGGCCGGACCGTGAGCTGCTCGTCACCGCCGTGGACGCCGCGACGGGCGAGTTCGTCGTGTGGGACCGGTCGGCCGGCGCGCCGCTGGTGCTCGCCGTCGCATCGAGTTGCGCGGTGCCGATGGTCTTCCCACCGGTGGAGATCGGCGGCAGGCGCTACGTGGACGGCGGGGTCCGCTCCGCGACCAACGCCGACCTGGCCGGCGGAGCGCGGACGATCGTCGTGCTGGAGCCCCTCGGCCACCTGACCCCCAGGGAGGTGCTCGACGCCGAGTTGCTGGAGGCCGGGGCGGACGCCGCGTACACGGTGCATCCCGACGGGGCGTCGCGGGAGGTGTTCGGCGCCGACGTGCTCGACCCGAGGCTGTGGGGGCCCGCCTTCCGGGCGGGGCTCGACCAGGCCGCCGCCGTCGCCGCCCCGCTGTCCGGCGTCTGGGCCTGACCCGGCCGACGGCGGCGGCGGAGCCCTTCCGCGCGCCGCCCGCTTCGGTTCACCCCGTCTCGCTGACCGCCTTGCTGACCGCGTTGGGGCCGTCGTACTCCCGGTCCGGGATGCGCTCCAGCGCGTTCAGGACGGTGTCGTCGGCGCCCTGGTCGCGGGCCGTACGGATCAGGTCCGACTTGCCGGCCGGGTAGTCCACGCCCTTCAGGTGCTTCTGCAGCTGGATCGGGTTCGGGGCGTCGGCCATGACCTGTCTCCCTTCGTCCGTGTTCTCCTCACCTGCTCGCCTACCCGCTCGTCCACTCGGCCACGCGGGACGCCGCGGCGGACGCCCGAAACCGGCTTTACCGCCCGCTCACCTGCGGTTTTGTCACGATTGGGTATACGCGAGCCCACTTTGTGAAACGGGGAGGCGTGCGGGTAGCTGGCGTTGCGTGCCTGATGCCCAATTGCTGGCCGCACAGGATCTGCGGCTCGACGTCAATCTCCTGGACTATGTGATCCTCGCCCTGTACTTCCTCGTGGTACTGGGCATCGGCTTCGCCGCCAGGCGGGCCGTACGGACGAGCCTGGACTTCTTCCTCTCGGGCCGCGCGCTTCCCGCCTGGATCACCGGCCTCGCCTTCATGTCCGCCAACCTCGGCGCCACCGAGATCCTCGGCATGGCCGCCAACGGCGCGCAGTACGGCCTGATGACCGTGCACTACTACTGGATCGGCGCGGTTCCCGCGATGGTGTTCCTCGGCGTCGTGATGATGCCGTTCTACTACCGGTCGAAGGTGCACAGCGTCCCCGAGTTCATGCGCCGCCGCTTCAACGGCGCGACCCAGCTCCTGAACGCCTCGACGTTCGCCCTCGCGCAGATCCTCATCGCCGGGATCAACCTGTACGCGCTGGGGCTCGTCATGGACGCCCTGCTCGGCTGGCCGCTGTGGGTCTCGATCATCGTGGCGGCGGCGATCGTGCTCGCGTACATCACGCTCGGCGGCCTGTCCTCGGCGATCTACAACGAGGTCATGCAGTTCTTCGTGATCGTCGCGGCGCTGGTGCCGATCGTGGTGATCGGCCTGACCCGGGTCGGCGGCTTCTCCGGCCTCGGCGAGAAGGTCAAGCAGGGCGTGCTCGGCGAGGGCGGCCTGCACACCTGGGCGCAGACCAGCGGCACCGACAACCCGATGAGCGCCAACTGGATCGGCCTGGTCCTCGGCCTCGGGTTCGTGCTCTCCTTCGGCTACTGGACCACCAACTTCGCCGAGGTCCAGCGCGCGCTGTCGGCCCGCAACACCAACGCGGCCCGGCTCACCCCCATCGTCGCGGCGTACCCGAAGCTCGTGATCCCGATCGTGACCGTGATCCCGGGTCTCGTCGCGGTGGTGCTGTTCGGCAACCTGGGCAAGGACGGCGGGCCGACGTACAACGAGGCGATCCCGCTGCTGATGAACGAGTTCCTGCCGAACGGCGTGCTCGGCATCGCGGTGACCGGCCTGCTCGCGTCGTTCATGGCCGGAGTCGCCGCCAACATCAGCGGCTTCAACACGGTCTTCACGTACGACATCTGGAAGTCGCACGTCAACGGCGATCACTCCGACGAGTGGTACGTACGGCTCGGCCGGATCGCCACCACCGGCGGCATCGTCGCGGGAATCGGCGCGGCGTTCATCGCGGCGGGGTTCAGCAACATCATGAACTACTTGCAGTCACTGTTCTCGTTCTTCAACGCCCCGCTGTTCGCGACGTTCATCATCGGCCTGTTCTGGCGGCGGATGACCGCGTGGGCGGGCTTCTGGGGCCTGCTGAGCGGCACCGTCTGCGCCTTCGCGTCGTACATCCTCTACAAGACGGGTGTGCTCGACTTCGGCACCGAACTGAACGCGAGCTTCTGGGGCGCGGGCATCGCCTTCGTGGTCGACGCGATCGTCTCGGTCGTGGTCACGCTCGTCACCACCCCCAAGCCGCAGAGCGAGCTTCGCGGGCTCGTCTACGGCCTGAGCGACGCGTCCCTCTCGGACGACGCGCTGGCGGGAGACGCCGCCTGGTACCGCTCCCCCGTCATCCTCGGCGCCGGCGCGGTCGTCCTCGCCGCGGCGTTCTACCTGCCCTTCCTGTAGGAGGTTCTGATGGCCGCCCCGCAACGGCTCTTCGACATCCGCCGCGTGATCGGTGGTCTGTTCCTGCTGTACGGACTGATCCTCACCGTCACCGGCCTGTTCGACGGCGCCGAGGAGATCCAGAAGGCGGAGGGCATCCGCATCAACCTGTGGACGGGCATCGCCATGCTCGTGGTCGGCGGCGCCTTCCTGCTGTGGGAGCGTCTGCGCCCGGCCGACGCCCCCGCGCCCTCCGACGCCTCCTCCGACGACGAGGAGTGAGCAGGATTCCCCTTGGCTCCTTGGGACACAGGGCCGCGGTCGTCTCGACCGCGGCCCTCGTCGTCTCCGGTGACGCGGTCAGCGCGGACGGACCACCACTCCGGCGGCGCCCTCGGGAACGGCGGCGCCGGCGGCGTCGGGACCGGCTCCCCGGGGCACCGCGGCAGCGGAGTCCTTCGTGACGACGACGGGAGGCACGAGCACGGCCGGGATCGAGGCCGTGGTGCCGTTGGACACGGTGGCCGTGCCGTACACGGTCCTGCCGCCCGCGACCTCGACGGCGAGCGCCGCCGCGGCGGCGGCCTCGGCGGCGACGTCGGCGCGCACGGTCACGGTGGCGGTCGGCGCGCCCGTGCTCACCCGCCGCAGGCCGCCCGTCCGCCCGCCCTGGCCGACCAGCGGGACCCCGGCCGCGCCCGCTCGCGCGAGGGCGGCCGCGACCGCCTCCGCCGCCTCGCCCGGGCAGCAGACGCCGGCCACCTTCGCGGGCCCGCCGAGCGCCGCGAGGGCCGCCACCACCTCGCGCGCCGCGTCACCGGGCCGGGCCAGGTCCCGTTCCCAGCCGATCGTCACGCGGCCGTCCAGCACCGCGTGCAGGCTGCGCTTCACGGCCACCGCGTACGGATCGCCCGGCGGACCGTTGAGAAGCAGCACGGGCCCGGGGCCCTTCCCGGGGCCCTTGCCGGGACGCTGTATCGCGCCGAGCAGGGCCAGGGCCTGCGACCGGCCGGCCCGCGCCGGGTCGGTCGAGACGTACGCGTCCACCGGCCCGTCGGCCAGCCGGCCGTACGCGACGACCTTCGCCCCGGCCAGCTTCGCCCGCGCGACCCAGGGCGCGGCGGACCCGGGATCCACCGCGCCGAGGACCAGCACCCGGACGCCGTCCGCCAGCATCCGCCCGACCTGCCGCCCCTGCCGGGCCCGGTCACCGGCGGCGTTCGCGTACTCGACCCGGCAGCGTGGGCAGCGGGCCGTTAAGGCGCGGGTGAACAGGGCGCGCTCGAGGCCCTCGGCGGGAAGCAGCAGGCCGACGGTGAAGCCCTCGCGGACGGCCCCGACGGCGCCGAGGCCCGCTCCCCGCTCCTCCCCTCGCTGTCCGCACGCCGCGACCGACGCCAGGAGAAGCACGCAGACGCCCGCCAGCCGTCTCCCCACGGGACACCCCCGATCCGTTGCGGAGCCACGTTTCGCAGAGCCGTCGTGTGTGGAGCCTGACCACATCCCTCACCCCATACCCGGACAATTGCCCCACAACTCCCGCGACGCCCATCGGCACCAGCACCAGACGATCACCAGAGGCGGGGATTACGCCGAGGGCCGAAGGGCGTGGCTCCCCTCCGTGCGCGCATCCCCTCCTGCTCTAAGTTGTGAGAGACTCCACCATTGCGGGGCGGTAGCTCAGCCGGTCAGAGCATCGGACTCATAATCCGTGGGTCGTGGGTTCAAGTCCCACCCGCCCTACCACGTACGACCAGCGATCAGCGGTCCGACCTGCGCGTTCGTCCGTCGTCCACTTGGCGGGAACGCAGCCGCCGGAGGATGAGCGGCCTTATTTCTTACGAGGCGTTCTCAGCTGGGGCGTCTTCGTCGCCGCACAGCGCTTGCCGCTTGAAAGCCGACAGCGCGTCATCGATGGGGTGGGGCTGCGGCCTTCCCGAAGAATCGATCGTGTTCCATCTCACGAGGTTCATCGCGACGGAGATCTGGCGCTTGCCGTCGGCGCGGATCCAGGACTGCGTCTCGGCGCCCCAGACCGTCCCGTCGTTGCCCCAGAAGGTGCCGCACCCCGGGATCTCCAGCTCGTGCAGGCCGAGGCCGTAGGAGATCATCTGCCCGGACTGGCTGATGACAGGGCCGGTCCGCTGCATCTGGGCCAGCGACGACGGCTTGACGATCTTGCCGTCGAGCAGCTTGCCGTAGAAGCGGTTGAGATCCTCCATCGTCGACACCAGCGAGGCCCCTATCCCCGTCCAGGACATGTCGTAGACGCTGTAGTCGCGCGGCGGGTCGATCAGGCCGAAGAACGCCTCGTACATCCGTGAGTGCGGTCCCCTGACGCGCGGCCCGGCCGGAAACATGGTGTGCCGCAACCCGGCGCGTCTGATGACGTTCCGGGTGATGTACTTCTCGGCGGTGGTACCGGTCACCTTCTCCAGGAGCTCGCCGAGGATCAGGTAATTGGTGTTGGCGTACACCCCCGGCGAGCCTCCGGGCTCGCCGACGGCGGGCGCCCTGAGTCCCATCTCGATCAGCTCGGCCGGGGTGAACCGCCTGAACCGGTTGTCGTCCAGGCTCTTGGGCGACATGTCCGGTAGAGACGGAAACTTCTGGAGGGACGGGAACGCATAGCCGAGGTACTCGGCTATGCCGCTGGTGTGGTTGAGCAGCATCCGAACAGTGACCTTCTCGCCGCGTTCGCCCGGCACCAGGCGCGGCAGATAGCGGCCGATCGGCGCGTCGAGCTCGACTCGCCCCTTCTCGACCTGCTGCAGGACCGCGGCGGCGACGAAGGTCTTGGCGAGGCTGCCGACGCGATGCAGCATGCCAGGCGTTACAGGACGGCCGGTCTCCAGATCGGCCACCCCTGAGGCACCGCGCCAGACCTGGCCCTCGGAGCGCACCTCGGCGAACACACCGGGCATCCCCGCGCGGTGGACCTCGTCCATGGCGGACGTCAGCCTCGCGGGGTCGACGCCTGTCACCGAGCGGGTGGCGCCGGCCGGCACGACCGCCGTCTCGCTGGTCGCGGGCACCGCCGTCACCGCGCCCGCGCCGACACCCAGCATGGCCACGCTTGCACATGCCATCAGTCCGATCTTCACGCCGTTCGTCCTCTCGTGATCCATGGATACGCCGGGGACTGTCCCCCATGCTTTCCGACGCCCCGCCTCACCCGGCCGGGGCCCGTTCATCGTGCCCCTCGCGCTGGTCAGAGATCGTCCTGCACAGGAAGACATCTCAGGCCGGCACCGGGGAAGTAGTCCCCGCCCGGCTACATCGTGTGGAGTAGCGATCCGTCACGCTCGTTCCTCGACCCCCGGGCTCCGCCCACGTCTCCACCTGACGCATGGTTGCTCGGGGGTCGCTCGCGCGTACGCGGAAGACGTCCCCGGCCGGTAGGGTCGTCCGCGTGGATCTTGACGA
Source organism: Microbispora cellulosiformans (assembly GCF_008728085.1). Taxonomy (NCBI): domain Bacteria; kingdom Bacillati; phylum Actinomycetota; class Actinomycetes; order Streptosporangiales; family Streptosporangiaceae; genus Microbispora; species Microbispora cellulosiformans. The sequence continues at coordinate 120,397 of NZ_VYTZ01000017.1, read as the reverse complement.
CACCGCCGCCCGGCTCGGGGTATCCGTCGAGGACGTCGAGCGCGTGCACCGGCTCGCCGGCGACCGGCCGTCGGCTCCGCTGCCCGCCAAGGCCGACGCGCCCGCGATCCTCGACCGGCTCGCGGTGCGGCCGGACGACGCCGCCGAGATCATGGCCGGCTGGCCCGACCCCGGATCTCCACTGTGGACTCCGGAGCTGCGCTGGCTGCTCGACCGCTCGATCGCACTGGTCCGCGCCGATCTCGGGGGGCACGGCTGGCTCTCGCCAGGTCCGGAGCTGCCGCGCGAGCGGGGCCCCGCCTGGCGGCATCTCTACGTGTACGCGTACCTGGCCCTGGTCGACGTCGTCAGGGGGTACCACCGCGACCACGGCATCCCCGATGCAGTGTCGTGGACGACCCTCGCGGACCTGGGTCGCAACCTCGCGGTCGACCGGCGGATGCACCGCGAGGGCTGGCCGGTCATGCAGAGCTGGCTGACGCTGCACGCCCGCGGCAGCGTCTACGAGCTGGGCCGGCTGCAGTACCAGCGCGGCGACACCGACATCGGCGTGCACATCTTCGAGTCGGGGCCGATGACCCCGGAGGCGGTCGCGGCGTCACTCGACGAGGCCCGCGCGTTCTTCCCGCGCCACTTTCCGGACGAGCGCTACACGGCGTTCTCCTGCGGCTCGTGGCTGCTCGACCCGCAGTTGCTGGAGTACCTGCCCGAGGACTCCAACATCGTCCGATTCCAGCGAAGGTTCGAGCTGGATCCGTACGAGGAGCCGGAAGGGCTGGACGCCGACGTCGAGGTGCTGCGGTTCGTGTTCCGCACCCTGACCACGCCGCTCGACCAGCTGCCGCGCCGCACCGTGCTCCAGCGCGCGATCGTCGACCACCTGAAGGCCGGCCGCCACTGGCACTGGCGCCGCGGCCGCTTCCCGATCTAGCCACACCTCCAGGTTCCGTCTCCCGGATACCAACAGCATGGACCTTTCACCGACGAGGCGCTGGTCCAGGCTCGCCTGAGAATCTTCGGAGCAGCGGGTTCCGGCAAGGTTCCGGGTGGACCCTGCTGAGATCCGACGACCATGATTGCGAGATGCGCGTCCGCGTAGAATCGCCACCGTACCTCAATGATCTGCGCGTCCCTGACAACCGTCAGGCGTTCACCTTCAATTGGTGGACACGCTGCTTGGACAAACCCATGACGCGTGCCGTGTCTGGCTCCGACCAGTGGCTCGTCAGTACTCTCGCGGCCTTGACCGCTAGTTCCGCAGCGCGCTTGGCATGCGCTTCGGCAAGTTCCTTCTCGCGCCTGTATTCCGCCACCACCCCCGCCACCTCCTCTGGAAGATCGAAGACGAACTCCACCGCAGGAGTCTCCTCAGGCCATGCCCAGGCGTGAATCTCCGCCAAGTCACGCTCTAGTTGGGACAAGGAGCTTGCCACACCGACTCCTTCAACCTCGCCGGCAGGGCAGCGCGACACCCACCGCCGGTTCTCGTAGGTGACGACATACGTGATCGTCTTGCTCACTGGCTCATCCTTTCTACGACCGCCTCCAGCCGCTTGAGGGCTTCGCGAAAGAGCTCCGGGTCGCGATCCGGGTCGGCAGGAATCATGACGGGAACCGAGATGACGCCCTCCTTGATCACACGCAGTGCGCACATCTCGCCCTTGAGGTGGTACAGCCAGTCAGCTGTGGCACCTGCGGCAGCGACGATTGTGGCCACCTCGGCGAGCTGTCGCATGTGTGGGGGAAGGCCCTCGGCCAAATCCCGCTAGGAAGCAACCTCCTAGTGAGATAGGAGGTTGCTTCCTAGTGCTAAGCAGCCCTCATCCATCGCAATCAGGCGAGATCGCTGGCTCAGTCCGACGGTTCACCCGCATCCTGGTGATCAGCCTCGCGCCGGTCAAGGCGGACGTGCACAAGGCCATGAAACAGTTCCAGCAGATCTCCATCGCCGAGCTGTAGGCCGACAAGGGCCTGCACCTGGAGTCGGTGATGAACGCGCGGGACCCCGCGGATGCGCACCATCCGCATCACCGAGTTCTGGCGCGGCGTGGTCCTGGTCCCGGACGACGGGACCGCTGCTGAACGTCGTGCCGCACGACGAGGCCTACGGAGGGGGTGGCCAAGCGGCTCTACACCGTCAACTCCGCCACCCACGCCCTGGAGGTGCGCAACGGTCGCCATCGGACAGCTTGTGTCGATCGTCTCCGGTCCCCCACGGCTTGCGCTCCATACGTCGAGCGTCCCAGGACAGGCGAAGGGCGAACACGTCATCGATGACCTGATGAGACTCAGTAAGGGCCAGGCCGGCCAGCCCTGGAATAGTACTTCTGCACACGGATGTACTGATCCACCCAGAAGGCGTCTTTCTCCGCCTTCGAAGCGCCCGGCCGGAGCAGCTTGAGTTCCGTTGCCAGGGCGTAGAATCCGCCCCCTGGGTCGGTCCCGCCCTTATGCGTGACGAGCGCCGAGATCATCAGCTCGGTCTCTGGATAATTCCTCGTCACGATCAGCCCTAAGAGGTAACCGATGCCGGCTCGCTGATCAGCCCGCTCGAAATCGAAGCCGGGAAGGCCGGTTCTCTCCACCAAAGCGTCGTTGAAGTCAGCGTACGACGTGTTGCCGGAGCCTTGAGCGCGCTCGATGAGAAATTCGAGCCCGACCTCCGCGAGCTGATCCCACGTCTCTTCGTCACGACCGTACTTGTGCATTGAACCGCCTCCATCGAGAGGATAACAAGCAGTCCGGAAGATCCGACGGCGTTCACACTGCTTGCTGAGGTTCGCCGGACCTCTGCGGACAGAACCGCTTCTGCTGCGCCGCGCGACCACCGCAGCATGGCTCTCGCGGCGCTTGTCACATATTCGGGAGCCGCCCTGTCTTGAATGGCGAACCGGTGGCAACAGGCCGCCGGCAGATCCAGGGAAGGGCACGATGACTCTCAGCCGCTTGGGCAGCGCCGCCGCTGTCGCGATGATGGTGACCGTCGCCGGCACGGTTCTGACAACGCAACCCGCCGCAGCCGCATCCACCGTCAACTACAAGCACAGCCAGGCTCAGTTCGACAACAATCCCGGCAACGGAGCCGCGGCCTGGGTCTGGGTCTGGACCAGTGCCGACAAAGCCGAGCTCCGCTGGCAGTACTACGACGGCAGCGGCGGAACGCTCGACACCGGGCCGGGTCCCGGGTCGACCGCGAGCCTGTCCAAGGACGTCTGGAGAATCTCTCTCTGCGAATACTGGTCTGAGTGGGACTACAGCTGCTCGGACTGGAAGAGCTGATTCGGCCGGGCCGCTTCGCCCACGCCGCTGAGCGCTCTCCTGGAAGAGCACCTCGTCACAGCGGTAGCGACAGGTCAGCAAGGTAGACATGTCCGCTGGAGGTTCCAGCGGACATGTCTCGGCTTTCGGGGGATTCGGGGTCAGGGGCCTCGGACGACGGCCGACCTCACCGACACCCCCGCGAGCGGTACGGGGCTGTGGAAGACGCCCACCGGCCTATAGGGTCATCCACCTGGATCTTGACGACACCGCCGCCGGGCTCGGGGTATCCGTCGAGGACGTCGAGCGCGTGCACCGGCTCGCCGGCGACCGGTCGTCGGCTCCGCTGCCGCCAAGGCCGACGCGCTCGCGATTCAACCTGCCGCGCCTGCTGGAGGCATCCGTCGTGTTCTGGCGCGAGCACGGCGAGGTGCTCGTCCGGCAGGAGGGCTACCACGAGGCCGCCTGTCAGATCATCCTCATGGCCTTCCTGCACCGGCTGGTGAACGGCGGAGGTTATCTCGATCGTGAATACGCTGCGGGGACCAAGCGCCTGGACGTGCTGGTCCGCTGGCCCTACACCGGCCCCGGCGGCGAAAGGCTGACGCAACAGGAGGGCATGGAGCTGAAGGTCTGGCGAGCGGGCGAAACCGACCCGCTGCCCGACGGCCTCGCCCAGCTCGACCGCTACTGGACCGGCTCACCCTCTCCACCGGCGTCCTGGTCATCTTCGACCGCCGCCCCGGGGCCCCGCCCTGGAAGGAACGCGGCGGCTTCGAGCAGACGACCACTCCCTCCGGCCGCCAGGTCACCGTCCTGCGCGTCTGACGCCCGCCTGGATCGCGCAGGACCGCGCGATTCTCACCCTGTGTTCCATTCCGTGGGTGCCGATTTCGTCATCGGCGCCGACACCATTGTCGAAGTCAGCCACACACGAGTGGGAGCCTTGGGGAGCCGTAGTGCACGCCAGCGGTGGAGGCCAGAGCCAGGAGAGATGGGTTGTTCGAGTCGACGCGGAATCCGCGGAAGAATGTGTCCGTCGAGGTCGGAAGGCACTGAAGGCTTATGGCCTCGATCTGCCCGAGTAAGACCTGGTTGTCGAGGCCGGTCGCGTACGACTGAATCGCTCCGGTTTCGTGGAACGGTCGGATCCGGGCGCGTTCGGATCGCTAGTATCTTCGGGTGGCGCAAGCTCAGCGCAGGCGCATTCCGGATGAAACTCGGCGCGCGCTCTTCGACGCGACCGACCGAAAATGCACCATATGCCGCAGGCCTCTGGACATCGAGGGCGGCACCCGCCATATCGGCGAGATGGGCCACATCGCGCCGCACTCCCCCGACGGGCCCCGCCGGGAGGCGGCCAGGCCGGCCGACGTCGACGGCTTCGACAATCTCATGCTGCTGTGCCCGAGCTGTCATCGAACCATCGACAAGGAGCCGGGGCTGTGGCCGGAGCCGTATCTGCGCGGCATCAAGGCCGAGCATGAGGGATGGGTGCTCGTCGGACGGGCGCGTCCGGAGCCGGAGCGGGCACCCGCCGGAGAGCCGGCGGGCATCGGTGACACCGTCGAGATCGAAGGCACCATTTACCACGTCGCGGGAGATCCCGAGGAGGAGAGGATCGCGGACGGCACGGCGATCGTGTCCCGGGCGTTCGCGCTCACGCCGGACGGCGGTCACGTCTGGCTTCGCAGGATCGCCGCCGGATCGCCAGGTCCGAAGGCGCTGGAATGGCGCTCCGCTCTGGCCGAGGAGGCCGGTCTGCTCGCCGAAGCGCTCCCCGGCCTGCCGCCACGCGTCGCGGCGTCCGTGACGCCGGAGACGGCGGTGCTGGTGACCGCGGTTCCGTCCTTCACCACCCTGGCCGGCTTCTACGACGGCCGGGGCCGGGAGGCCGAGGCAGTGCGCGTGCTCGGCGCCGGAGTCGCCGGGCTGTGCGACGGGCTGGCCTCCCTGCACGCCAGGGGCCTCGCCCATGGCGCCCTCGGCCCCGATTCGGTCATGACCGACCGGACGGGGTCGCTGTTCCTGCGTGACGCCGGCCAGGCGTTCTCACGCCCCGCCGAACCCGCCGAGGACGTCCGCCGGCTGGCCGAGCTGATCCATGTGATCGTGACGGGGCGTCCGCCCGTACCACTCGTCTCGGCCGGGGTCCTGAACCCCGCCGTGCCGGAGCGCTTCGCCCGCGCGCTCGATCGGGCGCTGTCATCTGACCCGGCCGCACGCGGCGACGTCCTGGAGCTCTACGCAGGTCTCCGCATCTGAGCGAAGGAGCAGACGGTGGAGGGAAGGATCGTCGACCTCGGGCCCGAGGTCGGCCTGGTCTGGTCGCAGAAGTTCCCCGGGACGCTGGTCAAACAGCGGGAGCGCCACCCCCTCCTGCCGGGAATGGAAGGGATCGGCCGGGACCTGTGGGCGGCAGGACCACGGAATCTCGTCCCCGCCCGCCTGGAGCGCGGCCGGGGAGGCCGTGACGACTTCCTCAAGATCTATGTCGACGGCCGGTACGCCCTCATGCTCTTCCCGACTCGGGACCTGCGCGGCTACTGGGTCGGCGGCATCCATCCGATGCACTTCGACGACCACGACCAGATCGTCCGGGGCGCCCTTCAGCTGCGCGCCGGGCGCTGGCAGGTCTTCGACAGCCCCCACGCCCTGCGTCATTCCTCCGGCTGGCCGGCGATCCAGACCGCTTGGAGCGCGGGCGTCGGCGCGCCGCCGAGGGAAGAAGAGCCCACGTTCCGGCCCGCCCATGCCGCCTATCTCGACCGGCTGACCATCCTGGTGGATCAGGGGCGGCGCATCGAGGCGTCGGCCGGCGACGCCCGCCGGCTCGTCCCGTACCGGCGGGTCACCCCGGTGGCCGCGATCCGCCGCTCCGCCCGGTCGGTGCACTCCTTCCAGCTCATCGACGCCAACCGGCTGACGCCGGGCACCCGTGTCCACATCGACGGCGAGCCCGACCTGCGCGGCCGGATCGAGCGGATCGAGGAGGCGGTGGCGACGGTGCGGTTCGAACGGCCGGTGGACTTCGCCCGGATCCCCGAGAGCGGCGCGTTCGCCGAAACGCCGAACCTCATCACCTACGACAAGAAACGCGAGGCCATCGAGATCCTGCGGGAGGGCCGCGCCCGCAACCCGCTGCTGCTGACGGCGCTGGTCGACCGCAGGTTCCAGACCTTCGCCCCGGCGCTCCGGGCCCGGCCCCGCGAGCCCTTGGACGCCAGCCAGCTCAGCGCCTTCCGCAAAGCGCTGGCCGTTCCCGACCTGGCGCTCGTCCAGGGGCCGCCCGGCACCGGCAAGACGCACACGATCCGGCAGGTCGTCCTGGCCTGCGCGGAGGAGAATCGCAAGGTCCTCATCTCCTCCTTCACCAACCGGGCGGTCGACAACGTGCTCAAGGACCTGCCGGAGGACCTGCTGGTGCTGCGTGTCGGGCGGGAGGACGGCATCACCCCGGGCTGCGAGCACCTGACACTCGAGGCGCGGGCGGCCGAACTGCAGCGGCTCATCGCCGACCGGACCGAGCCCCTTCTCGCTCGTTACGGCGCCGCGGCCCCGGATGGAGCGGCGGACGCCCTGTTCCGGCAACTGACCGAGGACATGCGGCGTCTCGACGACGCCGGAGCCCAGGCGCGGCGCAGCGCCGCCGCCGCGGCCGAGCGCGAGAACGCCGTGACCGCCGATCTCAGACGGCGGATGGCGTCCCTCGACGACGCGGGGAGCCACCACGGGGAACTGCTCACCCAACGCGTCCACGCGCTCGGGCGGCTCGACCGGGCGATGGCCCGCGCCGGGCGGGCCGCCGACCTCCCGCTGGTCGGCCTGTTCTTCCGGCGCCGGCTCACCCGGCTCCAGGCGAACCGGTCCGCGGCGGGCGCCGAGGCCGAGGGCATCCGCCGTACGCTCGACGCGATCGCGCGGGACCGGGCACAGGTCGCGGCCGAACTCGACCACGTCCGGGCCACGCATCCCGACCTGGTGGCCGCGCGTCAGGCCCACGAGCGCGATCTGGCCGAACAGCGATCCCGGGCCGAGCGCGCCGCGCTCGTCGCCACGTCCTTACGGGAGCTGCTCGACGGCGACCACCCCGAGATCGTCCCCGACCCGGCGAGGCTGGCCGCCTTCCTGTCCGCGGCGGGCTCCGCGCTCGGCCTGATGCGCAGACGGCTGGACCTGCTGACCTCCTGGAGGGGAAAGCTCGAACGGCGGACCGAGCAGCTGTACGGCGAGCTCGTCAGATACGCCGACGTGATCGGAGCCACCTGTATCGGCACCGCGACAAGCGGGCACCTCGACGGAGTCGACTTCGACCTGGCCATCGTCGACGAGGCCGGCCAGATCAGTACGGCGGACCTGCTCGTCCCGCTGGTCCGGGCGCGCCGGGCCGTCCTGGTCGGCGATCACGTCCAGCTGCCGCCGCTGCCCGACGACCGGCTGGTCGCCTGGGTGGCGGCCGAGCACCCCGGCGACCGCGAGCTGGCCCGGCTCGTCACCGACAGCGCCTTCGAGCTGCTGTTCCCCTCGGCGCCCCAGGAGAACAAAGAGGTGCTGCGCTTCTAGCGCCGGATGCCCGAGAGCCTGGCGCGCTTCATCTCCCGGCACTTCTACGGCGGGCTGCTGGAGACCGACGTGCGCCGGGTCCACCACGACGACCTGTTCGCCGCTCCCGTGGCGTTCGTCGACACGGCGGAGCTTCCGCAGCGGCAGCGAGGCGACCGCAAACCCCGCGAGGACGAACCCTGGCCCAAGGACAGCCGGCTCAACGAGTGCGAGGCCCGGCTGCTGACGCTTCTGGCCGCCCACTACCACGCCAGGTCCGACGACTGGGCGATCATCCTGCCGTACGCGGCTCAGATCGGCCTGGTCACCTCCCTGCTCGCCCGGCAGGTCAGCGACGAGAACGCCGTCGCCCGCCGGGTGGCGACCGTCGACTCGTTCCAGGGCGGGCAGCATGACACGATCCTCTTCGGATTCACGCTCAGCAACCCCGGCCACAGGGTCGGTTTCCTCCGTGAGGTGCGCCGCTCCAACGTCGCCTTCTCGCGGGCCAAGCAGCGGCTGATCCTCGTCGGGGATCTCTCCACGCTCCTCAACGCCGCCGACCCGGGCTTCCGTGACCTGGCGGGGGCACTGCACGACCACGTGCGCGCCACGGGAGATCTGCGGAGCTACCGCGAGATCATGCGACGCCTCGGGGAGAACCCGTGAGCGGTGCGCCGGCCGACACGATCCTCTACGCCCAGACCCGCGCGCTGGAACACGCCGCCGAGCTGCCCGGGATCCGTCCGTTACGGATCCACGCGCTCGCCTTTCCCCTGCACGCCGCGGAGCTCTCCGCGACCATCGAGGAACGCGACCCGTTCGACCTGCTCGACCGGTACGTCGGTCTCGCCATCGCCGAGGGCGGGTTCACCCGCCGTGCCGACATCGCCGTGTTCCTGGGCCTCACCGAGCACACGGTCGACCGGGTGCTGCGCTTCCTGGGCGGCATCGGCCATCTGTACGGCAGCGCCGACGCCCTTTTCCTCACCGAGCGCGGTCTGCGGTCGGTTCGCGACGACCGCCGCTACACCGAGAAGCAGGAACGGCTGCGCCTGTACTTCGACGGCGTGCGATGCGGGCCTCTCCGCACCGCCCACTACGCCCACGGCGTCCGGATCCTCGACCGCGACACCGCTCACGCCCAGCGGACCTTCCGCCTGCTCCCGGAGGCGTGCGGCTTCCGCCCCGGAGCCGTCCAGGAACTGGCCCGGCGTCACGACCGGGGCGAATACGACCTGCCCGACGAACTGCTCAACCTCGATGTCCTGGAGGTGGGCCGGGCCTTCCTGCCCTGCTACGCCATCAGGGCCCACGACGGCCGGCGGCTCAGGACGCTCGTCTACTCCGGTGTCGCCGATCTGCGGGACCATCACCTGGAGGAGATCCTCGGCTCCTGGCCGACGGCGACGCACGTGATGGAGAGCGCCGACTCGGAGGACCCTCGAGACCACTTCGCGGAGTGGATGCGCGAACGAGGGATCTCCCCCCGGTCGCTCTCCTGGGTCGACCACCACAGCGTCCGGTGCGTCCTCCCGCCGTCCCGCTACTCCGACCGCGAGGACGGGACGCGCGGGAAGGGCGCCTTCTCCCTGGCGATGCTCGGCGCGTACGTGGCTCCGCGCGGCCACGTCCTGCAACTGTGGTGCGACGACGTGCCCACCCGGGCGAGGGCCGTCCTCACCCGGGCGCTGGCCTACGCCACCGCGACCCGCCGTACGGTGCCGGAGGTGACCGCGTTCCTCGACCGCGTCTGCCGCCAGCTGGAACCGGACCCCGCCGTCACCCTCGACGACCTGCGCAGGCACGCACGCAGGGCCGGGTACGGCGCCCTCGACCTCAAGGAGTGAGAACGGCCGCCGTTCCGCCTCTCCGGTGTGCCCGGCACGTCAGTGGTAGATGCGTTCCTGGAGTTCGTAGAGCTCCGCGTAGAGTCCTCGCCTCGTCACCAGCGCCCGGTGGTCGCCGCTCTCCGCCACCCGGCCCTGGTCCAGGACGACGATCATGTCGGCCATCCGTACGGTGGAGAAGCGGTGGGAGACGAACAGGGTGATGCCGCCGGACCGCCGGCCCGTCTCGGCCGACAGGGTGGCGTAGCGTTCGAAGACGGCGTGCTCGGCGGCGGCGTCGAGCGCCGCCGCGGGCTCGTCCAGGACCAGGAGGAGCGGGTCCTCGCGCATGTGGCTGCGGGCGAGGCCCAGGGTCTGCCACTGGCCCATGGAGAGTTCGGTGCCCTGGCCGTAGCCGTGGCCGAGCAGCCCGGACAGGCCTCCGGGCACCGACGCCACGATCCGGCCGGCCCGCGACAGCTCGACGGCCTTCAGGACCGCCTGCTCGTCCTCCATCCGGGCGACGTCGCCGACCCCCACGTTCTCCCGCAGCAGCAGCTCGAACCGGGCGAAGTCCTGGAACAGGGAGGCCACTCTCGCCTGCCATTCTCCGGCCGGCAGGTCGCGCAGGTCGGTCCCGTCCACCAGGATCCGCCCGGATGTCGGCCGGTAGAGGCCGCACAGCAGCTTGACGAGCGTGCTCTTGCCCGCGCCGTTCTCGCCCACCAGGGCCACCGACCCTCCGGCGGGGATCGTCAGCGTGACGTCCTCCAGGACCACCCTGCCGGTGCCCGGATAGACGAAGCTCACGTTCTCCAGCCGGATCCCTTCGCGCAGCGCGGCCGGGACGGCTCGGGGCACCGGTGACCGCTGGGCCGGTGTGGCACGCCCGCCCTCCCGTGGCTCGCCCTCCCGTGACCCGTGGTCGCGGAGCGAGGTCAGCCGGTCCAGCGTCCGGCCCACGCCCTGCAGGCCGGTGAGGAGGGTGGCGGCGCCGGCCACCTGCACGCTCACCTGGACCGCGAGGGTGATGACCAGGATCACGTCGCCGACGCCCGCCCTGCCCTGCTCCGCCTGCCAGAGGACCAGTGTGATCGCGCCGCCGTAGGCGAGGGCGAACACGAGCTGGCCCGCCGCGCGCAGGGCGGCGGCCCGCAGGTGCGCCCTCCGCAGCACCGCGCTGGTCCTCGACCAGTTGGCGTCCTGCTCCCGGAGGAGCGCGGCCTCGGCGTGGAAGAGGCGGATCTCCTTGATCGAGGCCGGCGCGGTCGCCAGCGCGAGCAGGTGGCGGGTGCGGCGGGTGTTCTCCGCGCTCGCCTCCTTGGCCGACTCCAGGAGGTTCTGGGCCCACCTGCCCACCAGCACCGAGGGCAGCGCGGCCAGCGGCAGGAGGGCCAGCCACGGATCGAGTGTGACGAGGACGACGGTGGTGAGCCCTGTCTGGAGGGCGAGCCCGCCCAGCTGGAGCACCGACTCCACCGCGGTGCGGGTGTTGCCCAGTTCCTCCCGGACGAGGTTCACGTTGTCGGCGAAACCGGGGTCGTCGAGGCGCTCCATCCCGGGAGAGCCGTTGACGTGACGCACCAGTTCCTCGTTGAGCGTGGTCTCGGCGAGCTCGCCGACCTCGAAGTACGACAAATGCGCGAAGTGCCCGAGCATCAGTTCCAGGACGAGCAGGACGGCGACGCCCGCGATGACCCACGTCGCCGCCTCCAGCCGGCGCGCGAGGGCGGCGTCCGTGAACTCCCGGAGCCCGAGGGCGATGACGGGCGTCGCCAGGTAGCCGACGGTCATCAGCCCGACGGCCCGCAGCAGGCGGGCCCGGTCCGCCGCCGCGGCGAGGCGCAGCACGAACACGGCGCTGAGCACGATCCGTCTCATCTCGGAGACCCCGTCCCGGTGTCGTCGGCGCCGAAACGCCGTGCCTGCAGGTGGAACAGGTCGGCGTAGCGTCCCCCCGACCTGATCAGCCCTTCGTGGTCGCCCTGCTCGACGACCCTGCCGTGCTCGACGACCACGATCCGGTCGGCCCGGCGTACGGAGGAGAACCGGTGCGAGATGATCACCGTGGTCAGTCCGCCGGTGATGTCCAGGAACCGGTCGTAGAACTCCGCTTCGGCGCGTACGTCCAGCTGGGCCGTCGGCTCGTCCAGCACCAGCACCGAGGCGCCCCGCGCGACGGCGAGGAAGGCCCTGGCCAGGGCGATCCGCTGCCACTGCCCGCCCGACAGGTCGCGTCCGCTCCGGTACCGCGGGGAGAGCGGGGTGTCCAGCCCCGCGGGCAGCGACTCCACCACCTCCAGCGCGCCGGCCCGGCGGGCGGCCGCGAGAAGTGCGGCCCGGTCGGCCAGCGCGGCCGGCGCGCCGAGGCCGATGTTGGCGGCGGCGGACAGCTCGTACCGCACGTAGTCCTGGAAGATCACGGCGATCCGGCGTTGCCACTCCCGGGGATCGAACCGTCGCAGGTCCTGCCCGTCGACGACGAGCCTGCCCTCCTCCGGGTCGTACAGGCGGGTCAGCAGTTTGACCATCGTGGTCTTGCCCGCGCCGTTGAGCCCGACGATCGCGGTCGAACCGCCCGCCACTATCTCCAGGTCGAGACCGTCGAGGACCCACCGTCCCTCCCCGTAGCGGAACCGGACCTTCTCGAAGCGGATGCCGCGGGCGGGAAGCCCTTCGGCCGTGAGACGGCCCCGGGGGGTGTCCTTCCGGTTCTCCTCGGCGAGTTCCTCGAACTCGGCCAGGGCCTCGTAGGCGTTCAGCCCGTACTGCGTCTGGACGTCGCTCTCCGGGAAGAAGGCCCCGAAGCGGATCGCGACGATCGCCGCCTGGAGGACGACGGAGAGTTCCAGCAGGCCGAACCCGCCGCCGGCGGCGGTGCGGCCGAGCCAGATCAGGAGGACGGAGCCGCCCGCGAGGCCGACCAGCGTGTAGCGCACGAACGGCCAGAACAGGATGCGCCGCCGGCCGGTCCACAGCGCCGCCAGATACTCCTTCGCGTCCGCGCGGTGACGGCGTTCGTGCCAGTCGATCAGGCCCAGGGTGCGGAACTCCTTGGCCGCCGTCACCGTGGTCCCGATGTCGCGCAGGTAGGTCACGCGGCGGCGCGGGCCGGACAGTTCGTGCCAGAGCCCGCCGAGCCGTCCGAGCGATCCGCGCTGACCCCGGCGGATCACCAGCGCGGTGGCCGCCGCGACGGCGCCCGCGATCGGCGAGAGCGCGATCCCGATGAGGACCACCGCGCCCGCCAGCTGCGTGTACCTGGCGATCAGGGTGAGCGCGCCCGCCACCGCCTCCCCCGGCGTGGGCGGCCGGCGGCCGAGGCCGTCGCGCGCGTCGCCGAGCCTGCTCACGACGTTCTCCCGCTCCAGCACCGACATCGGGGCCCGCGTCAGGGCCGAGGTCATCAGGCGGCCTGCGCACCGGCCGTCCACCCGGCGCGCGATCACCTCTCCCACCGCGGCCTGGTACGGCACGAGCACCTGCTGGAGGACGTAGGCGCCGACCGTCAGCGCCAGCGCGGTGCCGATCGCGCCGAGGCCGCCGGTCCGCTCGGTCCGCTCCCCGGCGAACGCGGAGATCTCGCTCAGCAGCACGCTCGTCCCCACGATGAAGGAGACGGGGAGCAGGCCCGCGAGCAGGTTGAGCAGCACCGCGACGCTCAGCGGGGCCGCCCCGGCGTAGGGAAGCAGCCGGGCGAACGCGTGGCGGCGCTTCGCGGCGGCGGACCTGCCGGCGGACCCGGTGGCAGACGTGGTGGCGGACGCGGCGCGTGTTTCCGTGGTCATGCGTTCCTTCCGCCTGCGGAGCCGATCTCGACTATGATCGGAAGCAAAGCTGTGACGAAGCCAAGTAGGCCGGGACCGCGCGAGTCACGAGAGAGCCGCCGTCGCTGGAAACGCGGCCTCGCCCCCCGGTCGAAGACCCTTCTGAGCTGCGGGGAGGAACGGCGGCGCCGTCGTGGCGGCCGCCCAATGCCCCGCCGGTGGGCCCTCGTGACCGGGCCGCAACGAGGTCCCGCCGGTGGCGGGGCGAAGGTGTGGTGGCACCGCGAGCGACAGGTCCCTGCTCGCCCACACCGGACAGGGATACCTACGGTTCTCGTCTGTGGAGTTGTCATGCGAATTCTGTCCTCCCAGGTCTCCGAGCATGTCGGGGAAGAGGTGACCGTCGCCGGCTGGCTGCACCGCGTCCGCGCGCTGAAGTCGGTGACCTTCGCCATCGTGCGTGACCGGGATGGTCTGGTGCAGGTCGTCGCCGCCGAGCCGGAACTGGTGAAGCGCCTCGCGGTGCTCACCGAGGAGACCGTCGTCGAGGTGACCGGGACCGTCACCGCCAACCAGCAGGCGCCGGGCGGAGTGGAGATCACCTCGCCGGCGGTCCGTGAGCTGTCCGAGCCGGCCGTCGCGTCGCCGTTCGACCTCTACCGGCCGGTGGTCTCGGCCGCGCTGCCGACCGTGCTCGACAACGCGGCGGTGGCCCTGCGCCACCCCAGGCTGCGCGCGCCGTTCGAGATCTCCGCGGCCTCGGTGGCGGGGTACCGCCGCGCGCTCGACCGGCTGGGCTTCACCGAGGTGCACACGCCCAAGGTGGTCTCGTCGGCCACCGAGTCCGGGGCGAACGTCTTCGCGCTGGACTGGTTCGGCCGCAAGGCCTACCTGGCGCAGTCGCCGCAGTTCTACAAGCAGACCATGGTCGGGGTCTTCGAGCGCGTCTACGAGGTCGGCCCCGTCTTCCGGGCCGAACCGCACGACACGGCGCGCCACCTGGCCCAGTACACGAGCCTCGACGCCGAGCTGGGCTTCGTGACCGACCACCGCGACGTCATGGCCGTGGTCCGTGAGGCGGTGGCCGAGATGGTCGCCACGATCGCGGAGCACGCCCCGGCCGCGGTGGAGTTGCTCGGAGTGAAGCTGCCGGACGTGCCGGAGGAGATCCCGTCGATCCACTTCGCCGACGCGCAGGAACTGCTGGCGCGGGAGACCGACGAGGACCCGCGCGGTGAGCCCGACCTGGCCCCCGCGCACGAGCGGTGGCTGTGCGACTGGGCCCTGCGCGAGCACGGCTCGCAGTTCCTCTTCGTCACGGGCTACCCGATGCGCAAGCGGCCGTTCTACACGCACCCCGACCCGGAGCGGCCGGAGTTCTCCAACAGCTTCGACCTGCTCTTCCGCGGCCTGGAACTGGTCACCGGCGGGCAGCGGCTGCACCGCCACTCCGACTACCTGGCCGCGCTGGAGGCACGCGGGGAGAGCCCGGAGCCGTACGCCGGCTATCTGGCCGCGTTCGCCCACGGCATGCCGCCGCACGGCGGGTTCGCCCTCGGGCTGGAGCGGTTCGTGGCCCGGCTGACCGAGGCGGACAACATCCGCTGGACCACGCTCTTCCCGCGTGACCTGCACCGCCTGGCGCCCTGACCCTCGGGCCGCGTTCCGGTTCACGCGCACAGGTGCCGCTGCAGGCTGTACAGGGCGGGACCGAGCAGGACCAGCGAGAGCGCGACCAGCCAGCCGAGGTGCCCGGCGGCGGCCGGTAGATCGCCGGTGATCACCAGGGCTCTCGACAGCTCCACCCCGTGGTGGAGCGGAGAGACCTCGGCCACGGCGCGCAGCACCGGAGGGAGCCTCTTCGTCGGGAAGAAGACCCCGCTCAGCATGGTGAGCGGGGTCAGCACCAACGTGTAGAAGTAGGAATAGGCGTTGATCGCGCGGACGACACCGGTGAAGATCAGTCCGGCGCAGGCGAACACCAGGCCGAGCGGAAGCAGGGCGGGCACGGCGAGCGGGGCGGTGCTCGCGGGCGCGTAGCCCAGGGCCGCGACGATCGCCAGGTAGACGCCGGTGTAGACCAGGCATCGGGTCAGCGCCCACATCAGCTCGCCCAGCGCGATGTCGGGCGGCTCCACGGGGCTGGTCACCGCCGCGTCGTAACTGCGGGCGTGCCGGAGCCGTACGAAGACGTTGTACGTGACCTCGAAGACGGCGCCGTTCATCGCGGTGACGGCGAGCAGTCCCGGGGCGACGAAGCTCGCGTACGACGAGCCGATGGCGGCTCCGTCCACGTAGAACCCCAGGCCGATCCCGAGAGCCGCCAGCGAGAAGACCGGTTCGAAGAAGTTGGGGACGATGGTGGTCCGGTAGGACTTCCTGAACAGGGTGAGGTCACGCCACCAGATCCGCCGGGCGAGGGCGAAGGAGGGCACGGGGAGGGCACGGCTCGTGCGCGCGCGGTGCCGCGCGCCCGCACCTCGGCGGCCTGTCCTCGGGCCCGGCGGCGCGGCGGACGTCGCCGGCGCCCGGTCCGCCGGCGTGGCCGCCTCCCGCCGGTCCAGGGCGTGCAGCGCGTCCTGGAGCGACGACGGCCGGACGAGGCGGTCGCCGGCGCCGGCCGCCGCGAGGCCCCTGGTCAGGTCGGCGACGGAGTCCCCGAACACCAGCAGGCGGTTGCCCACCCGCAGCCGCTCGCGCTCCCCCGCGAGCCGGGGCACCGTCGCTTCGCGAGCCGCGGCCCCGGGGGCCGGCAGGTCGAGTTCGACCGCGTACCTCGGCAGCGTCGCGGCGATCAGCCGCCGCGGGTGGGACGAGTGCCGCACCCGTCCGGCGCGGAGCACGGTCACCCTGTCGCAGAGGCGTTCGACCTCTTCCAGGTAGTGCGTGGTGATGACCAGCGTCTTTCCGGTGGCGCACAGCGTGTCGAGCAGGTCCCAGAGCATCACCCGGCTCTCCGGGTCCAGTCCCGTGCTCGGTTCGTCCAGCAGGATCAGGTCCGGGTCGTTCACCAGCGCCCGGGCGATCAGGAGCCGCCGCTGCATGCCGCCGGAGAGTGTCTGCGGCATGGCGCGCGCGTGCGCCGTGAGGCCCACCGTCTCCAGCAGTTCGTCGGCGCGCGCGGCGGCCCCCCGCCTGGAGAGCCCGTGGTAGCGGCCGAAGGTGGTGAGGTTCTCCCGCACCAGGATCTCGTTGTCGTGGGTCATCCCCTGGGGCACCACGCCGATCCGCGCCTTGGCGGCCCTGGGGTGGCGTGTCACGTCGTGCCCGAGCACCCGGAGCGATCCGTGGTCGGGTGCGAGCGTGGCGCTGAGCATGCGCATCAGCGTGGTCTTGCCGGCGCCGTTGGGTCCCACCAGCCCGTGGCGTTCGCCCGCCGGGATCGCGAGCGAGACGCCGTCCACGGCGAGATGGGAGCCATGCCGGCGGGACAGGTCATGGCCCTCCACAGCCATGGTCAGCGGCGCCCGGACGGAAGGACCGGTGAACGCGGGATCGGCCAGTTCAGGATCGACCGAATTATGGCTATTCAAAGGGAGAAGTACCTTTTGGTAAGAGGGATGTCCGTAGGCCCGCCCGTGCACGCGGTACTCGCGGCCGCTCCACCGAAGGAAGTTAACGTGACATTCTTGGTGGTTTCATCAGGGAAAACCCTGAATGTTTCGCATTAAGTGTTACGTGACGATCATCGCGGTAGTTGAATCTCCTCACCGCCGCGGCGACCGCTGCCGGTAAGGAAACTTCCCGCAAGAGGATCCATTGGACGTCCCCGGCAGGGTCGACGAGGCCCGCGCGATCGAGACGTGGCTCGACGCCGACGTTTCCGGCCCCTGCATGGGAGTGCTGGGCGGAGACGCGGGCGTCGGCAAGTCCACCCTCTGGTCCGCCGCCCTGGCCGCCGCGAACGAGCGGTCGTTCCAGGTCCTCTCCTGCCGGTCCGACCTGAGCGAGACCGGCCTGTCCTATGTCGGCCTCGGCGACCTGTTCGCCGGCTTGGAGGGCTCCGCGGCCGTACGCGGCCTGCGTGAGCCGTTGCGCGGCGTGCTGGCCGGCACCCTGTGGTGGGAGCAGGCCCCCGGGGTGCCGCCCCACCAGCGCGCGGTGGCGCTGGCCGTGCTGGACCTGATCAGGAACCTGTCCGCCGAAGGGCCCGTGCTGATCGCCCTCGACGACCTCCAGTGGCTGGACTCCGCGACCGAGGTCGTGCTCACGTTCGTGCTCCGGCGCCTGACCGTCGAGCCCGTGAAGCTGCTCGTCACGCTCGGCGCGGGGACGGAGGGCGACGCCTGGCCCACGCTGGTCCGGGTGCTGCCCCCCGAACGGATCACCTCCTGGGAGGTCGGGCCTTTGGCCCCCCTCGCCCTGGCCGCCGTGGTGGAGAGCCGGTACGGCACGGCCTTCCCCCGGCCCCTGCTGCGCTGGCTGCACCGGGCGTGTGGCGGCAATCCCCTGTTCGGCCTGGAGACGGCCCGGGCCTGGAGCGAGCGGTCCTATCCGTCCGGCGATCTCCCGTTGCCGGAGAGCCTGCGGCACCTGCTCCGCGGGCGCGTCCGCGCGCTGCCTCCGGCCGCGGCGGAGGCGGTGCTGCTGGTCGCCTGTGCCGAGACGCCCACGATCGCTCTCGTCCGGACGGTGACCGGCTCGCTGACGGGGCTGGCGGAGGCGATCAACCGGCGACTCGTCGTGCTCGAACACGAGTCCCTCGGCTTCCGCGACCCGCTGTTCCGGAACGTGGTGTTCGAGGTCGCGGGGCCGCTGCGGCGCCGGGAGATGCATCAGCGGCTCGCCCGGGTGGTGACGGACGTGGAGGAACGTGCGCGGCACCTGGCCGCGACCGCCGGCCGTACCGACCCGGTCGTGGCCGACACGCTCGCCGCCGCCGCCACACTGACGGCCGCCCGTGGCGACCCTCTCACCGCGGGCGACATGACGGCGCACGCCGCCCGGCTCACCTCGCCCGGTGAGCGCGAGCTCGCCCTGCGCCGCTGGCGCGACGCCGCCGGTCTCCTGATCTCCGGAGGAGACGGATCCCGCGCCCTGGTCATCCTGGAGGACGCACTGCGCCGCTGCCCGCCCGGGCCGGTCCGGGCGGAGATGCTCCTCCGCCTGGGACAGGCGGCTTTTGGTTCCGGCGACGTCCCGGGCTCGATCACGCGTCTGGAGCGCGGCCGCGCCGAGGCCGCCGGGCGGCCCGACCTGCTGATCCCGATCACGGCCGGCCTGACGTACTACTGCGTGCACAGAGGCGACCTCGCCGCCGCTCACGGGCATGCCAGGGAACTGCTGCGCCTCACCGAGGCGGCCGGGAACGACGACGCGCGCGGCGAGGCCGTTTCCGTACTGTCCACGATCGAGTTCATCCGTGGGGCCCCGCCCCCGGCGGCCATGCCGGTGCCACATCGTCACAACCCCGCGGAGCACTCGCTCGCGGTCCCGCACCTGTACGGCTTCCTGTGCCGTTGCCTGGGTGACCTGCCCGCGGCGCGGGCCGTGTTCGCCGCCCTGCGCGCCGCGGTCGTCGAGGCCGGCACCGTGGCCTGCGCCGACTGGGGCATGGCCTGGGCCGCCGAGGTGGAATGCCTCGCCGGTGATCTGCGCGCGGCGGCGCGCTTCGCGGACCTGGCCGCCCGCGCCGTGGAGGCGACCGGCGTCCCCACGTCCGCCGCGCTGTTCACCGAGGCGCTCCTGCTCGGCATGCACGGCGAGCTGGGCAGGGCCCGGCTGCTGGCCGACGAGGGACTGCGGATCGCCCAGACCTCGGGCAACAGGCTGGCCGCGCTCTCATTGCGCGCCCTGCTGGGCTTCATCGACCTGTCCGACGGCGACCCGATGGCGGCCGTCCAGCACCTGGACGCTGCCGAGCAGACGTCCCGCTCCCTCGGCGTCGTCCTCGACGTGGTCTGCCCGACGGCGGGCGCCGACCACGTCGAGGCGCTGGTGCAGGTCGGACAGTACGACCAGGCGGCCGAGCGCGTCGAGCGGATCCAGCGGCACGTGCGCGTCGCCGACCGGCCACTGGGGCGGGGCCTCGCCGGCCGGGCATACGGCGTGCTGCTGACCGCCACCGGATCGCCGAAACGGGGAGCCGCCGAGCTGGAGGCCGCCGTGGCCGAGTTCTCCGCCGCCGGTGCGCCCTTCGAACTCGGCCGCGCCCTGCTCGCGCTCAGCAGGTCACAGAGCCGCCTGCGTCGGCGGGAGGCCGCACGGCGCACCATGGAACGGGCGTCGAGGATCTTTACCAAGATCGGTGCCGAGTGGTGGGCGGCGAGAGGTGAGCCGCGGTCGAGGCTCACCCCGCCCGACCGCCTGACCGTGTCGGAGGCCCAGGTCGCCTCGCTGGCCGCCGAGGGCCGGACGAACCAGGAGATCGCCAGGGAGCTGGCGATCGGGGTGAAGACGGTGGAGAGCCATCTGTCCAGCGTCTATCGCAAGCTCGGGGTGCGCAGCCGCACCGAACTCGCGCTGCGCATGAGCTCCGGCAGGCGGACCTCCGGGCACGGCTGAGGACGATCCGCGTCCGATCACGGCGTTTCAGGGTTTCCCCCAATGACGCGGCAAGAAGGGACATGTTAAATCAACTGCGTTGAAACCGGCCGCCGGGCCGGCGGCGTGTGCAATCGGAGGAGGCGTGTGCGATAGGAGAGGTATGGCCCGCGCACCTCGGAACCCGGATCGACTCAGCCCCGGATTTCCGCGCCCGGATATACGAGGACCCGGGCGGGAATGACAGGCCCGGCACGCGTACTCCTCCGCTACGGAACGGATTTCCGCCATGTCCGAATCAACTGAGCCGCTGACAGAAATCCCCGTCGTCGAGCTTTCAGACGCGGAAGGAGAGGCCCTTCGGGCCGGGATCGCCTCCGTCGACGCCAATCCGTACGACGAGTTCGAGACCTTCCTGGCGCAGGTCCGCCGGAACCGGAACGTGCTCCCCGCGGGGGTGCGCGCGGCGGTGGAGGCCCTCCGGCTCCGCCGCGCGCCCGGCGCGCTGCTCCTCCGCAACCTGCCGATCGTCCACGACCTGCCGCCCACGCCCGGACGGTCCTTCGCCTCGCTGCCCGACCTCGCCGCTGTGGGCACCGAGGCGTTGCTCGCCGGCGTGGTGGACCTTCTCGGCGAGCCGTTCAGCTACCTGGAGTGGGACTCCGGGCATCTGGTCCACAACAAGTACCCGATCCGGGCCCATCGCGATCTGCAGTTCGGATCCAACGCGGTGGAGTTCCTCCTGCACACCGAGACGCCCTTCCGCGACGTGTCCCCCGACTATCTCGCCCTGCTCTGCCTGCGGGGCGACCCGACCGGTCAGGCCAAGACGCGGGTCGCCGACATCACCCGGGTGGTCGACGCCCTGGACGACGCCGACCTGGCGGTGCTCGCCCAGGCACGGTACGCGTTCGAGACCGACAACCCGGTGGTCGTCATCGACGGGCGCGGGCTCACCGAGCCGCAGCCGATCATCAGCTACCGGGACGGCACGCGGGTGGTCGAGTACGTCGGCGACCTGGTCGCGATCGACGAGGAGTCGCAGCGGACGCTGGACGAGCTGACCCGGCGGGTCCTGGCCGTCGCCGCCGACGTCCCGCTGGTCACGGGAGACCTGCTCGTCCTGGACAACTCGCGGGTCGTCCACGGGCGCAACGCCATCGTCCCGAGCTACGACGGGACCGATCGCTGGCTGCAACGCATGCTCGTCACCACCCGCCTGCTGGACGGCGACCGGGAGACCGGCCGCCTGGTCTCCGATCGGCGTTACGCGAACTACCCCGACGACTACCAGAAGGCGCTCAGCCGGCCCGCCGCTCATCCGTAGCGGGCCGGGCTCCCCGACGCGAGGACGCAAAGCATGTGGAACGGCTACCCGGTCGTCGACGCGGACGGCCATGTCATCGAACCCGGGACACTGTGGGAGGAGTACGTCGACCCCGCGTTCCGGGAGACCTGCCTGCGGGTGGAGCGTGATCCGTCCGACGGCGACCGCCTCCTGATCGACGGGAGTCCCTCCAGGCTCATCCGCCGGCTCGGCGGCGTCCCGTACGACCCGGCCGAGCCCATCGTGGACTGGAACACCCTGGAACGCGCGGAGTACGCCCCCTTCATGGAGTCGTGCCCACCGGCGTCCTACGACGGCGAGGCACGGGTGCGGTGGCTGGACGCCGAGGGCGTCGAGGCCACGCTGCTCTTCCCGTCCCTCGGGCTCATCTGGCCCAGAGAGGTGGACTGCGCCTCTCCCTACGCGGTCGCCCACCTGCGCGCCTACAACCGCTGGATGACGGACTTCGCCTCGGCGGCCCCCGGCAGGCTCGTCCCCGTGGGCCAGCTGGCGCTGTCGCCCGAGGCGCCGTTCCCGCAGGAGGTGGCCGCGCTCGCCGGGGCGGGTTTCCGGCACGTGATGCTTCCCCATGGGGTGACGGTCCTCGACGCCCGGCTCGACCCGTTCTGGGCGGCCGCCCAGGACCACGGCCTGGTGATCCACCTGCACAAGGTCGCCGTGCCGCACCTGCTGCCGCTGCCCCTCCCGACCAGCGTGCGCGCGCCCGGCGCCGGCGCGTTCTTCAACCACGTCAACGAGATCCTGCCCGGTCAGCTCTTCCTGGCGGGGCTGCTCGACGCGCGGGTCCCCGACCGCTTCCCGGACCTGCGGTTCGCCTTCCACGAGTGCAACATCGGCTGGCTGCCCGCCTGGCTGGAGCGCGCGCAGGAGTCGTTCGAGACGCTGCGCGAGACCGGGCGCGACACCCCCGATCACTCGCCCCGGCACTACCTGTACGACCGCGACGCCTTCTTCTTCTCGACCGGCCTCGGCGAGCGTCTCGACCGGCTCCCCGGAGAACTCCGCTCCCGGGTGCTCCTCGCCACCGACTTCCCCCACCCCGGCACGCCCTTCCGGCCGCGGGAGGAGTGGGATCCGGTTCTGGCGTCCCTGCCCGAGGACCTGCGCCGCGCCCTGCTCGGCGAGAACGCCCTCCGCATCCTGGACAAATGACTCCCACGGCCCGGTAGTTCCCCCTTCCCGAAGGACTCTCATGAGACGTGCGGCCGCTCGTGACTCCCACATCCCGCTGACGTTGAAGAACCTCGATCTCGTACGGATCGAGGAGGTGTTCCGGCTCGGCGCCCTCCGGGACGGAGTGCGTTTCGCCACCACCGACATCCGGCTGCCGATCCTCGGCCAGGTGCTGCCGCGGATCGAGATCGTGATCAGCGGCCCCGGCTTCCGCAAGAAGATCACCGTACGGGTCAACCAGGCCTCTCCCTTCTGCTTCGACGGCACGCGGCTCAGCGCGCTGATCAACGACGAGGAGCGCGAGGTGGCCTGCGAGCAGTTCGTCGACGACGACCGGGCACCCACCGGCATGTACAACTTCGGGCTGCTCCGCGAGAACGGCACCCGCAGCTTCGTCTTCGACTACCACACCTACTGCGCGTACTCCTGCGACTTCTGCTTCAAGGAGAGCGAGTGGGAGGTGCTCGCCATCCAGCAGACGAAGACCGGGAGCTACAAGGCCAACTTCGACGAATGCCTCCGCTACGTCGACGACCACGCGGAAGACTTCCACACCAAGTACGACATCGTCTGGCTGTGCACCGGCAGCATCACGAACGAGGCGCTCGAACTGGAGCGCCACTGCCGGATGGCGACGGCGCTGCGCGACGCCGGGTACACGGAGGGGATCTACGTCTCGCAGGTCATCCCGCCGAGCCTCATCGGGAACCGGGACCGCCGGATCGAATATCTCACCACCCTGCGCGACTCGGGCGTCTCCCGCTTCAACAGCGGGATCGAGGTGGTCAGCGCGGACTACCGGCGACGGCTCATCCACGGATACAAGGCCGACATCACCTTCGCGGACTACGTGGACATCTTCACCGACGCGGTGGAGGTGTTCGGCACCGGCAACGTCGGCAGCTGCCTGCTCGCCGGGATCGAGCCGCCCGAGGAGACCCTGCGGGGGCTGGAGACCATCGCCGAGCTCGGGGTCGTCCCCTCTCCCACGGTCTTCACCGCGTTCGTGGTCAAGCAGCAGCAGATTCCCTTCGTGTACGACCTCGACGAGCTCATCCGCGTACACGTGAAGTTCAACGAGATCATCGAGCAGTACCGGCTCCCCGTCTTCTCGGGGGTATTCAGCCTTGCCTGAGCACCACCCGCACCGCCGGGCGCTGCTGACCCTGCCCCCGGACGCCGCCGAAGGCGGCGAAGATCAGTCGTCCGCCCTCGGGCCCGAACTGGCGCGGGCCGCGACACGGTTCGGCCGGACCCTGGGCGAGGCCGGCCTGCTGCACGTCACCGGGGCATGGGTACCGGCGGGCCTGCCGCCGACGCCCGACCGCCCCTACACCGAACTGGGGCACCCGATCGGGACCGAGTCGCCGCTGCTCGCCCTCGCGTCCCTGGTCGGCGAGGTGATCTCCTTCGCGGACTGGCACGCGGGCGCGCGGGTGCAGAACCTGTACCCGCTCCGCGGGGAGGCGTCCAGGCAGAACGCCGGCAACGCCGTCTACCTGGAGATGCACACCGAGACGGCGTTCCGCCCGAACACGCCGGACGCCCTCGTCCTGCTCTGCCTGCGGGCGGACGAGAGGGTCGACACCCTGGCGTGCGACCTGCTCGACGTGTGGGCGGGGCTCGATCCCGGCACCCGCCGTGCGCTGGCCGAGCCGGCCTTCGCCTTCCGCCTGCCCGGCGGCACGCTCACCGAGCCCAAACCGGTGGCGTCCCGGTGGCGCGGCCGGCTCCGCTTCAACTACGCCGAGGCGCTGTGCGCGGTCGGGGAGGAGTACGAGCGTCCGCTGCGGACGCTGCGTGAGGGGATCGCGGACCGCACCGTCACGATCAATCTTCGGACCGGGGACCTGTTGCTCATCGACAACACCCACCTCGTTCACGGCCGCACCGCCTACCAACCGCGCTACGACGGCACGGACCGCTGGCTGCAGCGGTGCCTGATCCGTGCCGCCGCGTGAACGCACAACAGGAGAAAGATTGAGCAACCTCTGCGACATCGGTGTGGACCCCCGCTGCTGGTATCCGGCCTGCCGCAGCGACGAGCTGGGTCCGGGACAGGCCAGGGAGGTCCGCTTCCTCGGCCGTTCCTTCGTCGTCTTCCGTGACGGTCAGGGCGCGGTCCACTGTCTCGACAACGCCTGCGCGCACCGCCGCGTCGCGCTCCACGAGGGCGAGGTGCGCGACTGCCGCATCGTCTGCCCCTACCACGGATGGGAGTACGGCCCGGACGGAGCGCTCGCCCGGATCCCCTACTGGGAGGAGGAGGCGCCGCTTCCCCGCCTGCGGGTGCGGAGCTTTCCCGTCGCCGAGCGCAGCGGCCTGGTCTGGTTCGTCCCCGAGCCCGCCGACCCGCTGCCTCCGCAGCCGCCGGACACCTCGCGGTGGGACGGCGGCGAGTGGTTCTCGTTCCGGCAGGACCGGGTCTTCCCCAACCACTACGGCGTCGGCCTGGTCAACGGGATGGACTACACCCACTTCCACCTGCATAGGAAGTATCAGCCCTGGTCGCGGCTGCGCCTGCGCGACCTCGAGACCGACGAGCAGCGCGTCTTCGGGTCGTACGAGGTGACGAGCGGGCACAGCCGGGCGGAGCGTACGCTCCGGATGCTGCTCGGCTCCGACCGGAGCGCCTCCACGGTGACCTACCCGCTGGAGGTGTACTACGACTATCCCCACCATCACGCGCGTCTCGGCGACGGGATGGTGGTGTGGGCCTTCTTCCGGCCGGAGGGCCGGGACCGGGTCGCCGTCTACATCACGCTGTACATCAAGGCCAGGCGTGGCACCAGGCGCCTGCGCCAGTTCGCCGAGCCGTTCTTCCG
Organism: Microbispora cellulosiformans; assembly: GCF_008728085.1. Lineage (NCBI taxonomy): Bacteria > Bacillati > Actinomycetota > Actinomycetes > Streptosporangiales > Streptosporangiaceae > Microbispora > Microbispora cellulosiformans. The sequence continues at coordinate 95,172 of NZ_VYTZ01000017.1, read as the reverse complement.
GCGTCTGGTGCTCGCCCGGATCCAGGAGCAGGACGCCTGGATCGGGGTGCGCGAGCAGATCGCGTGGGAGACCCGGCCGGACGAACCGCGCTGCGAGCTCAACCCGGTGGCGGCGGCGGCGGAACGGCTGCTGCGGTCCAGGTGGCAGGCCTACGTCGAGGAGGCCGGCCCTCCGGACGACCGATGGCCGGGCGTCCGCCTCGCGCACGGGGCCGCTCGGTGAGCGCACGTGACGAGGGGACCTCGCCGGCCGGGACCGATGTGGCGATCCACGGTCAGGCTCTGTCCAAGAGCTACGGTTCCGGCCGCCGGGCCGTGCGGGCCGTGCACGACGTCAGCCTGAAGGTCCGCACCTCGGAGTTCCTGGCGATCATCGGCCCGTCGGGCTGCGGGAAGACGACGCTGCTCCGGATGATCGCCGGGCTGGAGACGCCCACCGACGGCACGATCACCTGTTGCGGCGGTCCACCGGACCGGCTGGCGCGGGAACACCGCATCGGCATGGCCTTCCAGGACCCGGCGCTCCTCCCCTGGGCCTCGCTGCGGCGCAACGTGGAGTTCGCCTACCGCGCCGCGGGACGGCGGCCGGACCGGGAGCGCGTCGACGAGATCCTGGAGCTCGTCGGCCTGGCGAGCCTCGCCCACCTCCGCCCCCACGAGGCGTCCGGCGGGATGCGCCAGCGGGTCGCGCTGGCGCGGGCGCTGGTCATGGAGCCGTCGCTGCTGCTCCTCGACGAGCCCTTCGGGGCACTCGACGCCATCACCCGGCGCCGGTTGAACCGGGAGCTGGAACGCGTCTGGACCGTCGTCCGCCCGACCACCGTCCTGATCACCCACGCGGTCGAGGAGGCGGTGCTGCTGGCCGACCGCGTCGTGGTCATGTCGGGTCGCCCGTCCACCATCGTCAGGGAGATCACGGTGCCGATGGCACGCCCCCGGCCCGAGGTTCCGGACGAGACGTTCCGGCACGCCGTACAGGAGTGTGTCGAGGCGCTCGATGCATAGATCGGCTCTCCGCGGCCGCGCTCATCGGGCGGCCACGGCCCTCCTGGGCGGTGTGCTGCTGGTGTCCGCCGCCCTGCTGGTGTGGGACCGGTTCGGCGCCACGGGCCCGGCGGCGATCTGGCCCGTGCTGACCGGCCGCCGGGAGTTGCTGACCGAGGCGGCCGGCGTCACCCTGCTGGAGGCCGCGTACGGCCTGGCCGCCGGTACCGCGCTCGCGGTCGTGGCCGCCTGGTCGGCCGGCGCCGCGGCCGGAGCGCGCGGGCCGCTCCAGCTCCTCATGCTGATCTGCTACGCGCTTCCGCTGGTCGCGCTCGGGCCGCTGCTGACCTCGTCGGTGGAACGCGAGGCCATACCGGTGATCGCCGCCGCGATCAGCGTGGCCCTGCCGGTCTTCTCCGCGGCCGAGGCCGGGCTGAAGGCCATCCCCCGGGGGCTGCGCGACCTGCTCGCCGTACACGGCGCGGGGCGGTGGCGCCGCCTGCGCCTGGTCGAGGCGGCGGGCGCTCTCCCGTACGTGGTCGAAGGGATCAAGTTCGCCGTGCCCGGAGCCCTTCTCGGAGCGCTCATCGGCGAGTGGTTCGGCGCCGAGCGCGGGCTCGGCGTCCTGCTGGTCTCGGGGCTGCGGGACGGGCAGGACGACCTGGTGGCGGCGGTCAGCGTGCTCGTCGTCGCGATGTCCTCGATCGTCTACGCGGTGTTCGCCCGGCTGGCCCGGACGGTCCACCGCCGCCGCGGAACCACCGGAAGCGCCGCATGAGCCGCGCGGGTGCGCACCGGCTGCTCGGGTACGGCGTCGTCCTGGTCGTCCTCCCCGTGGCCTGGGTCCTGGTGCGCGCGAGCGGCGCCGTGCCGGCGCTGCTGGTGCCCGATCCCGCGAGGGTGGCGGAGAGCCTGGCCGCCAAGGTCGCGGACCCGGGCGCGCTGGCGCTCACCGTGTCGCGTGCCCTTGCCGGCACCGGGCTGGGACTGGCGTCCGGCACGGCGCTCGCGATCGTCTCGCACCTCCTCCCGATGGTGGAGCCGCTCACCCGCGCCGCCGGAATGATCATGCGGTGCGTGCCGGTGCTCGCCCTGAGCCCGCTGATCGCCACCTTCTTCGGCTACGGCGGGCCGGCCGCGGTGGCCACCGCGGCGATCCTGAGCTTCTTTCCCTCCTTCGCCCTGGTCGGCGCCGCGCTGTGGCGGATCCCGCCCGCCCTCGCCGACGTCGTCCGGGTCACCGGGGGTGGCCGGGGCAGGCTCCTGTGGCACGTCTCGCTTCCCGTCGCCCTGCCGGAACTGGTGCAGGCGGCCAAGCTCACCTCCTGTGTCGGGGTGCTCGCCACGCTCACCGCGGAGTTCCTCACCGCCAACGACGGGCTCGGCGCCCTGCTGGCCCGCTCCCAGGGACTCCTGGACACGCCCACGGTGTGGGCGATCCTGCTGACCTCGCTGGCCAGTTCCCTGCTCGCGTACGAGGTCATGGACCTCGCCGAGCGGAGGACCCGCGCCCGCCTCTCCCTGCACAAGCACTGAAACAGCACCAAGAAAAGGACGGACCCATAGTGAACCAGTTCTCCCGGCGCGGGTTCCTGCGCACCACCGCGGCCCTCGGCGGAATGAGCGCCGCGGGGCTGCTCACGGCGTGTTCTCCGTCGCCGGGCGGCGGGTCCGCGGCCGGCGGGAAGGTGGTGCGTACCCAGTTATCCTGGCTGAAGACCGTGACGTTCGCCGGCTTCTACATCGCCGAGGAACAGGGGTACTTCAAGGAGGAAGGACTGTCGGCGCCGCTTCTCGCCGGCGGGCCGAACATCCCCGACGCCGTCAGCGTCGTCACCGCGGGAGGCGCGGACGTCGCACTGGTCGACTTCGGCGCCCTCGTCAAGGCCCGGGAGAGCGAGGCCGACCTGGTCGCGATCGGCGCCGTCTTCCAGGAGAGCCCGGGTGGCTTCGTCAGCCTCGCGTCCAACCCGGTGCGCACCGCCAAGGATCTCGTGGGCCGGCGCATCGGCCTGTCCCCCGGCGCGGAGGTGATGGTGGAGGCGATCCTGAAGATCAACAAACTGCCCGTCCGGTACGAACGGGTTCCGGTGGGCGCCGGCACCACGGCGCTCACCAAGGGGGACTGCGACGTCATGGCCTGCTACGTCACCGCCCAGCCACTCGCGCTGGAGCAGCAGGGCGTCCGCGTGGTCAGCGTGACCCAGGGACAGCTGGGCATGCCCGACTACGCGCTCGTCATGGCGGTCAGACGCGCCGACCTCGCCGCCGACCGGGCGCGTTTCGTCGGCTACCTGCGCGCGGTGATCCGCGGATACCGGCAGAACCTGAAGGACCCGGCGCTCGGGACCAGGCTGGCCGTGGAGAAGTACGGCAAGGACCTCGGGCTCGACCCGGCGGCGGCCCGGCGGGAGAACGAGGTGCAGGGCGCGCTCATCCGCGGCGCCGCCGGTGATCGCGGCCTGGGCTCGATCGACCCCGACCGGCTGGCGGGTCCCGTCTACGCCGGTCTGCGGGCCCGGGGCATGAGCACGTTGCCTCCCGTCTCCTCGGTGCTGGACACCAGCCTGGCGAAGGAGGCCCTCGTTGGCTGAGCGGCCGGCCGGGCACGGCGCACCGGAGGTGTCGGTCGTCATCCCCACCTACAACCGGGCGCGGGAGCTGGACCGCACGCTGCGCTCCCTGGCCGACCAGGACATGCCCCGCGACCGGTACGAGGTGATCGTCGCCGACGACGGGTCGAGTGACGACACCCGGCTCGTGGTCGAGGGCCATGCCGGGAATCTCCGGATCGGATACTGCTACCAGCGGGACCTCGGCTTCCGGGCGGGGCAGGCACGCAACCTCGGCGCGGCGCGGGCCGAAGGGCGGATCCTCGTGTTCCTCGACAGCGGGATGCTCGCCTCCCGCCACCTGCTGAGCGGGCACCTGGCCGCGCACGAGGGCGGCGGCCGGGCCGTGATCGGTTACATCTTCGGCTACGACCACGACCCGGCCAACCGGGTCTCCGCCGGCGATCTTGACGAGCCCCCCGACGAGCTGATCGGCCGGTTCACCCGGAGCGGGCGGCACCGGGACATGCGGGAGCCGTGCTACCGGAGCCTCGGAGAGGACATCGACCGGTACGCCGCTCCGTGGATCTTCTACTGGACCGGCAACGTCTCCGTCGGCGCCGCGGACTTCCACCTGGCCGGGGGCTTCGACGACGACTTCGTGGGCTGGAGCGGTGAGGACGTCGAGCTGGGCCGGCGCCTGTACGAGAAGGGGCTGAGGTTCACCCTGGCCCGCCGGGCGGCCTGCGTCGAGATCCCCCACACCCGCGACCTCGCCGCGCTGCGTCCCAGCTACGAGAAGCACGCCGCGCTCCTGCTGCGGAAGCACCCCGATCCGGTCGTCGAGGTCTCCACGGTCTGCTGGGCGCACGAACTCCATCCGCGGCTCGCCGAGTTGCGGGCCGCGTACCGGAACCGGATCGGCCTGGCCCGGCTCCGGCCGTCCGGCCCGCCGGTCGACCCCGGCCCCGCCACGGCCCTGTTCGGAGCCGACTGCCTGTACGCCGTGAACGGCGGCGACCTCTGCGTCGAGCCGGATCCCGGACTCGCGGCGGAGGCGCGCCGGAACTTCCCCGGAACGGAGGTGCTGCCGCTGCACGGTTTCCGCACGCTGCTGGAGCCCGCCGCCTTCGATCTGTGCCTGCTCGCCCCCTCCCTGCGCGCCTATCCCCGCTGGGCGGTGGACCTCCTGGAGAGCGAGGCGGCCCGGATCGGCCGGCGCGTCCGGTGGCTCCCTTCGGCGGAGACCGGCCGGGGTGAGGAGCGATGACGGATCGGCTCGACGGTTCCTCCGGGTTCCCGCGCATCAGCGTCGCCGTCATGTACCACCCGGCCAGAGGGGACAGGATTCCCCGGATCGCCGAGGCGTGCGCTCCGTTGCGGCTCGTGCCGGTCCCCGACCCCGACCCCGGCTCGTTTCCCAGCCCGCTGCGTACGGCGAAGCGCGCGTGGGCGGCCTGGAGCCCGGACGCGACCCACCATCTCGTCCTCCAGGACGACGTGCTCCTCGTGGACGGGTTCTCCGCCCATCTGCGGGCGGCGGTCGCGGCCCGCCCGGACGACGCGCTCGCCCTCTACGCCCACTGGAACTCGCCCTACAACTCCTACGCGATCCGCCAGGCGGCGGCCGGCGGCGCCTCGTGGGCGCGGCTGGTCCCCGGCGAGTGGGTCCCCACGCAGGGGCTCGTCCTGCCGGTGGGCCTGGCCAAGGAGCTCGGCGACTACCTGGCGGGCGTTCCCGACCACATCCGCGACGACGACACGGTGATCGATCTCTTCCTCCGTGAGCGTGACCGCCGCGTTCTGGCGGCCGTGCCCCACCTGCTCGACCACGACGAGGTCGCGAGCGTCGCCGGGAACACCGATCACGGCGTGCGGCGCGCCACGGTCCTGCTGCCCGGCGCGGACCTCCCCCCGGACCGCTGGCGGGAGCCGCCGCGCTTCGACAAGGGCGCGGTGATGCGCGCGGAGGGCGCCTCCACCTGGGACTTCTCCGTGACCTACGCCTTCGGAACCTGCTTCCTCGGCTTTCTGCGGCCGACGAGCGAGGAGTTCGTCCGGCATCCCTTCGGACGATGGAGCGACTGGTGCGGCGTGCTCGGTCTCGGCCAGGCGGACGTCCTGGGAGGTCTGGAGGAATACCTCGCGACCTCCGGCGGCCGCGACCGGGCGCGGACCCTGGCGGAGGCCGGGACGGCGCCGGGCACCGCGGCGGAGCTGTGGGCGGCGGCGTTCCTGCTGGGAGCCGATGTCGCGAGCGGCGCCGGAACCGGCCCTGAGAACGGGCGCGGAACCGGGCGCGGAACCGGCGCGCGTGCGGATCTCGCCGGTCCGCTGCGGAGGGCGGCGGTGACGAGCTGGATCGACTCGGGGTTGCCCGCCGCCGACAGGGCGTTGCTGACCGGCGGCGCGCGTGCGGCCCTGGCCGACCTGGGCGTCGCGGGCCTGACGCGCGGCCTGACCGCGGACCGGAGGCGAACGGCAGCCGTGGGTGATCCACTGGCCGGGGAGATCCTCCGCCGGCTCGCCACCCGGGAGGCCGAGGGATTCCTCCGCACGGCGCGTTTCCCTCCCCCGCTCACCGTCGAGGTCGTCACCTGCCCCGGCTGCGGGGCGGGGCCCGAGGAGGCCGCGGCGTACCTCAGGACGGTGGAGTTCTGCGCGCTGCGGGTGGTGCGGCCGGGCGCGGGACCCCGCGACGGCACGCCGTGGCTGCGGATGACCGGATGCGAGCGGTTCCCCGTGCACGGGCTCACCCTCGTCGCCGACGTGCGGGAGCGGCTGCCGCGGCTCTCGGGGGAGTTCGTGACCCGGTCGGCCTACCTGCTGGATCAGGGGCTCGCGCCGGACGCGCCTGATCCGCTGCCCGCTCTGACGGCGGTGGACGCGGCGGAACGATGGGCCGACGAGTTCTTCGCCGGCCGCCTCTCCCCCTCCACGGCTCCGGCTGTCATGGTCCTTCCCGTGTCCACCGGTGTCCATCGGTGGGCGGCCCGGCCCGCCGCGGGCCTGCTGGAGCCCGCCGCCTGGGTCGAGGAGGTGAGCCGGTACGGGCGGGCCCTGGGCGGGCACCCGCTCGCTCCGCACTCCCCGGCGTCCGGGGCCGCGGAGCGCTACCGCGCGGTCCGCGACGACCTGGCCGGGCGGAGACTGACCGAGATCACTCTGAACCACCCGCCCGGCCCCCGGGTGAACGGCCGGTTCGATCCCGCCCGGCTCGTACGCCCCTGGTGACCCGGCACCGCGGCCCCTCTCCTGGGAGAGGGGCCGCGGTGCCGGTCAGACCACGGTGCAGGGAACGCCGTTGAGGGTGAAGGAGGTCGGCTTGGACGTGTTGCCGGTGTGGCTCGCCTGGAAGCCGATGTCGACGGTGGCCCCGGGGGCGAGCGTGCCGTTGTAGTCGACGTTGCGGGCGCTCACCTGGCCGCTGGAGGGCGAGTAGGTGGCGTTCCAGCCCGAGGTGATGGTCTGTCCGGAGGGCAGGGTGAACGCCAGCGTCCAGCCGTTGATCGTCGACGACCCGGTGTTGGTGATGCTGATGCTGGCGGTGAAGCCGTTGCTCCAGCTGTTCATCGTGTAGGCGACCCGGGCCGCGCCGGTGCCGCCGGTGGGCGACTGGCTGGGCGACTGGGAGGGCGACTGGCTCGGCGACTGGGAGGGCGTCACGGTGGGTGTGACCGTGGGCGTCGCGGAGGGCGAGGAGCCGCTGAGGCTGGTCACGTAGGTCGTCATGCTGCGCGCGGGAAGCGTGACGGTGAGGGAGCCGTTCGACATGGTGGTCGCCGCCTGGGGCGCGACGTTCCTGCTCCCGTCGGTCACCCACGACGAGACACCGGCCGAGCCGGCGCCCGCCACGCTGAACTGCTGGCTCACCGCGGAGGTGTTCTTGTTGATGGCGACGATGACGACGGTGTCGCCGCTCCGGTACGCCGAGACGTAGACGTTCGTCGCCGGGTTCGCCGTCGCGTCGATCCGCACGTACCCGGGGCGGACGAACCTGGCGAACTGCGCCATGATGGCGCCGCGCTTGCTGAGCTGGCCGTCCTCGCGCATGGGGCCGTAGCTGCGCCGGATGTACCACCAGACGTACGCCTGGAACTCGGCCTCCACCATGGCGCGGTGCATGTGCTCGCCCACGTCGAGCGCCTGGGGCCAGGTGTCCGCCGAGTCGGTGCTGTTGGGGTAGTACACCTCCGTCATCCAGAGTTCCTTGCCCGCGCCCTTCTGCTTGAAGAGGGGGTAGGGGAAGTTCGAGTAGGACGTGCCGTAGAGGTGCGCCCCGATGATGTCCGTGTTGGCGAGCGCCGTGGCGTCGTTGAGGATCGGGTCCGACATGCTCTTCACGTACTGGAAGGACTCGGGGGCCATGACCCTGGTGTTGATCGAGCCGGCGTTCTCCCGCAGGAACTTCACCATCTCGGTGGAGGTCCACCACGTCCAGTCGTGCGCGTAGTCGGGCTCGTTCTGCACGGAGATGGCGTACAGGTTCACGCCGTTGTTCTTCATGTACGTGCTGAAGGAGTTCAGATGCGTCGCGTACGCGGCGTACTGGTCGTATCGGAGGCGTTTGGCGTTTGTCTGGCCGCTGCGGTTGAAGGTCTCGATCATGCTGGCGGGGGGATTCCACGGCGACGCGAAGACGGTCACCCCGAGCTCGACCGCGCGCTTCGCCGTCGCGAGGTCGCGGCCGAAGTCGGCCTGGCTCTCGCCGACGGGGATCCGCAGGATGGAGAACCCCAGCTTGCCCTCGCCGGTCTGGAACGCCGTGTCCCGCTGGGTGGCTGTCAGGTCGCCGGCCCAGGCCGCGTGGGTCATGCCGCCGAAGCCCTTGATCGTCTGCCGCTGCGCCGACGGATTGACGGTCGCGGTGGCCGCCGAGGCCTCGGTGGCTCCCAGGACCGCCGACGTGGCCGTGATGACCGGCACGGCTCCTATCGTCGTCAGGACGGACCGCCGGCTGAGCGCCCTTCGCTCACCGCTCACCGGCCCATTCTGGTCGTGCGTCATGTCTCCTCCTCATGGTCTCCGGTGCCGGTCCGCGCCCGCACGCTCCGGTTCGGATCGACTCCCGGATGTTGGCGTTAACATTCCCTCGCATGGACCGGCACGGGAGATGCCGGGGATGCGGACCGCTCAAGGTGGTGCGCGGAGGGGGGTAACACTCCAGCGGAGTGTGGTTCCGCCCCCGGCGGGGGTCAAGCACGGGGTGTGTCCCGTACGCCCGTGAACTGTGCGAACGTCCCGCCGGACCGTGAAACTTACAGGTCGGGAATCTGCCCTCTGCACCGGTTCAGCCGAGGTCCGAACCGGGGCGGCCCGCATTCGTGCGAATTCCCCGCTTCTCGTCAACCCGGATCGGGCCTCAGGGCGTGTGGGGGTGGCAACCGCCGACGAGAGGAGACCGGGTGGACGCGGATTTCGTGGAGTTCGTACGGCGCCGGGGGGACCATCATCTGCGAACGGCGGTGCTGCTGACGGGAGACTGGCACGCCGCCGAGGATCTGGTGCAGACCGGCCTCGGCAAGCTGTACAAGGTCTGGCATCGGCTGGACACCGGCAGCGAGCCCGACGCCTACCTGCGGCGCATCCTGGTCAACACCCACCGTTCCTGGTGGCGGGCCCGATGGCGGCGGGAGATCCCGCGCGCCGAGCACCCCGGTCTGCCGAGCGCGGAAGACCTGGGTGAGACGCGGGCGGTGGCCGAGGACGTCAGGAACGCGCTGGCCAGGTTACCCGCGCGGCAGCGCACCGCTCTGGTGCTGCGGTTCTTCGCCGACCTGCCCGAGGCGGAGGTCGCCGACCTCATGGGCTGCTCGGTGGGGACCGTCAAGTCGCACACCCACCGTGGGCTGCAGGCGATGCGGCGGCTGATATCGCCCGGTCTGGTGGTCAACCACGCCGAGGCGGAAGGGAGTGGTCTCCGGTGAGACCCCGACACGAGGAGCCGGAAATGAACGAGAGAGACCTGCGCACGTTGCTTGTCAGAGCCACCGAGGATCGGCCCGCGGGCATCGACCTCATGCCGGCGATCACCCCCCGGCCGAGGCGGATCCTGGTGCCGTCGCTCGCCGCGCTGGGGGCCGCCGCACTGGTGACCGTGATCGTGACGGCGCTGCCCGCGAGTCAGGTCTCGGCGCAGGCCCAGGTGGCCGCGGCCCTCAGCACCACCAGTGGTGAGAGCTTCCGCGTCCACGTCGAGTCGGACGGCAGGAGCTGGGACGGCGCCTTCGATCCCGTCCGGCGGACCGGGGTCATCGCGGAGGCCGGAGATCCGTCCGAGACCCGCTTCGTCGGCGACCTGATGTACCAGAAGCCGGCCGGCGCCGCGAAGTGGGAGGCGCTGCCGCGCGTCGACGAGAGACTGCGGAACGCGCCGCCGACGGCCGCCCTGGTCAAGCTCGCCCCGCAGGACCCGCAGGCGGCCCTGGAACGACTGCGTGCGGCCACCGACGTACGCGAGGACGGCGCGGCGTCCGGCCCCGGGTGGAGCGGGCGGCGGTTCGTCTTCTCGCTGACGGACGGATCCGGCTCCGGCGACGCGAAGTTCCGGTCCTCGGCGCTTTCCGGCCGGGTGGACGTGGACGACGAGGGCAGGGTGCGGCGACTGGAGTTCGACTTCCCGGAGGGCGGCCACCGGCTCGTCATGGACATCGCCGGCTTCGGCACCCCGGTGACCGTCACCGCCCCACCCGCCGGCGAGGTGGTGCCCGGGCCGGTGGACGCCTCCGGCGGGGCCAAGGGTGAGCCCGCCCCTGATCTCAAGGGTCGGGACGCGAAGCCGGCCGCCGCGAAGTCCTGATCAGGCGGTTCCCGGGCCGGGGCGGCGCCGCCCCGGCCCGGGCCCGCGAGGTGGCGTGACCGCGACGGCCTCCGGCACTCGTCAGGGAAGGGTGACGAACCACCTCAGGAACTCCCGGGCGGAGGAGGTGTCGAGACGGTAGTCGATGTTCGTCGACCTGCAGGCGTCGTCCACTCCGCTGATCGTCGTGGCCACGAGCAGATCGGAGTCGGCGGCGCCGAGGAAGTTCGGGCCGCCGGAGTCGCCGAAGCAGGTCCCGCCGTCCCCGCGCTCCGAGTCGGGCGTCAGCTTGAGCAGGTCGGCGCCGAGGCGCTCGAACGAGATGGACGTCCGGTTACGCGTGTCGTTGTAGGTGAACCGCCATCCGTGCTTCTTCCTGGTGGGGGTCAGCGCGCCGTAGCCGACCGGGGTGAACCGCGTCGACCGCAACGTGCCGTCGTCCCGCATCCGGTCGAGCAGGCCCGGGGCGGGCAGTCTGGCCGGCTTGATCCCGGGGACCGCGGCGGGGAAGACGACGACCGCCATGTCATGGAGATGGTGCCCGCGCGTGTACCTCGGGTCGCGGACGAAGCGGCCGGTGAAGACCTTGGCCCCGGGCTCGTAGCGGTCGGCGAAGGAGACCCGCGCCGTCCGCTGCCCCGAACCGCCGCAGTGGGCGGCGGTGAGGAAGACGGTCGGGGAGATCAGCGTGCCGGAGCAGTACGCCCACGTGCCGTCGCTCTCCGGCGCGTCACCGATGAGGGCTCCCACCTGCGGGTGATCGTTGCGATCCACCGAGCCATTGGTGATGGCCGACGCGGGGGAGGCGACTCCGGCGATCATGCCAACAATAATCATGACAAATGGGACGAAACGCATAGGCAAATGTACCCCGATTATGCGCTTTGCCCGGGAACATGGAGAAAAGATCTACCGGCCGTGTGTCCGGACGGATAGGTAGGCGAAGGCGGGGAAAAGCCCGCTCGGCCGTCCCCATCTGCGGGCCGCCCGGACCTGCCTCATGGCACGGTGGCGGTGTCCGCGCCGGCGACCCGCACGAGGCGGGTGGTCGCGTACGCCCAGGCAGGCGGCGAAGACGGCGGTCACGGCAACCTCCGGAATCGGCGCGGCTTCGGACGGCGATCCGCGGTAACGGCCGGGACGGAACGGAGCACGCGCCGGCTCCGGCAGGTGTGATCACCACCAACGCCGCGCAATTCCCCGGAACGGTTTCGCCCGTCGCGCAAAGCGGCCGTGAGCCGCGAGGAACGGCATGGCCACACACCAGGGGAAGGTGCGTTTTCTGATGCGGAAAGGCGTTGTTTGCGGCTTGATGGGTGACTGTGCCGTTTGTTACCCCTAGCGTGAGAACCAGGGTCTGGATCCAGGGTTCGATGGATCGAATCGCGCTCCGTGCGGCCGGGGTTCCCGGTGACATCACGGAGTCGACGGAGTGATACCTATGCTCAGAGAAGCACTGGCCGCCGCCACGCTCGCCGTGTCGGCTCTCGCCGCCCCGGTGGCGCTGCAGGCGCAGTCCGCCAACGCCGCCGGCATCACCGCCCAGTCCGTGCGGGCTCCGGCACAGCCCTGCCCCGGAGGCAGGTGCCGTGGACGGGAGCGTCACCGATACGGCCAGTACGGCCGTACCGGGCAGGTCCGGGAGCGGGAACGCATGCGGGAGGAGACACGGGGACGCGAGCGGATGCGGCAGGAGATTCGTGGCCGCGAGCGGATTCCGGTCCGGGAAGAGCGCGGACGCGAACGCTTCCGTGAGGAGACACGCGGACGCGAACGGATCCCGATCCGGGAAGAGCGCGGACGCGAGCGCATGCGGCAGGAGATCCGCGGCGGCGAACGCATGCGGGAGGAACGCGGACGCGAACGCTTCCGTGAGGAGACACGGGGCCGCGGCGCGGAGCGCGGGCGCACCCGCGAGCGCGAGTGGGGCCGGGAGGAGTTCGGACGGTGACGACGGCTCGCGACAACAGCGACAAGAGCAGGGAGAGACAGGAAGCGACATCCGCAAGGACCGGATAGCCCACGCCCATCGAACCCGCCGGACCCACGGCCCCACGAGGCAGCCGCCTCGCGGGGCTCGCCCTTTTCCAGGCGGCCGGGCGCGGCCGCGAAGCGGGTGCGCTCAGCTCCCGACCGGCTTCAGGAAGCCCTCCAGAGCCACCGTGCCCTTCCCGTAGCGGTCGTCGAGTTCCCGTCTCAGCTCCGGCGTGGCGACGTACACCCCGACGCTCACCCGGTTGCCGATGGTGTCCACGGACAGGGTCAGGAACCGCCTGCTCTCCATCTCCCCCTCCAGCTCACGCTGGATCGCGCGGAGGTCCGACTCGGTCCGCTCGGCGCCGCTCACGCACAGCGCGCCGCCCCAGACCTCGCGGATCCAGCGCTCGCGCCCCGCGAGATCCCCCGTGAACATGAGGTTCAGCACATACCTCTTGGGGTCGTTGCCGATCTTCTCGATGGTCCGGACGTCATGGGAGTCGACCCCGGCCATGTAGTTCTGGTCGAGCCATCCGCCGGCGAACTCGTCGGCGGACGCCGCGCGGTCCATCGCCGCCCGCATGGCCTCCTCGGTCGCCTTCGCCCGGTCCACCGGACGCCAGCCGCCCGCGGGTTCCGGACACGGACTGGTCATATCGGTCCCCGGCCCGCCGTCTCCCGACCTACGGGCTTCGCGGGGTGGTTCGGTGAGCGTGAGCCGGGAGCCGTCCCAGGTGCCGACGACCCGGTAGTCCCCCCAGGTGACGCCGCCGGACGACTCGGCCCTGACGGCCTTCCAGTCCCAGCCCACGATGTCCGCTCCGCCGCACTGGGGAGGATAGGACTCCTGGACCGAGGCGCACAGCTGCGGCCCGTGTTTCCCGTTCTGCAGCACGGTCCCCGTCGCCGTGTAGCGGGTGTCGGCGGCGGGAGCCGCGACGTCCGGCGGCGACCCGCAGCCGGAGGCGGCGAGCGGGACGACGACGAGGACGGCCAGGAGGACACGCGCGGCGCCTGGCGGGAAGCGGCTCATGCCGGATAGACGAAACGGCGCCTCCCCCGGTTCACCGCCGATCCGCCAGGCGGCGCTCTCCCAGCCGGCCCGCGCGGCGAAACGGCTGGCAGGACGGGTGACGGAGACAGGCGCCGGGGGACGATCTCACGCGCCCCCGGCCCATCAAACGGCACATGACCGTAATTCACCCCTTGACACCACAAAACGGACCGAAAAAACTCAGAGACCGTGCCCCACCCCCCACAGCGGCGCGTGGACCACCACGACGTCGCGAAGGAGCCCGCATGAGGCGTCTGTTCGCCGTCGTCGCGTTGCTCGCCGGCTTCCTGCTGGTGCCCACGCGTTCGGACGCCGCCCTCGGCAACGTGGCGCCCTGGGCCACCGCGACCGCCTCCTACACCTCCCCCTGGGAGAGCGTCGCCGCGATCAACGACGGCATCGACCCGCCGCGCTCGAACGACCTCCGGAACCGCCGCTGGGGCACCTGGCCGCAGGCGGGCGAACAGTGGGCCCTGCTGACCTGGCCCTCCGCCCAGACCATCTCCTCGGCGCAGGTCTACTTCTTCGACGACGGAGGCGGTGTCCGGGAGCCGGTCTCCTGGAGGCTGCAGAGCTGGGACGGCGCCGCCTACGCCGACATCCCCGCCGCCTACCCCGTCGCCGTGGACGGCTACGTCACCGCCTCCTTCCCGGCCGTCACCACCACCCGGCTCCGGATCGTGCTGGAGAGCGGACGGGCCGCGGTCGGGCTCCTGGAGGTCAAGGCGTTCGCCGACACCGCCGCCGCGCCGAGCGGCTGGAACCCTCCCGCCGATCTGGTCACCCCGCTCGACGAGGTCTGGCGGCACACCGAGTCCGGCGACCGCGACCCGTACGGCTTCCGCAACTTCGGCTGGGACCAGATCATGGCCAACGGCGGATCGATCAACTACTGCGTCCGCTGGGACTCCCCCGCCCCCGTGTCGGCGGAGTTGCGCGACCGCGTCCACGCCGCGCTGGCCAGGTCGTTCGGGAAGTGGATGAACGTGATGGCGGGTCACGACGGCTGGCCGTACGCCGAAGTGCCGGTCAAGGTGGTCGGCTGGGCGGTCCGCGACCGCGCCACCCTGCAGTGGGACGACGACTCGGTCGACGTGTACGTCGGCGACATGCGGGAGAACGCGCCGCAGTGCGCGGAGCCGTGCGGCCGCTTCTTCAACCAGTCGGGCGCCTATCCCGGCTGTCCCGGCGGCGCCTCCCACCACTACGACATGTCCCTGTGGCTCACGGAGGGCATGGACGGCGGCGCGGGAGGCGACTGGGGCCAGCGCGTCGGCAGCGAGTATCTCGTGGACAACCTCGGCAGCGACGACATCCACATCCTGCTCCACGAGATCGGGCACGGTTTCGGCCTCGACGACTTCTACGACTGGACGCCCACCGGCCAGTGCTGCTTCCTCATGAAGGCGGGCACCGCCACCTCCATCACCGAGTTCGACGCGTGGATGCTCCGTGACCTCTGGCGCCACCTGAAGAGCCGCTACGGCTACTGACTCCCGCTTCCGGTACGACCCTGTCACCTCTCACGACTACTGAACGTCATAGGTGTGTGACGGAAAGTATCGGGAAAGGAGTGCGCGATGCACGCGCAGCGACAGGAGGTGAGCCTGTGACGTCCCTGCTTCACCTGGACTCCAGCGCCAGCGACCACGGCGACTCGGTCACCAGGCAGTTGACGGCGCTCTACGCCGACACCTGGCGGTGTCTGCACGGGAGCGCAGGATACCGGTACCGCGACCTCGCCGCCGAACCGGTCCCGCTGGTGTCCCCGGCCTTCGTCTCCCTCGGCATCCGGGTGGAGAGACGGGGCACGGTCGCGCTGCCGGAGGTGGCGGAGATGACCGAGGGCCCGGCCGAGGAGCGCGAGTGGGCGCTGACCCTGCCGCTGATCGCGGAGATGCGCGCCGCGGAGACGGTGCTGGTCGGCGTCCCGATGTACAACTACTCGGTGCCCGCGTCCCTCAAGGCCTGGATCGACCGGGTGACCTTCCCGGGGGCGTTCCTCGACCCCGGCACGGGAGACCACCTTCTCCGCAGGACGAACGTGGTGGTGGTCACCGCCCGCGGCGGGAGCTACGCCCCGGGCACGCCACGGGAGGACTTCGACTTCCAGACGCCCTACCTGAGGGCCTACTTCACCGATCTGGGGGTGGCCCCGGAGAACCTGTGCTTCGTCAGCGCGGAGATGACCCGGGCCTCCGACGTGCCCGCCCTGGCCCGCTTCAAGCCCCTGGCGGCCGATTCGCTGGCCGCGGCGCGGAGCGCCGTGTCCGGCCTCGCGGGCCGGTCGGCCCGCAGCGGGGCGGGGGCCCGCACGCGGTGAGGCGCCGGCCGCGCGGCGGCCTGTCGTGAGAGGCGGTGTCCGCCCACCCGCGGACACCGCCCGCAGGGCCGCGCGTGTCACCTTTCCGCGGCGCGGTTCGTCTTAGGGGACGAGGAGTGCGACCACGACCCGGTAGGAGGCCGTTTCCACCATTGCCGCCCGGCGTCCCTGCCGCATCCGCCACCGGCCGAACCCAGGCCGGAGGAGGAGGATCCGGCATCCTGTAAACAGATTGTCAGGATGTTTCTTTTTGCCGCGCCCGGCGAACGGACAATAACGCCGCCGGGTCGCGCATTTCAATTGTGATGCCGCCGTCGCGCGGTTCGCGGGCGCGATTCCGGCAATTCTTCTGTCGCGTTTTCCGGCGGTGATTCAGGATGGACCGCCCGGCGATAAGTGCGGCTACCGGCCGGGCGGTCCATCCGCTCAGGTGAGCGGCTGTCGCCGCTCCACCGCCACCCGGTAACGGTGCGTGATGGTCGCGAGTTCGGCGGTCTTGTCGTGGCCGGGACGACCGGCGATGCCGCGCTCCGCGCCGTCCATGTTCCGGTTGGCGAGGATGATGGCGGTCGTGGCGGGCCGCCTGGCGGCTTCGTACCGCAGCAGGGCGGTGGCCACGTCGGCGCCCTCCGCGAGCTCGGCGGCGAGCGTGGCGGCGTCGATGACGGCCTGCGAGGCGCCGTTGGCGCCGATCGGATACATCAGGTGGGCGGCGTCGCCGAGCAGCGTCACCCGGCCCTCTCCCCAGTGCGGGAGGGGGTCGCGGTCGACCATCGGGTAGCGCAGGATGCGGGGGCTGCGGGCGAGCATCTCGGGCAGGTGGAGCCAGTCGAAGTCCCAGTCGGCGAGGTGGGGCAGAACCTCCTCGATCCGGCCCGGGCGGTTCCAGCCCGCATCGCCGGACAGGCTCTTCGACGGGGCCGCGACCAGGCAGACCCAGTTCACCAGCGCCTTGCCGCGCTCCGCGTGGCGCCGGGAGACCGGATAGGCGATCAGCCGGGTGGCCTGCTCGTCGTTGGCCAGGATCATCGTCCGCCCGTCGAGGAACTCGTCCATCTCGGACAGGCCACGCCACATGTCGACCCCGGCGGGGGACAGCGGGACGCGGTCGGGGTGAAGCTGGGCCCTCACCGCGGAGCGCAGCCCGTCGGCGCCGACCAGCGCGGCGGCCTCGATCTCGACCGCTCCCCCGCTCTCGTCGTGCGCGAGGACGCGGACGCCCGAGGGGGTCTGGTGGAAGCAGATGACGCGGAGCCCGGTGCGCACCGCGCCCGGGCCGAGCCGGTCCCGTACGGCCGCGAGCAGCAGCATCTGCAGCTCGCCGCGGTGGATGGAGTACTGGGGGTGCTCGTGGCCGGCGTCGACGCCCCGGGGCTCGGTCCACAGGGTGGCGCCCTTGTGGTCAAGGTAGCGGTGCTCGCGGGTGCGGATGCCGGTGGCCGCCAGCGTCTCGCCGAGCCCGAGCTCGGTCAGGATGCCGATCGCGGCCGGCTGGATGTTGATTCCCACTCCGAGCGGCGCGAGTTCGGGCGCGGCCTCCAGCACGACCGCGTCGATCCCCTTGGCGTGCAGGGCGAGCGCGGCGGCCAGCCCTCCTATCCCCGCGCCCGCGATCACGATGTCGGCGGTGTTTGCGGTCGTCATGGCGTCGCGCTCCCTTGGCCGGGGGTGGCTACTCTTCGTCACCTTCGGGTGGGCGGTGCGGTCTGGGCCGGGCCCCGGACACGGCCCGCTCTGGGGGATGCGCGGGCGACGTCCGTCCGCCGATGCCGAGGGGCGGACGGAGTGTGTCGCATCGGGGCCCGGACCCGCTTGTGGGTTGCCGCGGAGTGGCTGGTCAGGTCAGGCGTGATGGACGGAGATGACCTTGTAGGGCTGCGGAGCGGCCTTGGCGATCTCCGCCGTCCGCTTCGCGATGGCCTGCGCCTCGGGGTCGCCCATGGTCGCCTTGATGTCGTCGACACTGCGCCACTGGGCGAGGTTCACGACGCGGGTGCCGTCCGCGCTGGCGAGAATGTTCACCGAGATGAAGCCGGGCCGGTGCTGCATGACCTTCTCGGTGCCCTCGTTCAGAATGGCGATTAGTTCCTGCTGCTTCGAGGGGTCGACATCGAAGACGTTGATGAAGGTTGCGACTTGGTCGTCGACGCGAATCACGGTCTCAGTCATGACTTCATCGTATCCGACTAAGAACCATTAGAGTCAAGCGTCTTTGTTAAACAATCGCGGGCCTCGAACACGAGAACGCCTCACCGAATATGTCGTCCGCGGAGCAGGAAATGCCGCTTATCTCAAGCGGACGCGGAAGGTCCGGACGGCCCTCCCGGCCGTCCGGACGCTCAGATGTCGATGCGGGGCACGCCCCCGCGCGGGCTCAGGCCGGCGTCAGCGAGGGACTGGCCTGCAGGTCGAATCCCTCGTATCCCGCCTCCGCCACCTCGCTCAGCTTGGCCCGGTACGACCCCAGGCCCGCGAAGTAGAACATGACCGTGTTCTTCTTGCCGGGGATGTTGGCGCCGAAGATCCACGAGGCGACCTTGGGGAAGAGCGTGTACGCCGCGAGTTCCCGGCAGGTCTCGGTCCAGGCGTCCTCGGCGCTCGCGGTGGCCTCGACCACGGTCGTGCCGTTCTCCTCCGCCGTGCGGATCAGGCCGGCGATCCACTCGACCTGGGTCTCGATGCCCGGCGGGAGGTTGCTGAAGGCGCTGTTCGGCCCGAGGACCATGAACAGGTTGGGAAAGCCGTTGGTGGCGACGCCGAGGTAGCCGGTGGGGCCGTCCTCCCAGTGCTCCCGGATCGTCACGCCGCCCCGGCCGCGGATGTCCATCCGCTTGTAGCTGCCGTCCACGGCGTCGAAGCCCGTCGCGAAGACCAGGACGTCGAGTTCGTGCTCCACGCCGTCCTCGGTGCGCACGCCCCTGGCGGTGATCTCCCTGATCGGGTTCTCCTTGACGCTGACCAGCGTGACGTTGGGGCGGTTGAAGTTCTCGTAGTAGTCGGGGTTGCAGATGGGGCGCTTGGCGTAGAGGTCGGTCGGCGTCAGCTTGCGCGCCGTCTCCGGGTCCTTCACGATCTCCCGGATCTTCGACCGGATGAACTCCGCGGCGGCCTCGTTGGCCGCCGGATCGGTCGCGATGTCGGAGAACGTGCCGAACATGAAGCGGAAGCCGTTCCCCTTGTCCCAGTACTCCTGGAACACGCGCCGGCGCTCCTCCTCGGAGACGCTCATCGCGGGGACGTCGCTCTCCTCGAACCCGCAGGCGACGCGGGAGCCGCGCACCTGGTCCCAGATGCGGTCGTAGTCCGCCCGCACCTCCGCGACGTACTCCTCGGTGACCGGGCCGTGGCCGGACGGGACGCAGTACTGCGCCGAACGCTGGAACACCGTCAGATGCTCGGCCACCTTGGCGGCGGCGCAGACGAACTGGGTGCCGGTGGACCCCGTGCCGACGACGCCGACGCGCTTGCCGTCGATGGTCAGGTCGTCGGGCCAGGCGCCGGTGTGGACGATCCTGCCCTGGAAGCGCTCGCGGCCCTCGATGTCGGGGATGTTCGCCGTCGACAGCGGACCGAGCGCGGTGACGACGTACCGCGTGGTGAAGGTCTCGCCGGTGTCGGTGCCGATCGTCCAGACACCGCGGGACTCGTCGAACACCGCGCTCTCGACGCCGGTGTTGAGCTGGATGTGCTCGCCCAGCCCGTGCTTGGCGACGACCGCCTCCAGGTAGGCGAGGAGCTCACGCTGCGGGGTGTACTTGGTGGTCCAGTTCCACTCCTGGAGCATCTCCTTGTCGAAGGAGTAGCGGTAGACGAAGCCCTCGACGTCCGACATGGCGCCGGGGTAGCGGTTCCAGTACCACGTGCCGCCCACGCCGCCGGCGCGGTCGAAGGCCCGCGCCCGCAGGCCGAGCTCGTTGCGGAGCTTGTGCAGCATGTAGATGCCGGCGAAGCCGGCGCCGACGACGATCGCGTCGAAGTCGGTCGTGCTCGGATCGGTCGTACTCGCACCGGTCGCCAGAGGGCCGGTCGTTATCGAGTCGGTCAAGGTCGCACTCCTTCGTGTTTCCTGTCCCTGTGGGGAGGGGGTCACGGCTGCAGCCGTGAGATGTGCCAACCGGAGGGATCCCGGTCGTAACGCAGCCGCCGGTGCAGCCGGTCGGCGTCCGCCGACCAGAACTCCACGGCGGCGGGCTCCAGGCGGTATCCGGCGAACCGCGCCGGGCGGGGCAGGGGGGTCGCGTACGACGCCAGGCGCTCGGCCTCCGCCCTCAGCCCGGCGACGTCCTCCAGCGGTTCGCTCTGCCGCGAGACCGCCGACATCGCGTGCAGCGGCACCGGCCGGGCGTTCCACAACCGTTCCGCCTCGGGCTCGGGCAGCATGACCACGGGGCCGGAGAAGATCAGCTGCTGCGCGGTCTCGCGCCAGTAGAGCAGGCCCGAGCCCCAGCCGGTCTCGGCGATCTCCCGGCCCTTCCGGCTGGTGCTGTGGCTGGTGAAGACCAGGCCCCGGTCGGAGACGTCGATGACGGCGACCATGCGGGAGGAGGCGCGGCCGCCGCGGTCGGCGGTCGCGAGGGCGAGGGCGAGCGGCTCGCGCACCCCCTCCTCGACCGCCGAGGCGATCCACTGCCGCGCCAGGACCATCGGCTCGGCCGGGGGCATGTCGTACTCGGGGAACGCCGGGTCGATGGCGCCGGTCAGACTCTCGAACCTGCTGCTCACTGTCGCCTCCGGGCGGTGTGGGGGTACGGCGGCCCTGGCCGCGTGCGATGACGGGGTGCGGACCGGCCGGCCGGGCCGGCCGGTCCGCCGGTGGGTGCGCGCCGTTCAGGCGTAGATCACGCCGCGGGCGACGGTCACGGCCGAACCGCCGACCCGTACGGACGTGACGGCTTCCGGGGCGCCGTCGGCGCGGGCCCGCATCAGCGAGGGACGGCCCATCTCGACGCCCTGGTGGATGTCGATCCACCGTCCGAACCCGATCCGCCCATGCCGGGCGAGATGGACGGCCAGCGGGCCGGCCGCCGATCCCGTGGCGGCGTCCTCGGCCACGCCGTAGGCGGGCGAGAACATCCGGCTCCGCCAGGTCGTGCCGGAACCGGCGAAGCAGTTGGTCGCCATGTCGGGGAAGGCGGCCAGCGCGCGCTGGTCGGGGTCGACCCGGGACAGAGCGGCGATGCTCTCCAGCCCGACGAAGACGTGCCGGGGACCGTTGTGGTAGATCACGACGGGCAGCGTGGAGGAGGTCAGGCCGAGCGCGGCGAGGAGTTCTCCAGCACGGTCGAACTCCGTCCAGGTCGGGACGGGCTGCCCCATCTCCGCGGCGACGACCCTCCCGTCCACCCGCTCCAGGTCGAAGGCGATGACTCCCATCGCCGTCTCCAGCCGGAGCCGGTCCTCCGTGCGTCCCTCGCCCAGCGCGATGGCGGTGCCGAGGAGCGGATGCCCGGCGAAGGGCAGCTCGTTCACCGGCGTGAAGATGCGGATGCGGGCGTCGCCCCCCTGCCGTGGCGGGAGGACGAAGGTCACCTCCGACAGGTTCATCTCCCTGGCGATGCGCTGCATGCGTTCGCCGGAGAGGTCCTCGGCCTCGAAGAAGACCGCGACCGGGTTGCCCTGCAGCGGCGTGTCGGTGAACGCGTCGACGACCACGTAAGGACGCGCGCCTTCCAGCACGGACTGGCCGGTCATCGTCATGACAGCAGGCCTTCCATCAGAGAGCCCAGGATGCGGGGGCCGTTCTCGGTGAGCACCGACTCGGCGTGGAACTGGATCGAGGCGAAACGGGGGCCGCGCAGCGCGTGCACCTCGCCGGTCGCCGGATCACGGCAGATCTCCACCGTGCCGAGGCCGTCGATCTCGGCGTGGTCCGCCTCGGCGCGCGCGGCGAACGTGTTGTAGAACCCGACGCGCTCCCGCGCGCCGAAGAGGCTGATCTCCTTCTGCAATCCCTGGTTGGGCACGTCGCGGCGCTGCAACGGGAACCCGAGCCGGGTGGAGAGGACCTGGTGGCTCAGGCAGACGGCGAGGAAGGGGCGCCGCCCGGACAGGAGCGCGTCCGCGGCGGCCCCCAGGTAAGCGATCTTGGGGTGGGCGGCGTCGCGGGGGTCGCCGGGGCCGGGCCCCAGCACCACCAGGTCGTACCCGTCCAGCGACGGCGTCTCGTCGTGGCGGCGCACGGTGACCGCCATGCCCAGGCTGCGCATCTGATGGTCCAGCATCGAGGTGAAGGTGTCCTCGGCGTCGATCACCAGTGCCCGCACCCCGGCCAGCCGCGGCAGGGCGGCGGTGCCGCCGCCGCGCCTGCCCAGCCAGAAGCCGGCGATGTTCGCGTTGCGCCGCTCCAGCGCCTCGCGGACCTCCGGGCGGGTCCTGAGCCGGCCGCTGTCGCCGGTGTCGAGCGCCGCGAGCAGCCCGGCGGTCTTCGCGCGGGTCTCCGCCACCTCCGACATCGGGTCCGAATGGCGTACGAGCGTCGCGCCGACGCCGATGCGCGCCCGGCCGGTGTGGTCGATGTCGGCGGTCCGGATGAGGATGGAGGAGTCGAGGGTCTGCCGGCCCGCCTCGTCGCGCCCGATCAGGGCGACGACTCCGCTGTAGTATCCCCGGCCGTGCGGCTCGTGCCGGTCGATCACCCGGCAGGCGTTCTCCACCGGGCTGCCGGTCACGGTCGGGGCGAACATGGTCTCGCGGAGAATGTCGCGCACGTCCCAGCCGGTGTCGCCCTCGATGAAGTACTCGGTGTGCGCGAGCCGCGCCATCTCCTTGAGCCGCGGGCCCGTCACGCGGACGCCCGGCTCGCAGATCCGCGTCATCATCTTGAGTTCCTCGTCGAGGACCATGTAGAGCTCGTCGGACTCCTTGCGGTCGGCGAGGAAGTCCATCACCCCGTCCAGGGAGGGGCCGGACGCCGGATACCGGTACGTGCCGCTGATCGGGTTCATGGTCGCGACGCCGTCCCGCAGCGTCACGTGCCGTTCCGGGGTGGCGCCCACGAACGTCCGCTCGCCGGTGTGGACCACGAAGGTCCAGTACGCGCCCGACTCGACCTCCAGCAGGCGCCGGAAGAACGCGAGGGCGGCGCGGGGCGTGTAGTTCCCGATGTCGGCGACGAAGGACCGCTTGATGACGAAGTTCGCGCCCTCCCCCTCGCCGATCGCCTCCTTGACGACCCTGCGGACGATCTCGGCGTAGTCGTCGTCGTCCACGTCGAAGTGCCCGCCGGAGACCGCGAAGGGCAGATCGGGGATCTGTTCCAGGGCCTCGGCGACCGGCAGGACGCCCTGCCGGGTCACCGTCATCGCGATGAGCGGGGCGCCGTCGTCGGCGCAGGCGAAACCCCGCTCGCGGACCTGCCGGTAGGGGACGACGACGAGCGCGTGGTGGCGGCTTCCCGCCTCCGGCTCCTCCTGTCCGGGCAGCGGGATGTCCCCGAGTTCGCTCAGGTGGGCGACCTCGCCGACGAGGACGTCCAGCAGGCCCGGCCCGTTCGCCTCGGGCCGGTGCAGCAGCGCGAAGGCCGGCGCCCGGAGGTCCAGCACGGCGTCGAGCAGGCCGCCTCCCCCGGTGCCGGTGTCACTCCGGATGCCGCTCACGAGAAGACCTCCTTGGCCGTCAGGACGACCGCGCACCTCTCGGCCGCGTACTCGACGGCCATGCGGTGGTAGGCGGCGGTGAAGTCGGCGACGGCGTCGGCGACCAGGAAGGTCTGCAGGTCGTTGGTGAAGGCGTCGACGGCCGTCATCAACACCCCGACGTGGGCGTACACCCCGCAGACCACGAGCTGGTCTCGGCCGGCCCGCCGCATGCGCTCCAGCAGGTCGGACCGGAAGAACGCGCTGTAGCGCAGCTTGGTGAACATCCAGTCGCCGGGGGCGGGGGCGAGCTCGTCGACGACGAGCCGGTCCTCGGGGGCGCGGCGCATGCCGGGCCCCCAGAAGTCCTTGAGCAGCCCGCGCTGCTCCTCGCTCATGTCGCCGGGCTGCGCCGTGTAGCCGACGGGGATGCCGAGCGCCGCGCTCCGGTCCCGCAGCAGCGCGACGTTCCGTACGAGTTCGTGCCTGGTCGAGTCGGCGAACGGCCTGACGAAGTACCGCTGCATGTCGTGGATCAGGAGCACGGCACGAGCCGGGTCGGGCGTCCATCCGGCGGCGTTGGGAGGCAGGTCGCCCGCCGCCGGAAAGGGGTAGGCCGGGATTGCGGGTATGCCGGACATGGAAGTCCTTTCTGGTAGCTCTCGCGTCAACCGCCCCAGGCGGAGATGACCGAGACCGCCTGCCAGAGGGTCAGCCGGGGGTCACAGAAGCTGGTGTAGCGGTCGCCCACCTGGGCGAAGCCGCTCTCGTCGGCGACGCATTCGGTCACGTCGTCGGGTGTGGTCTCCAGATGGAGGCCGCCGGGGACGCCGTCCGCGCTCTCGACCGCGGTGACGAACTCGCGGACCTCCTGCTGCAGGGCCGGCACCAGACGGGTCTTGTGACCCGACGGGGTGACCCGGGTGTTGCCGTGCATGGGGTCACAGAGCCAGATGACGGGATGTCCGGCGGACCTCACGGTCTCGACGAGCGGCGGTAGGGCGTAGGCGACCTGGTCGGCGCCCATCCGGGAGATGAGGGTGAGCCTGCCGGGCTCGCGTTCGGGGTCGAGCCGCTCGCACAGGCCGAGCAGTTCGTCCTTGCTCATCTTCGGGCCCACCTTGCAGGCGACCGGGTTGGCGACCTCCGCCAGCAGGGCGACGTGCGCGCCGTCCACCTGCCGCGTCCGCTCGCCGATCCAGGGCCAGTGTGTGGATCCGAGGATCAGCCTCCCCGAGGCGTCCCTGCGGAGCATGGGAACCTCGTAGTCGAGCAGGAGCGCCTCGTGGCTGGTCCACACGGGCGGGTCGATCGGCGACCGGGCGGACGGTCCGCGCCAGCCGAGGTGTTCCATGATGTCGCTGGCCGCCATGTATCCGGTGAGGATCCGCAGCGGATCGGGCTGCCTGCTCTCGGCGGTCGGCTCGGGGCCGTTGACCATGTGCCCCCGGTACGCCGGGAGGGTGCGGTCGCCGATCTTCTCGGTGGAGCTCGAGCGCGGCTTGGAGAACTGGCCGCCGATGCGGCCCGCCCTCAGCACGGGTTTGTGCGTGATCATCTTGAGCGCGCCGGCCAGCACGTCGAGGGCCGCGGACTTGCGGCTCACGTGCTCGGGCGTGCACTCCTCGGGGTTCTCCGCGCAGTCGCCGGACTGCACGACCAGGGAGTTTCCTGCGGCGACCTCCGCCAGGAGGGCACGCAGGGCTCGTACGTCCGCCGGCCTGACGAGCGAGGGGCGGGAGGCGAGCACTTCCTTGACGCGCTGGACCTGCGAGACATCGCTCCACTCCGGCTGCTGCAGCGCGGCGCTCAGCCGGATGGCGGGCATCACGTCATCCACGGTTCTCCATGGGGGGTCGAGATGGGGGGTCGAGGCGCTGTCGGCGCCGTCGTCGCCCGGCCGGGGACGGCTGGGGGAATTGCCTTGCGGCCGCTGACGATCAAGCGGCGGATGTGACCTAGGTGGGGATTCCCTCACGCTTGATCTCGGGCACGGGGATGTTCAGCGCGCGCAGCTGCTCGAACGGGTTCATGAACTCGCGCTGCAGCTTGATCTTCCCGTTCTCCAGCTGGAAGGAGTGCAGGAAGTGGTTCCGGTAGTGGCCTTCGGGGTAGCCGGGGAAGCGGATGGCGCCTTCGCCGTCGCACTCCACCCAGAAGAAGTTCGGGTCGTCCGTCTCGAAGATCTGGATGTTGAACCAGACCCAGTCGGGGAAGCACTTCAGCGACCAGACGGCGTGCTCGCCGAGGCGGTCACGCCCGCGGATCGCGATCGGCTCCCCGGTGTCGTTGGTCCAGAGGCCGCCGACGCCGTCCTCGGTGAACAGGAGGTGCCGCCGCAGCCGATCCTCGCCTCTGGTGTTCATGTACTGCTCGACCGTCGCCCGGTTGATTTTCCGGAGTTCGGTCTCCGCGTCGCTTCCCGGAAAGTGAGTCGTCTCTGACACGATGAACCCTCCAACGAATGACGATTAATGGTGATATTTCACCCTGTGCCTTATCCGCAGAAGCACCTCCGTCGATTTCCGGTCACCCCGGAAAACCGCCCCGCACCAGGTTCGCCAGGCGTTCCCA
The DNA here is from genome assembly GCF_008728085.1 of Microbispora cellulosiformans. Taxonomy (NCBI): domain Bacteria; kingdom Bacillati; phylum Actinomycetota; class Actinomycetes; order Streptosporangiales; family Streptosporangiaceae; genus Microbispora; species Microbispora cellulosiformans. Next base: position 69,335 of record NZ_VYTZ01000017.1, on the reverse strand, counting down.
TTCCTCGGATCTCCTGAGCACGACGGCGCGGACGAGCGGCATGCAATGGGGCGGGACCGCCTCGGCGATCTCCTTCCACTGGGCCGGGCCCACCTCCGTCGCCAGGAGCATCCGCAGCAGCAGCCGCCCGGACTCGGTCGCCCGCAGAGACGGGTCACGCGCGAGCTTTCGCAGCACGGACGCCGTCTCGACCGCCTCCCCCGCCGGGCATCCCGGCGTCCTCGGCTCGCCCCTGCGCCGGCTCTCCACGTAGGGGCGACGGGAGGACTGCGCCGCTCGCCGGACGACCCCGGTGCGCGGCGACGGCGTCCCGTCCTGGGCCTGCGCCGCCCCGCCGCCGGTCTCCTCCCGCGCGCGCAACCGGTCCGGGATCGGATCCTGCCCGCGGTCGAGTCGCTCGCGTACGTCCCGGACGGTCCCCAGCGAGAGCCCGGTCTTCCTGGACAGCTCGCGGAGGGAGATCTCCGAGTTGGCCGCCAGCAGGGCGGCCGCGCTGCGACGCCCCTCGACGCTGCTGATCGGCCGGGACTTCCCGTCCCGGCCGACGCGGCTGAACTGGACCTGCCCGCCGAGTCGCCGGCGCAGGCCGCCGACGGTCTTGGCGCTCAGTCCCGCGTTCTCGGCCACCATCCGGTCGGACCAGTGCGGATGGGAGGCGATGATCCGCCCGGCCGCCTCCTTCCGTTCGTCGAGCGTCAGCGGCAGTCCGTGGCCGACGTTCAGCCGGACCGACAGGACGAACGCGTCGGCCTCGCTTCCGTCGAAGAACCGGACGGCGATCTCGTTCCTGCCCTTCAGCACGGCGGCGCGCAACCGGTGCATGCCGTCGATGACCCGCATCGTCGGCCGGTGCACGAGGAGGGGATCGAACGCGCGATCCATCTCCGCGAGCATCCGGACGTGCGCCGGGTCCTCACGTTGCTTCCGCGGCGACAGCGAGGACGCGAGATCGCGGACGGACACGATCTCCCACGGCAGGTGGCGCAGATCCGCCAGGTCGGGGAGGCGAGTGCCAAGTTCGCGATCGGTGTCGGCTGCGGTGTGAAGTGTCACTGCGGGGCCTTCCTATGAAGGAACAGGGGCAGGGGCGAATTCTTCACAGGAGCTCAACTGCGCTCAGCTTATGGTTCGGATGATTGCCATACCAGAGCAGAACGGGCACATTCATGACAAGTCATCCATAATTTGGATATCGGTCTGCCCGCCCACGGCGACGGGACCATGGAAATTCGTCGAGGTATCACAATCACGACATATAACGAAATGCACAGCACGGCATGACCAGCGTCACGGAACCGTACCTGCCTTAAGGGACGACCGTTTCGATAGGCGCCCGGAGAACCGGGCACGGAGCCCCGGGCAACCCGGCCGGCCCCTGGTGCACAGCTTTAAGCCTCTCACCGGCCACCGATTTCGGACATCGTTCTCGATTTTCGGCATGGCGCGAAAGTATGAGCGGTCGATGCGAGGATAGGATGCACCTCGGGCGGCAGCCGGCCGGTGCGCTTCACGGCCGGAGAGGTCACCCTGGGTGCCCCTCCCCGTCACGTTGGTTCAGGCGAACCGGCAACAATAATCAGTACGGGCACTGACGTCTCCTTGTCAAACGTGCGTTCTCCATCTCCCCACCTATACGACGAACCGCGACGGTGAAAGGTGACCGATGAACGACCAGGCCCAATTGGCCGAGCACTTCGACCGATCCCGCGGGCATCTGCGCGGAGTCGCGTTCCGCATGCTGGGCAGCGCGGACGAGGCCGACGACGCGGTGCAGGAGACCTGGCTGCGCGCCTGCCGTGCCGACTCCGCCTCCGTCGACAACCTGACCGCCTGGCTCACGACGATCACCGGGCGGGTCTGTCTCGACATGCTGCGCTCGCGCAGCCGCCGGCGTGAGGACTTCGCCGACCTGACCGAGCTCGACATGCTGGCCCCCCACGAGGAGACCGCCGACCCGGCGGACGAGGCGGTGCTCGCCGACTCCGTCGGTCTCGCGCTGCTCGTGATCCTCGACACGCTCGGCCCGGCCGAGCGCGCCGCCTTCGTGCTGCACGACCTGTTCGCCGTGCCGTTCGACGAGATCGCCGTGATCGTGGAACGCACGCCGGCGGCCGCGAAGAAGCTGGCCAGCCGCGCCCGCCGCCGGGTGCACGACACGGCCGACGTCCCCTCCTCCGACCTGGTCAGGCAGCGTGTGGTGGTGGACGCCTTCCTGGCCGCCTCCCGGGCCGGCGACATCGACGCCCTGCTCGCGGTGCTGGCCCCCGACGTCGTACGCCGGGCCGACGCGGTCGCCCTGCGCGGGCAGGTCAGGGCGCAGGCGGAGATGCGGGGCGCGCGTGCGGTCGCCGAGGAGACGCGCACCAACATCCGCAGGGCGCGCTTCGCCTGGCCCGCTCTCGTCAACGGCGCCGTGGGGGCGGTGGTCGCTCCGCACGGACGCCTCCAGCTCGTCATCGAGTTCGCCTTCTCCGGTGACCGCATCGCGTCCATCGGCGTCATCGGTGACCCCGCGCGCCTCAAGGAGGTCCGGCTCGGGCTCGCCGACTGCGCGGCGGCGGTGGCCGAACCGTCCGTACGGCGCCAGTTCTCGGTGCAGAGCGCGTGACGCCCGACGACCGCCGGGAGGCATCGTGATCGTGAATCCACGGCTCGCCGTGCTCTACGTCAGCGACCAGAGCAGGACCCTGGAGTTCCTCACCGGGACGCTGGGCTTCGAGCTCGCGGCGGACGTCCCCCAGGGGGAGGGGCGCCGCTGGGTGGAGGTGCGCCCGCCGGGCGCGCAGACCTGCGTGGCCCTCGCCGCCGTCGAGCCCGAGATCCTGGAGGCGCTGGAGGCCCGCGCCGGACGGATGACCCACGGCTGGTTCGACTGCGACGACGTCGACGCCACCTGCCGGGACCTGCGGGGGCGGGGCGTGGAGATCGTCGTGGCGCCGCAGGCCACCCCGTGGCGGGAGGGGGGCCGGTGGGCGCAGATCCGCGGCCACGACGGCAACCTGTACGGGCTGACGCAGCGAGGCCACTGACCGCGGGCGGTACCAGGTGCGGCGTGGTACCAGGTGGTGATACCAGGTGCGGAATGGTACGGGCGCGGGTGGTAACTGCGGGTTTTCCTCAGTTGCACACCCCGCCCCCTCCGCTGTGCGGATCAGCCACCGTCGTTCCGCCGGACAGGGCGCACCTCGCAGCGCACCCGCGCTCTGGCCCTGGCGTCGATCACGTCCACCGCCTCCTCCGTGAGCCCGGTGACGGCGGCGATGTCGGTGTGCGCGAGCCCGAAGCCGTGGTGCAGCAGGAACACCGTCCGCTCGTCCTGGTCCAGCATGCCGAGGACGGCCGCCAGGGCCGCCGAGACCGACTCGGCCAGTTGCAGATCGGGCTCGCCCCTCAGCGGCTCCGGCAGCCAGGGGCCGATGTGCTCCTCGCCGTTGGCCTGCGCGACGCGCAGGCGCGTCAGCGCCAGCACGGTGACCAGCCCGATGAGCGCGTTCGGGAATCCCGCCGGGCGGTCGCCCTGACGGGCCAGCCAGCGGGTCCGGGTCTCCTCGACCACGCGTGCGGCCTCCCCGCCGTCGCCGAGCACGCTGCGCGCCACCGCGTGGAGCAGAGCGGCGTGTTCCTCGAACGCCTGGAACGCGTGGTCCGCTCCGGCCGGCCCATCCGGATGACGCTCCATGCGCTCTCCTCGTAGTCGTGGTCCGATCTCCGGACGCCGCCCACCGGGCCGCCAGCCGTACGTCGCCGCCCGTCGCCCGCCCTGCCGGACACCAGTACGCGCGGCGCCGCAAGCCCCGGCGACGCCCGATTCGACGATTTTCCTCGTCGCCCGCAATTTACACCGGCGGAACCGCCACGCCCAGAATTCCTCCCCTCTCCTTTGCCCCGACTCCCTTGGCCGGCACCCCTTTGCCGACGGCTCCGGCGGTGCCCGCGGGCGCACCGGACCGCCTCTTTCTCATTAAGACGAACGCGACTCGCGGAATGTGACACGTGAACGCGCGAGGAATTGCCGCCGCAATGCGGATGTCACGTTCCGGCCCTCGGGATACGTCATTCTTTTGGCGGCACGAATCGGCGGAACCCCTCCGCTCGCCACCGTGCCGCCTCCCTGCCGCACAGCGAGGTGAACAACTGATGGTCTTCGTCCCGGACGCGTCCCACGCCGATCCGAGCGCGTGGCGGATCGCCATGGACGCCAGCGAGGGAACGCTGTCGATGACGACGTCGAAGGGGCCTCGGCTCCTGCACGAACTGCCCTGTTTCCACGGTTCCTTCTATCTGAGCCCTCCCGGGCTGCTGGCGGGCTTCACGCTGCAGCTGCCGTTGCCGGTCTATCCGTCCTGGCTGCAGGAGGACGAGGCCCCCGTGCTCTTCTGGGAGTCGGTGGACCTCGAGACCGGCCACGCCCCCAACGAGGTCATGGGGAACGCCCGGCTGCGGCTCGGCAGGCGGGAGACCTCCGCGGCCGTGTCCGCCCTGTGCACGGAGGTCCCGGTCGCCGGCACCGGCCGCTCCTACCTCAAGATCGTGCTGGAGACCGTGTTCCCCTCGGTGAGCCTGCGCTGGCCGGCCGAGGCGTGGCAGCGGCTGCGGCCGGTGACGCTCAAGCTGTTCACCGAGATCCGCCCGGCCGACCCGCCGGAGTCGCGGTGGCCGGTGCCGGAGCAGCGGGATCGCTGAACAGGACCATCGAACAGGGCCACTGAGCAGCCGAATGTGGTCCGGGCCGAATCGGCCCGGACCACATCGGCGCTCACGACGGGTCAGCGCGTCAGCGCACGGTCCTCCGGAAGAGCGTCCGGGGACGCGCCCGCCGGGAGCGCGGCCTGCCCGTTCTCGCCGTGCGCGCCGCCGTTCGCGATCGGGATCTTCTCCCCGCCGTACGCCCTGGACATCCGCAGGCGCAGCCTGCCGATCGGCCCGCGCATGCCCTTGGGAGGCACGGCCTCGTCGTACGGCAGCACCGGCACCGGCTCCCGGCCGCGCAGGTGCGCCTCGATGTCCTCCGCCGGCCGCGAGTGGACCTCGACGTACCTGCCGTCCGGCAGCCGTTTGATCACCCCCGACTCCACGCCGTGCGTCAGCACCGCGACGTCGGAGCGCTGCAGCCCCAGGCAGATGCGGTAGGTGATCGCGTACGCCAGGGCGGGCGCGACGAACACGAGGATCCGTCCGGCCCAGGTCGTCGTGTAGAGGCTGACGCGGAAGTTCGCGGAGATGATGTCGTTGCCGCCGAACAGCCACAGCACGCCGTAGAACGCGATGGCCGCCATGCCGATCGAGGTGCGGTGCGGGTTGTCGCGCGGCCGGTCCGCGAGGTGGTGCTCGCGGTGGTCACCGGTGATCCATCGTTCCAGGAACGGGTAGAGCGCCATCCCGACGACGATGATCCCCAGCGGCACCAGCGCGGGGATGACCACGCTGAGCGGGATCGTGCCGGCCTGGGAGGTGCCGAAGACGTTGAGCTCCCAGGCGGGCATGATGCGCAGCGCCCCTTCGAGGAAGGCCAGGTAGAAGTCGGGCTGCGAGCCGGCCGAGATGTCGGCGGGGCTGTACGGCCCGTACAACCAGACGGGGTTGATCTGCGCGAACGTGCCGAGACCGGCGATCACGGCGAACGTGAACAGGAAGAACGCCCCCGACTTCGCCATGAAGGCCGGGTAGAAGGGCGCGCCGACCACGTTGCGGTTGGTGCGTCCCTTGCCGGGGAACTGCGTGTGCTTCTGCACCCACATCAGGATCAGGTGCGCTGTGACCAGCGCCAGGATCAGGCCGGGCAGGAGCAGGATGTGGATCGAGTAGAAGCGGGAGATGACGTCCTCGCCCGGATACTCGCTTCCGAACAGGAAGAAGTTGAGGTAGGTGCCGACCACCGGCAGGCCGATGACCACCCCCTGGGTGACCCGGAGACCGGCGCCGGACAGCAGGTCGTCGGGCAGGGAGTAGCCGGTCAGGCCCTCGAACAGCGCGACGGAGAGGATCACCACTCCGATGATCCAGTTGAGCTCGCGCGGCTTGCGGTAGGCGCCGGTGAAGAAGACCCGCAGCGCGTGCGCCATCATGCCGCCGATGAAGATCAGGGCGGCCCAGTGATGGATCTGCCGGATGAGCAGGCCGCCCCGGACCTCGAAGCTGATCTTCAGAGAGGACGCGTACGCCTCGGACATCGTCACCCCCTTGAGCGGGGCGTACGTGCCGTCGTAGACGATCTCCCCCATGCTCGGCTTGAACCAGAACGTCAGGAAGGTGCCCGTAAGCAGCAGGATGACGAACGAGTACAGCGCGATCTCGCCGAGAAGGAACGACCAGTGGTCGGGGAAGATCTTGCGCAGGTTGCGTCTCGCGAAGCCGCCCGCGCCCAGGCGGTCGTCCAGGAAGGTGGCCGGCCCGGCGATGCGTTCGGGCACGGTTCTCAGTTCACTCAAAGGTGGCCTCCGTTCTCCCTGGCCCGCGCCTCCGCGTCGCCGCGCTCCCAGTAGCTGGGACCGACCGGGGCGGCGAAGTCGCCGCGTGCGACGAGGTAGCCCTCCTCGTCGACGCCGACCGGCAACTGCGGCAGCGGCCGGGCGGCGGGGCCGAACACGACCCTGGCCCCGTCGGCGGCGTCGAAGGTGGACTGGTGACACGGGCACAGGATGTGGTGGGTGGTCTGCTCGTACAGCGCCGCGGGGCAGCCCACGTGCGTGCAGATCTTGGAGTAGGCGACGATCCCGTCGTGGGTCCAGTTCCGGTTCGTGCCGGCTTTCAGCTCCTCCGGACGGAACTTGACGAGGATCACCGTCGCCTTGGCGAGGACGTTCAGGTCGTGCTCGTAGCCCTGGGGGACGACCGACAGGATGCCTCCGGGCGAGTTGAAGTCGGCCGCGCGGATCGGCTGGCCGGTGCCCTCGACGACGAGGCGCAGCGGCTTGCCGTCCCTGGTCCGCTCCCCCCAGACCGTGTGCCGCAGCTTCCGGTGGAGCTGTGCGGCGGGCACGCCGGTGGTGTCGAGGTCGCGCAGCAGCACCAGCGGCGCCAGGCCGAGCGGCGCCGCCGCGAGCAGCAGCGTGCGGCGCAGCAGCCGGTGCCTGACGATGCCGCTCTCCCCGGCGCCGCGCACGAACGTGGCCGCGACTTCGGCCCGCACGTCCTCGGGTGAGGCCATGGGGTGGCGCCGCTGGACCAGTTCGTACTTCGGCATGATCTGGCGCACCCAGATCACGATCCCCGAGGCCAGCGCCAGCAGCGCCAGCGTCAGCGTCCCGCCGAGGGCGACGTGCGAGGCGCCCGTCGCGCGGAGGCCGCCGGTCTGGAGCCGGACGTAGGTCACGAGGAAGGCCACGAGCGCGGCGAACGCGAGCAGGAAGCACAGCGCCGCGATCCGCTCCGCCCTGCGGGCCGTCCGTTCGTCCTGCGGAACGACGCCCGCGACGCCGGGGACGGCGGGAAAGTCCGGGTCCTCGAGGACCGGGCCCTCGTCCGCCGCGCCCGGACGCCCGGACATGGGCGTACCGGACAAGGGTGCACCGGATAAGGGAGCCTCGGTCGAAGGGGTGCCGATGACACGGGCGGGCGCCCGCCGCTCCGGGCGCCCCTCAGGCCGCCCGTCCGGGCGTCCGGTCTCGTGCTCGTTGTCCGTCATGACGAAAGTCGCTTCTCTCGCGGCCCGTCAGCCCGCGGCGCGGACGGGCCTGGGTCTTCCGGGTCGCCGGCCCTCGACGCCCCCGAGCTTGTCCTGGTTGGCGATGATCCAGATGCGCGTGACGCGGTCGGCGGCGAGGTCGACGTCGACCACGATCACCGCGATCGGCTCGTCCCCCGCGGTGATGAGCGCCGCGGGCCCGCCGTTGACGTCCACGACGGATCCGCTCCCGATGTCGTCACGGGCGTCGCCGGTGGCGGCGACCGCGGCGCCGTCCGGGCGCAGGACCCTGCGCAGGCCGCGGACGAGCAGGCGGCCGACCTTCTCCGCGCCCTCGACCCGGTTCCTGGCCACGCCGCGGCGGCCGTTCCCGTCGATGCACAAGGTGACCTCGGGGGCGAGCAGGTCGAGCAGCGCCCGCAGGTCGCCGCCCAGGCAGGCGGCCAGGAAGCGCTCCGTCACCCGCCTGCGGACGTCGCGGTCCTGCCGGAACCGGGGCCGCCGCTCCCGGACGTGCGAGCGGGCGCGACGGGCGAGCTGCCGGACCGCGGCCTCGGACCGGCCGACCATCACCGCGATGTCGGCGAAGGAGAACTCGAACGCCTCGCGGAGCACGAACACGACCCGCTCCAGCGGGGAGAGGGTCTCCATCACCACGAGCATGGCCACGGAGACCGAGTCGGCGATCTCCGCGCCGTCCTCGATCGCGGGCCCGGTCGGCAGCGGCTCGGGCAGCCACTGCCCGACGTACGCCTCCCTGCGGGCCTTCGCCCACCGCAGCCGGTCGAGGGCGAGCCTCGTCGTGACCTGGACGAGGAAGGACCGGGGGTCGGCGATCCTGGCGTGGTCGACGCGGTCCCACCGCAGCCACGCCTCCTGGACGACGTCCTCGGCGTCGCTCACGCTGCCCAGCACCCGGTACGCCACCCCGAAGAGCAGCTCACGGCTGCTCTCGAAACTGGCGACCGGCGCGGGCTGCCCCTCGGTCACCGCGGGCATCTGGCCTCCTTGTCTCCGCCTCCCCTATAGAGACGCGCCGGAGGCACGAGACGTGACACGGGCGGCACGGGGTGCGAGACCGCCGGAGAGGCCCCCACGCAGGGGGACTTCCCGCGTATTGCCCTTTTCGTGATCTGCGCCACTCTTGACCTTCCAACACAGCCAGGTATAAACACATACGAAACAACATCGAAACGGCGGTGAACCAACACGATGTACGCCGAGGAGCGGCAGCAGGACATCCTGCGGGCGGCCCGGGACGCCGGCCGGGTCGACGTGGTGACGCTGGCCGAGCGGTTCGGCGTCACCACGGAGACGATCCGCCGCGACCTGACCGCCCTGGAGCGCGCGGGCGTCCTGCGGCGCGTGCACGGCGGCGCCATCCCGGTCGAGCGCCTGGGGTTCGAGCCCGCCCTGGCCGCCAGGGACGAGGTGATGACGGCCGAGAAGGAACGCATCGCCAAGGCCGCCCTGGCCGAGCTTCCGCAGGACGGCGCCGTGGTCCTCGACGCGGGCTCCACGACGAGCCGGCTCGTGCAGACGCTGCCGCCGGACCGCGAGCTCACCGTCGTCGTGAACTCGCCCCCGCTGGCCACGATGCTGGCGAGCCGCCCCAACCTGACCGTGCTCATGCTGGGCGGCCGGGTGCGCGGCCGGACGCTGGCGACCGTGGAGGACTGGGCCATCCAGCAGTTGTCGCAGCTCAACGTGGACGTCGCCTTCATGGCGACCAACGGCTGCTCGGTGGCCAAGGGCCTGACGACCCCCGACCCCGCCGAGGCGGCGATCAAACGGGCGATGATCGCCTGCGCCGACCGCGCCGTCCTGCTGGCCGACCACACGAAGTTCTCCGCCACCTATCTGGCGCGCTTCGCGACGCTCCGCGAGATCGACGTCGTCATCACCGACGCCGGGATCGACCCCGACCTCGCCGCCGCGCTGGCCGCCGCCGGGCCGGAGGTGGTGCGCGCGTGATCCTGACGCTGACCCTGAACCCCAGCCTCGACCGCACGATCGAGGTCGGCGCGCTCACCCGCGGCGCGGTCATCCGCGCCGCCGCCACCCACCTCGACCCCGGCGGCAAGGGCGTCAACGTCTCCCGCGCCCTGCTGGCCAACGACGTGCGGTCGTGCGCGGTCATCCCGTACGGCGGCAGCGAGGGGCGCCGGCTGCTCGACCTGCTGTCCGAGGAGGGCATCGACATGGTCCCCGTGCCGGTAGAGGGCACCACCAGGTCGAACGTCGCCATCGCCGAGCCGGACGGCACCGTCACCAAGGTGAACGAGCCGGGCACCGCGCTGACCCCCGCCGAGCTGGACACGCTGGCGGGCGCGGTGCTCGACGCCGCCCGGTCGGCCGACTGGGTGGTCGCCTCGGGCAGCCTCCCACCGGGCGTCCCGGTCGACGTGTACGCCGGGCTGGGCCGCCGGTTCGCCGACGCCGGCATCAACCTCGCGGTCGACACCAGCGGCCCCGCCCTCGTGTCCGCCGTGAACGCCGGCCCGGCCCTGGTCAAGCCCAACCGCGACGAGCTCGCCGAGGCCACCGGCACGTCGATCGCCCACGTCGGCGACGTGCTCGACGCCGTCGGCAAGCTGCGCGCGATGGGCGCGCGCTCCGTCCTCACCAGCCTCGGCGCCGACGGCGCGCTGCTGGTCGAAGACGACGACCAGATCTGGTACGGCGAATGCGCGGTCGAGGAGCCGCGCAGCAGCGTGGGCGCGGGCGACGCACTGCTGGCGGGCTTCCTCGCCGCCGGGGCCCGCGGCGGGACGGCCCTCGCCGAGGGCCTGGCCTGGGCCGGGGCGGCCGTGGGCCTGCCCGGCAGCCGGATGCCCGGCCCGGCCGACATCGATCGCACCCACGTCCGGATCGGCCCTCCCGACCCGGCCCGGCCGCTCTCCCCCCACTGACCGCGCCGACCGAACCCCCTGTCCACCGAACCCCGCGCCCACCGAATCGGCCCTGCCGACCGCCCGCTCCGCTCGCTCTGCCCCTACTGATCCACTCGCTTCGCCCGCTTTGCCCGGGGACGGCGGCGACCCGGGAACCCCCCAGCCGGCCCGCCAGGCCGGTCGCCCGGAAGGAGCATTTTCCATGGCCACGCCTTATACCCCCACCGTCCACGGCACCGGTGTGCGGGCCACGATCCAGCGTTTCGGCGGCCATCTCGCCGGGATGATCATGCCGAACATCGGCGCCTTCATCGCCTGGGGCCTCATCACCGCCCTGTTCATCCCGACCGGGTGGATACCGAACAAGACCCTCGCCGAGCTGGTCGGCCCGATCATCGGCACCCTCCTCCCCGTGCTCATCGGCTACACCGGCGGCCGGATGGTCCACGCCCAGCGCGGCGCGGTCGTCGGCGCCGTCGCGACGATGGGCGTCGTCGTCGGGGCGGACGTCCCGATGTTCCTCGGCGCGATGGTCATCGGCCCGCTGGCCGCGCTGGTCCTCAAGTACGCCGACCGGTTCACCGCCGAGCGCACCAGAGCCGGTTTCGAGATGCTGGTCGACAACTTCACCGCCGGCATCGTCGGCGCCGTCATGGCGATCGCCGGCGTCCTCGCCATCGGCCCGGTCGTGGAGAAGGTCACCGAGGTCGCGGGCGACGGCGTGTCGTGGCTCGTCTCCCACTCGCTCCTGCCGATCGCGTCGGTCATCATCGAGCCGGCCAAGGTGCTGTTCCTCAACAACGCGATCAACCACGGCGTGCTCGGGCCGCTGGGCGTCGCGGAGTCGGTCAAGCACGGCAAGTCGATCCTGTTCATGCTGGAGTCCAACCCCGGCCCGGGCCTCGGCCTGCTGATCGCCTACCTGCTGTTCGGCCCGAGGTCCCTGCGTCCGAGCACCCCGGCCGCCATGATCATCCACTTCTTCGGCGGCATCCACGAGATCTACTTCCCGTACGTGCTGATGAAGCCGCGCCTGATCCTCGCGGTGATCGCCGGTGGCGCCTCGGGTGTGCTCACCTTCCTGGTCACCGGGGCGGGCCTGGTCGCGACGCCGTCGCCGGGCAGCATCTTCGCCTACATGGCGGTGACCCCGAAGGGCGGCTGGTTCGGGGTGATCGCCGGGATCGTGATCGCGACAGCCGTCTCCTTCGCCGTGGCCGCCGCCCTGCTGGGCTTCGGCCGCGCCAACGGCGACCAGGCGGACGACATCGACGGCACGAGCACCGAGAAGCACGACCCAAGCAGCGAGACGGCGGCCGAGAGCGTGCCCGCCACCAAGGAGGCGTAGAACGTGTCCAGCATCCAGGGCAAGGACGTCCGCAAGCTCGTCGTGGCGTGCGACGCGGGCATGGGCAGCAGCGTCATGCTGGCGAGCACCCTGCGCAGGCAGCTCAAGGGCACCGAGGTCACCGTGGAGCACACCCCGGTCAACTCGATCCCCGAAGACGCCGACGTGATCGTCTGCCACGCCGGGCTGGCCGACCGGGCCAGGGCGAGCGCCCCCGGGGTCGCGCTCGTGCCGTTCCAGGTCTTCATCGGCGACCCGGCCGTGACGCGGGTCGTCGACGCCATCAAGAGCGGAGGCAAGATCGATGGCTGACCGGGCCACGGCCCCGCTCCCCCTCGACCCCCGCGCCGTACGGACGGCCGCGGCCGCCACGGACCTCGAGGACGCCATCCGGCAGTGCGGAGCGGTGCTCCAGGAGGTCGGCGCGGTGGACGGCACCTACGCCGAGGCCATGCTCGAACGCGAGCGGTCGATCTCGACGTACGTCGGCGAGGGCGTCGCCATCCCCCACGGCACGCTGGAGTCGAAGGAGGCGGTCCGCCACGACGCCCTCTGTGTGCTGCGCTTCCCGGAGGGCGTCGACTGGCACGGCGAGCGCGTAACAGTGTGCGTCGGCATCGCCGCACGCGGGGGCGGCCACATGCGGCTGCTGTCGTCGCTCGCCCGGATCCTGCTCGACCCGGACCGCGCCGCGGCCCTGCGCGCGGCGACCGAGGTCGACGAGGTCATCGGCCTGCTGCGGCCCGACGAAGAGGAGGACCCGGAGTGAAAGTCGCCCGATTCCACGCGCCCGGAGACATCCGGCTGGAGGAGGCGCCCGAGCCGGTCGCCCGCCCCGGCGAGGTCAAGATCCGCGTGCGCGCCTGCTCGACGTGCGGCACGGACGTGAAGATCTACCGGTTCGGGCACCACCACATCAGGCCGCCCCGGGTGATGGGCCACGAGATCGCCGGAGAGATCGCGGAGCTCGGCGAGGGCGTCACCGGCTGGAGCCCGGGCGACCGGGTGCAGGTGATCGCCGCCATCCCCTGCGGCGAGTGCGAGGAGTGCCGCCGGGGCCACCTCACGGTCTGCCCCAACCAGGAGTCGATGGGCTACCACTACGACGGCGGCTTCGCGCAGTTCATGGTCGTGCCGGCCAAGGTGCTCGCCGTGGACGGGCTCAACCGCGTCCCCAACGGGGTGGGCTTCGCCGAGGCGTCCCTCGCCGAGCCGCTCGCCTGCGTGCTCAACGGGCAGGAACTGGCCCGCGTCGGCGAGGGCGACGACGTGGTCGTCGTCGGCTCGGGTCCGATCGGCTGCCTGCACGTGCGGCTCGCCCGCGCCCGCGGCGCGGCCCGGGTGTTCCTCGCCGACCTGAACGCCGAGCGCCTCGCCATGGCCGCCGGCCTCGTACGGCCGGACGCGGCGATCTGCTCGGGTGAGACCGACGTCGTGGACGAGGTGCTCAAGCTGACCGGAGGCCGGGGCGCCGATGTGGTGATCACCGCGGCGGCCTCCGGGGCGGCCCAGCAGCAGGCGCTGCAGATGGCCGCGCGGCAGGGCCGGATCAGCTTCTTCGGCGGGCTGCCGAAGGACGATCCGATCATCGCCTGTGACTCCAACCTCGTGCACTACCGGGAGCTGACCATCGTCGGCGCGAACGGGTCGAGCCCGGCGCACAACGCCCGCGCCCTGCGGCTCATCGCCGAGGGCGCGGTGCCGGTCGCCGACCTGATCACCCGTCGCCTCGGCCTCGACGAGGTCATGGACGCCATCGACGTCGTCGCCCGCGGCGCCGCCATCAAGGTCACGATCGAACCCTGATGCGCCGGTGACCGACGCGCTCCCCGTCGGGGAGACTGGGGACGCGGAGGGGAGGAACGGCGGATGGCGGCATCGAAAGGGCGGACAGCGGATCCCGGCGAGCACGGGGGTGAGCGGGAGGAGGCCCGGTACGTCCGGCGGCGGCCCGCTCCCCCGCTGCGTCCGCTGGTCGCGTGGTACAGCGGCTACCGCGACGCGGGCGTCCCGCCCGGGACGCATCGCGGCCTGCCCTCGCCGTACCTGACCATGATCGTAACGCTGGACGACCCGCTCGTCGTCGCGGCGCATCCCGATCCCCGCACCCCGGCGGGGTCGTACGACACGCTGGTGGGCGGGTTGCACACCGCTCCCGCGATCGTCACGCACGACGGGCGGCAGTCGGGGGTCCAGCTCGCGCTCACGCCGCTCGGCGCGCGGGCCCTGCTCGGGGTGCCGGCCGGGGAGCTGTCCGGGCTCGACCTGGACGGCGCCGACGTCCTCGGCGCCCTGGCGGGCGAACTGCGCGAGCGCCTGCTGGGGGCGACCGGGTGGGACGACCGCTTCGCGGCCCTCGACGCGGTCCTGTCCCGGCGCACCCGCCCCACCCGGGAGCGGCCGCCGGAGGTGACCCTGGCGTGGCGGCGGATGCTGGCCGCCGGTGGCCGGGTCACCGTGTCCGATCTCGCCCGCGAGGCGGGCTGGAGCGCCCGGCACCTCAACAGCCGGTTCCGGGAGGAAATCGGCCTGTCTCCCAAGGAGGCGGCGCGGGTCGTCCGGTTCGACCGGGTCCGCCGCCTGCTGCAGAACGCGTCGGCGTCCGGACGGCGGATCGCGCTGGCCGACGCCGCGGCCGAGTGCGGGTTCTACGACCAGGCGCACCTCGCCCGCGAGTTCCGGAGCCTCGCCGGATGCTCCCCGAGCCGGTGGCTGGCCGAAGAGGGGGCGCCGTTCCGATACGTCCAAGCCTGGGGCGAGGACGTACGGCCAGACTCGGCGGCATGAACGACACCACACCAGCACCTCAGGTATGGCCCACCCTGCGGGCCAGGGACGCCCGCGCGTTGATCGCCTTCCTCGTCGAGGCCTTCGGCTTCGAGGAGACCGCCGTGTACGGCGAGGGCGACCACGTCGGCCACGCCCAGCTCTCCTGGCCGCCCGGCGGCGGGATCATGCTGGGCAGCGTCCGCGAGACGCCGGACGACAAGTGGACCCTCACCCCCGGCTCGTTCGGCGCGTACGTCGTGACCGACGACGTCGACGGGCTGTACGCGCGGGCGACCGCCGCGGGGGCGCGCGTCGTCCAGGAGCCGTCCGGCACCGACTACGGGTCCCGCGAGTTCACGGTCCGCGACCCGGAGGACAACCTCTGGTCGTTCGGCACCTACCGCGGCGAGCCGCGCGTGAAGGGCTGATCACCCTCCGCCACCCCGCCGGGCAGCGCCCGGCGGGGCCGGACCGATCTCCATCCCCGTGAATACCCCGCCGAAAACCGGATAGGGAGGCATTGACAAGGACTAACAGTTCAAACGTGATCTGAGAGGAGCCGTCCCATGACGGACGTGTCGAGCAAGGGACCGGAGCCCGGAGACGAGCGCCCGGTGCTGACCAACCGTCAAGGGCACCCGGTCTACGACAACCAGAACCAGCGGACGGTCGGCGCACGCGGCCCGGCCACCCTCGAGAACTACCAGTTCCTGGAGAAGATCAGCCACTTCGACCGGGAGCGCATCCCGGAGCGGGTGGTCCACGCGCGCGGCGCCACGTCGTACGGCTTCTTCGAGGCGTACGGCACGTGGGGCGACGAGCCGATCGCCCGTTTCACGAGGGCGAAGCTGTTCCAGGAGGCCGGCAAGCGCACCGACGTGGCCGTGCGGTTCTCGACGGTGATCGGGGGGCGGGACTCGTCGGAGGCCGCCCGCGACCCGCGCGGGTTCGCGGTGAAGTTCTACACCGAGGACGGCAACTGGGACCTCGTCGGCAACAACCTCGCGGTGTTCTTCATCCGCGACGCCATCAAGTTCCCCGACGTGATCCACGCACTCAAGCCCGACCCGGTGACGTTCCGGCAGGAGCCGAACCGCATCTTCGACTTCATGTCGCAGACGCCCGAGGCCATGCACATGCTGGTCAACCTGTTCAGCCCGCGGGGCATCCCGTCGGACTACCGGCACATGCAGGGATTCGGGGTCAACACGTACAAGTGGGTGAACGCCGAGGGCGAGACCCACCTCGTGAAGTACCACTGGATGCCCAAGCAGGGGGTCCGCAGCATGACGGCCGAGGACGCCGCCCGCGTCCAGGCCCACGAGCTGGGACACGCGACCAAGGACCTCCGCGAGGCGATCGACCGCGGCGACCATCCGGAGTGGGAGCTGCTCGTCCAGATGATGAGCGACGAGGAGCACCCCGAGCTGGACTTCGACCCGCTGGACGACACCAAGGTCTGGCCCGAGGAGCTCTTCCCGGCCAAGCCGGTCGGCCGCATGGTCCTCGACCGCAACGTGAGCAACAACTTCGCGGAGAACGAGCAGATCTCCTTCGGCACCGGCGTCCTGGTCGACGGGCTGGACTTCTCCGACGACAAGATGCTCGTGGGCCGCACGTTCTCCTACAGCGACACCCAGCGCTACCGCGTCGGGCCGAACTACCTGCAACTGCCGGTCAACCAGGCCAAGAACGCCAACGTGCGGACGAACCAGCGCGACGGCCTCATGACCTACCAGCAGGACCAGGCGGGCGAGAACCCGCACGTCAACTACGAGCCCTCGATCACCGGCGGGCTGCGCGAGGCGCGGTTCCCGACGCACGACGAGCAGGGCCCGGAGATCGTCGGCAGGCTCACCCGCAAGCGCATCCCGCGGACCAACGACTACAAGCAGGCGGGCGAGCGCTATCTGCTCATGGAGCAGTGGGAGCGCGACGACCTGGTGGAGAACCTCGTCGGGCAGCTGTCGCAGTGCGTGCGCCCCATCCAGGAGCGCATGGTCTGGCACTTCCTGCTGGTCGAGGACGACCTCGGGCTGCGCGTCGGCGAGGGCCTCGGCATCACGCCGGACGACGTCAAGCACCTGGAGCCGCTGGCGAGCCAGGACCTGACCGACGAGGACAGGCAGCGCCTGTCCGCCCTCGGCAAGAACGGCCCGCGCGACGTCTCGGGCCTGAAGATGACGCACTGCGTCCCGGACGAGCGGGCCGAGGTGCCCGCGATGTGACACCCGTGAGGTGGGGGCCCGGCTCGGCATCCCGAGCCGGGCCCCGCCATGTCGGCGACCTCGAAGGTCGCTACCCTACGGGGAGGCCGAGAATGTCGAGGAGTGTGCGATCGTGGGCGTTGCTGGTGCTTTTTTCCAGGCGTACGGCGAGCAACCCGCCGGAATCTGGCACGCGCCCGGCAGGGTGAACCTGATCGGCGAGCACACCGACTACAACGACGGCTTCGTGCTGCCGTTCGCGGTGCCGTGGGGCGTCACCGCGGCCGTGCGTCCCCGCGAGGACCTCACGGTGCGGATCGCCTCCCTCCAGATGCCCGGCGAGGAGCAGGCGCTGGACGACCTCGACCGGGCCGAGGGCTGGGTGCGTTACCCGGCCGGGGTGCTCCAGGTGATGCGCGGCGCCGGCCTGCCGGTCCGCGGTGCGGACATCATGATCGACGGCGACGTGCCCACGGGCGCCGGGCTGTCGTCCAGCGCCGCGCTGGAGGTGTCGGTCGGGCTCGCCCTGAGCGATCTGTACGGCCTTGGCCTGGAGCCGATGGAGCTGGCCAAACTGTGCCAGAAGGCCGAGAACGACTTCGTCGGCATGCCCTGCGGGATCATGGACCAGGCGGCCTCCGCGCTCGGCCGGGAAGGGCACGCGCTGTTCCTCGACTGCCGCTCGCTGGCCAACCGTGCCGTTCCGTTCGACCTGTCGGCGTACGGCCTGCAGATCCTCATCATCGACACCGGCGTCCACCACGAACTGGCCGACGGGCAGTACGCGAAACGGCGCCAGGACTGCGAGAACGCGGCCAAGCACCTCGGCGTCGCGTCGCTGCGGGACGTGACCGACCTCGCCGGGGCGCTGTCCCGGCTGAGCGGCGACGAACGGGCCCGCACCCAGCACGTCGTCACCGAGAACCACCGGGTGGAGGCCGTCATCGGGCTGCTGCGCGCGGGAGCCGTACAGGAGATCGGCGCGCTGCTGAACGCCTCGCACCTGTCGCTGCGGGACCAGTACCAGGTCTCCTGCCCGGAGCTGGACGTGGCGGTCGAGAGCGCGGTCCGGGGCGGCGCACGGGGGGCGCGGATGACCGGCGGCGGCTTCGGCGGCTCGGCCATCGCGCTCGTCGCCGACGACCGGGTGGACCGGGTACGCACGACGGTCGAACGCGCCTACGCCGAACGCGGCTGGGCCCCGCCCACGTTCCTGCCCGCCACCCCCGCCCCCGGCGCCCACCGCATCCACTGAAAACGCCGACCGCTCATTTGATCGAGGTCACGAGCGTCGCGGATCTCGGCGTCGGACAACAGCCCAAGATGCGCCGCCCAAACTTCCCTTGGTCGTCGCGCCAGCCGTGCCTGTTGAATTCGCCGCCCATGATGCGGAAGCGCTTGACGGACGCAGCGCCGTGACGTGTACTTACAGTGGTCGGTGACAAGAGGTCCAGGGGACTTCTTCCCGGGAGACCGGGATAGCCGGCCTCACTCATACGGTGCCCCAGGGAGTCAACATCGAAGCCAGATGGGGCTGAATTCGACTCTCGTACCATTTGCAGGGTCGGCCTTCCAAAATCCTCTGCACCGCCCATAGGCCGTAATCCGCCACCTGGATCCCCCATGAGCTTTGTGCGTCCCGGACGCAGAGCACCACCTCCCGGTCCACGGCCAACTCACGGCATACATCTGAAAGCGCTTCACGCGCATCCATGAGCCTCCGGTTGGTGGTGAGCGTGGCCACGATCACACAGAGGGTATCCCCCGGCGCGCTGACCAGCGGAAGCACGTCCCTGAAGTGTGAGTACCAAGCCAGCTTGTACAGCCAGTGCGGTCGCTCTCGAATCGCCGGATGCGCCCTCGTCTTGCAGAGAAACGTGACGTCGATTCGCGGTCTTTGGCGACCTATCAGATCAAACATCTCGTCACGGGTAGCATGCGAGTCATTCTTCGCATGAAGGCCTCTGGGCAGATTGACGCCGCGCCTCTCCAGATCGCACCGCAGACGCAGGCCATCCCACACCTCCCGGCCATGTTCCCCGCCGAACACGGCCGTCCCGAAGCCGAAGTAGAGACTTGCTCCAGGCCACCCGCTCATATCCATATTGCCGGTTTCGTCGGCATGCATATAGATTTCGCTAGCCTTTAGCTCGGCAAACAATGGAAATCTTTCCTACCATGTGGCCGGGACTTTGCTCTCGAATACCAGCCCGATGACCGGCCCTGCCGGCCTTCGCGTTGCCGCCGTGAGGGTCTTGGGGATCGCCTCTCCCACCGAAGCACGTGTCCGGCCGGTCGAGCCAGACGTCTTGTCGGTCGCGGCCGATAGGTTCGGGATGCCGCGCCGGTCTGACTACCGGCGCCACCTGACCTGAAGGGATCGTCATCATGGCGAAGATCATTTCCACGCTGTTCATCTCGGCCGACGGGGTGGCCGAGATCGACCCCGCTTGGCACTTCCCGTACTTCGACGAGAACATGGGCCGCGCCGTCGGCGAGGACTACGACACCGCCGACGTGCTGCTCATCGGGCGTGAGACCTATGACAGCTTCGCCGGCGCCTGGCCCGGTCGCGAGGCCGCGGGCGGGGAGGACGCGACGTTCGCCAAGCAGCTCGGGGACATGCGCAAGGTGGTCGTCTCGCGCCAGCCGCTGGAGTTCTCCTGGCGCAACTCCGAGCTGGTCAAGGGCGACCTCCTCGACGCCGCCGCCGCGCTCAAGGCCGACGCCGGCATCAGGGGCATCCTCATCCCCGGGTCGATCTCCGTCGTGCAGCAACTGCTCGCGGCCGGCCTGGTCGACGAGGTGCGCCTGCTGGTGCATCCGGTGGCGGCGCGTAAGGGCCGCAGGCTGTTCGACGACGGCGACGCGCCGTACCACCTGAAGGTGACGGCGACGGAGGCGTTTCCGACGGGCGTGATCCGCGTGATCTACTCGCCGACCGCGGCACCTGCCAAGGTCGGCTACGACGAGGTCAAGGACCAGGTGCCCGAAGGGAAGTAGCCGCCTTCACAAGGAGGAACGAAGGTCGTCTACCGGCGCCACTCAGCGGATCGTGTTGTCTGGCCGGTCGAGCCAGACATGTTGGCTTTCGGGGGTGACGGTCAGCCCGAACCGGGTCCGGTCAGGGCTGCCCCACTGGATCCACCTGAAGAAGACGTCCTCCAGCTCGTCCCAGAGACTTCGATCACCGTACTGCGTCACCTCCTCACCGGAGACGTGCGCCGCCGACTCGCCGGACCACAGGGTGAGCTCATATGGCTCGCCCTGCTCGGCGGTCGCCGAAACGCCGCCCGGCGCGGTTTCCCCGTACGTCCGGGAATCACCAGGGCACGACGCCCTCGTCGTCGAAGAAGCCGCCGCGCGGTCCGTCGTCCGGGAGGGTGGCGAGCCGGATCGCGATCGCGGCGCCCTGCTCGGGCGTCCGCGGCGCGTTGAAGCCGGTGAAGTCGGTCGCCACGTAACCCGGGCAGCAGGCGTTCACGATGACCTTCGTGTCGGCGAGCCGGCGGGCGTACTGGGTCGTGATGCCGTTGAGCATCGTCTTCGACGGCGCGTACGCGGCCAGGATCGGGCCGGTCTGCAGCGTCAGCGAGCCCATGGTGCTCGACATGTTGACGATGCGCGGCGCGTCCGCGCGGTGGAGCAGCGGGAGCATCGCGTTCGTCACCCGGACGACCCCGAACACGTTCGTGTCGAGGACGGTGCGGACGACGTCGAGGTCGAGCGTCGTCGGGTCCTGCGCGCCGCCGTCCATCCGGCCGGAGATGCCCGCGTTGTTGACGAGAACGTCGAGCCGTCCCGCCGTCCGCTCGATCGTCTCCGCCGCCGCGGCGACGCTCTCGTCGGAGGTTACGTCGAGTGCGACCCCGAACGCGTCGACTCCTGCGGCACACAGCCGCTCGACGGCCTCCTTGCGCCTGACGTCGTCGCGCGCCCCCACCGCCACCGTGAAGCCGATCGCCCCGAGACCCTGGGCGATGGCGAAGCCGATTCCCTTGTTCGCGCCGGTCACCAGCGCGGTCTTCCTGTCGTTCACCCGATCCATGCTCGCGAGCCCGCACGCGTGTCGTCCAACACCGTCTGAGTGGGCTGTGATACTCGGCAGGTATCAGCCGGTAGGCTCCGCCCGTGGAGGACCTCGAGACCCGCGAACTCCGGTACTTCGTCGCCGTCGCCCAGGAACTGCACTTCGGACGCGCCGCCGACCGGCTCGGGATCGCACAGCCGCCGCTCTCACGCGCGATCAGCCAGCTGGAGCGGCGGCTCGGCGTCCGGCTTCTCGATCGGAACCGTCGCGGAGTGGCGCTCACCGACGCCGGCCGGGTGCTGCTCCGCGAGGCCGGCACGGCCCTCGACGCGGTGGCGGCCGCCGCGCGCCGTACGCGGCGCGCCGGAGACCCGAAGCGGCCGCTGGTGCTCGCGTCGAAGGCCGGGGCATCCCATGAGCTGCTGCAACGGCTCCTCGACGCGTTCGCCAGAGAGCCCGGCGCGGCACCGGTCGAGGTCCTCCTGTGCGAGGTCGGCGAGCAGGCGGGCCTGCTCCGCGACGGACGCGCCGACGTGGCACTCGTGCACCGGCCGTACGACGACCTCGCCGGGTTCGACACCGAGGACCTCCACGTCGAGGGCCAGGTCGCGATCCTTCCCGCGGCGCATCCCCTCGCGTCCCGCGATCGGCTCACGCTGGCGGACGTACGCGACGTGCCGGACCTGCCGATCGCCCGATGGCCCCGGCTCGACGGCTCCTACCCGGACGGGCCCGGACCGGAGGTGCACACCCAGTCGCAACTCGCCCAGCTCGTGGCGCTCGGCAGAACGCTGCTCGTCATCCCGGCCTCCAGCCGGGCCTGGCAGTGGCCCGAACACGTCGCGGTGCCCGTCGTCGACGCGCCGGACGTCACCACGGTGATCGCATGGCCGCCGAACAGCCGCTCACCGGCGGTCGCGGCGCTCGTCCGCTGCGCGGCCAGGCTCCGCGACACCGCACTGGCTGGTCAGTCCGCCTGAGTCCGGCTCCGGGGCGTTCACGTGGTCTGCTCCGCTTCGCGGCGCACGTACGTCTCGATCCGATCGAGCGCCCCGGCCCAGACCTCCTGCACGAAGAAGTCCCGCATTTCCGGCGCCGGGAACCCGCTCTGCACCACAGTCAGGAGCGTTCCGCCGTCGTGCTCCTCGAACGTGACCTCGATCGTGGTCGTCATGGTCATGCCGTCCGGGCTGGTCCCGGTGGATTCGGTGACCAGGCGGTGCGGGCGGTCGATGACCAGGAAGGTCTGCGTCTCCCGGAACAGGGTGTCGTGATCCGGCCCCCACACCGCGGTCTGCCGGCCGCCGACGCGCAGGTCGACCTCGATCTCGACGATGCCGGGCTCCTCGTCGAGGATGCTGAACCAGATCTTCTGCTTCTCGGCGTCGGTGTAGGCGTCGAAGACCTCCGCCGGGCTCGCCGGGATCACGCGGGTAACGCGCAGCTGAGCGGTATCGATGTCGTGGGTCACTGCTCGGTCTCCTTGTTGAGGGTGAAGTAGGCGTCGAGGCCGTCGAGCCGGCGCTCCCAGAGCCGCTGGTAGAACCGGATCCAGGACATCGCGTCCTCCAGGCGTTCGGTTCCCAGGCGGCACTGCCGTGATCGCCCGACCTTCTCCGTGACGACCAGCCCGGCGTTCTCCAGGACGTGTACGTGCTTCTTCATGCCGGTGAGCGACATGCCGAACGGTTCGGCCAGCTCGCCGATCGAGGCGGGGCCCTGCCCGAGTCGTACGAGGATCTGCCGTCGTGTCGCGTCCGCGATGGCCGCGAACGTACGATCGAGGACCTCATGCTGAACCATGTGGTTCACATTACTTTACTGAACCACCTGGTGCAATGAGAGATTGCACTGCCAGGCACGGACCCATCATGACCACTCCCGCGCCCTCGACCGCGAACCCCGGCGCCTGACCACGTGCGCCACAGGGCGCCGGCCCGCCCGAGCGGGACGCCGTCCAGCTCCAGGTGGCGACTCATGTCGAGCTCCAAGCGGCCATACAGGTCAGCAACCGCTTGGACGGTGAGCCCGGATGATCAATTCTGCGGTTTCGCGTGCGACCTGTTGGCGTTCGGCGTCGGCAAGGGGTTGGGTGCCGTGCAGCGTACGCACTCGTCCCTCGGTGGCCACAAGGAGCACGAACTGGCGCGCTGCCAGGAGGGGGTCGGGGACCTCCAGCGTTCCGGCTCTGTCGGCCGCCGCCAGGTAGTTCGCGACCTCCTCGAGGATCGCGTCGGAACTCGTCTCTCGCCAGGATTGCTGGAGTTCGGGCTGGTGGGTGAGTTCGGCGACCGTGAGCCGATGTAGCGCCGCGACGGCGGGTGAGAGGACGACGCGCAGGAGGCGCTCGCCCACGGCTTGGAGGTCGGTTCGCGGGTCACCTGTATGGCCGATTGATTCTGCCGATCCGTCTGGCGTGGCGCTCGCCGCGGTCCGGGCCTCGCCGACGACAGCGAGGAAGAGCCGTTCCTTGTTGCCGAAGTGGCTGTAGACGGTCTGCTTGCCCACCCCGGCGCGGGCGGCGATCGCGTCCATGCTGACCCTGGCGTATCCCTCGGCAAGGAACAGCTCCAAAGCCGCCTGCACGATGGCCTTGCGCTTGGCAGGTGAACGGCGGCTCCCCGCTTCTCGCTCCATGACCGGAGCCTACCAGTTGCCTAGACGGAACCGTTCGGTCTAGATTGCCTGACGAACGAGACTAGACCGGCTAGTCTCATCTTGACTGAGGGTTCAGATGACCGACCAACCATGGATCTTCGCCGGACACAGCGACTTCATCGCAGGCCTGGCCGACTACGACACGAAGGCGCCGCTCACCGGCGCGCCCCCCGCCCAGGTCCCGCCGTCGGACCTGGGCTCCACGCACGGCCTGGGCGGAGGCCTGTTCGAGGTGATGGTGCCGCCCGTCGACCGCCTCCAGATGACCAAGACCGACATCGGCCTCCAGATCGAGTACCCGCCGCAACTCGACCGCCACTACGCCCTGGACCAGAACATCGCCGGCATCGGCGCCCTACTCCGGCTCGTGCGAGAGTCGAAGGGCCGGGTACAGCTGGCTCGCACGGTGGACGACCTGACCCGAGCCCGACACGATGGCGCCTTC
This sequence comes from Microbispora cellulosiformans, assembly GCF_008728085.1. Taxonomy (NCBI): domain Bacteria; kingdom Bacillati; phylum Actinomycetota; class Actinomycetes; order Streptosporangiales; family Streptosporangiaceae; genus Microbispora; species Microbispora cellulosiformans. The sequence continues at coordinate 45,360 of NZ_VYTZ01000017.1, read as the reverse complement.
GCCGCAGTGCTGCACCTCGCGGACGCCGATGCCATCGACACCGATCTGGAGACCCTCTGCCTCTTCCACGCCGCTGGCGTGCGCTCGCTGGCGATCACATGGAGCCGCCAGAACAGCTTCGGGTACGGCGTGCCGTACCACTCCCCAGGAACCCCGGACATCGGCCCCGGCCTGACCGAGGCCGGCACCCGACTCGTAAGCGCCTGCAACGACCTCGGCATCCTGGTCGACCTCGCCCACCTCAACACCGCCGGATTCTGGGACGTCGCGGCCTGCTCCCAGGCACCGCTCGTGGTCACCCACGGCGCCGCCCACACCCTGTCACCCACCAGCCGGGCACTCACCAACGACCAGATCACCGCGATCGCGGACAGCGGCGGCGTGATCGGCGTCAGCCTCGAAGGCGTCGTTCCCTCACCGGCCGGGATCGTCAGCGACGTGATGGACCAGATCCGCTACCTCATCGACCGGGCCGGGCCCGACCACGTGGCCCTGGGCTCTGACCTGTACCGCTCGCCCAACGCCGACTACCCCAGCGGGGCCATGCTCCTTCCCCGGCTGCTGGCAGCGCTGCACGACGCAGGATACGACGACGAGGTGATGACAGGCATCGCGCACGCGAACTGGCTGCGCGTGCTGCACGCCACCTGGTGACCCACCCCTCGAGTAACCGGTCTTGATGGCACCCGGCGCCGGCGAGCGCGGGCCCGCCGTTCGGCCTGCAAGCCCAGCGCTGTCAGCACCGAGGAACCGCTCGGAGATCGTCGCACCGGCCTGGGAAATCATCGCCTGGATGCAGATGCTCGCCTTCGATGAACCGGCCCGACGTCGTGAACCGGAACGGCTGCGGTCTCGCCTGTTCGCCGTCGCCGCCCGCCCGGTCCGCGGCGGACGGCGTCTCCGCCTACGCGTGGCCGCATCCTGGCCTTGGGCCGGCCCATTGGTACCCACCGGATGGGCGCGCAAGATCGAGGTTGGAGCGCCACATGGAAAAACCCCGGGCCGGTGGTCGTTGACCACCGGCCCGGGGTTGAGATGCTCCCGCGATAGGACTCGAACCTATAACCTGCCGGTTAACAGCCGGCTGCTCTGCCGATTGAGCTACACGGGATCGAAACTCTGCTCCGCTCGTTCCGGCCTTTCGGCTTTCCTTGCGGCGCGGAACTAGATTAGCGCACTCTGGGGGGTGCGTGTCACATCGAATACGTCCACGGCTCCCCCGCTCCTGATCGCCGTACGGCAAAGAGTGCGGGGCCGAAGCTCAAGCGGGCCGCAGGGGGTCACCGGGTCCACCGGAGCGGGGCCGGGAGCTCTGCTGTTGGATAGAGACAGGCCCTCGGGGTAGAGGGGCGTGGAACACGAGCGCGGAGGTGGAAGATGCGATACAAGGCGATGTTCGCCACCGGGCTGGCCGTCGGCTACGTCCTCGGCACGCGGGCCGGGCGCGAACGCTACGAGCAGATCAAGCGTTTCACGCAGCGGTTCGCGGACAGCCCTACGGTGCAGGAGGCGGCGGGACTGGTCGGCGCGCAGGCCTCGAAGGTCGCGGGCAAGGCCAAGGATCTGGCGGGTGACAAGGTGCCGTTCCTGAAGAGGACGGACACCTGGGAGTCCGACAGGACCGACAGGGTGGGCGCGGCCACCGGCTGGCCGGGGCCCGGCACCGACCAACTCCACTGAGGATTCCTCCGGGCGATCCCCAACCGGTCTCCGGGCCGTCGGCCCGGCGGTATCGGACGCGAGCGGCGGCCTCCCGGCACCTGCCGGGAGGCCGCCGCTTTCTCGTCCCGCGAAGGGCCGCAAACAAGGGCCCCGAAGAAGGACCTCAGACGCCGAGGCTGCGCCGCATCTCTTCGAGCGCCTGCTCGGCGTGGGCGCGCAGGCCCGGGTCCGTCGCGTCGAGCCCCGGGTCGAAGATGAACTCCCAGCGCGGGGTGTCGTAGCCGGGGACGCGGCGGGCGACCAGGCGCACTCCCCCGCGCCCGTCGATGGTCACGTGGCGGCTCGCGACGACCGTCGAGGTGACCCGCTCGCGGATCGCCTCCGGCAGCCGCCCGGGCTCGGGCAGGACGACCCGGTGGACGGCTCCGTCGGTCATCGTGACGGTCACGCCCTCCTCGTCCCACACGGCCTTGTCCATCAGGTGCCAGGGCAGGCGCGGCCCGCCGGGCAGGTGCAGCGCCCGGGTGGTGGCGACCACGTGCCCGCCCTCCGCCGTACGCGCGTGGCTGATCGGGCGCTCGCCGCCTTCGAGCGCGAGTCCCGTACGGACCTCACGGGGCAGGCGGGAGCCGAACAGGCGGGACAGGGAGGGCCTGGATGCAGTCAAGGGAACACCGCCAGCGGACGACGACCGGTATCACCCGCAGGCTATCCGGCGGCCCGACCCGTCCCGGTCGCAGGGCCGGGAGCAATCGATACAAGGGTCATGACGCGGACGAGCGCCCTCCCGCTGGGACCGGAGGGCGCTCGTCCGCGTGACGACGGCGTCAGTCGAGGTAGTCCTTGAGCATCTGCGCCCGGGTGGGGTGACGCAGCTTGGCCAGCGTCTTCGACTCGATCTGGCGGATGCGCTCACGGGTCACGCCGAACTCGCGGCCGACCTCCTCCAGCGTGCGGGGGTGGCCGTCGGCGAGGCCGAACCGGAGCTGGATGATCCGCTGCTCGCGCTCCGACAGCGTGGCCAGGATGTCGTCGAGCTGGTCCTGCAGCATGATGAAGGCGGCCGCCTCCATCGGCACCACGGCGTCGGCGTCCTCGATGAAGTCGCCGAGGTCGGAGTCCTCCTCGCCGATGGGCGCCTGGAGCGAGACCGGCTCCTGCGCGATGCGCTGGATCTCCACCACCCGGTCGATGGGCAGGTCCATCTCGGCGGCGATCTCCTCGGGGGCCGGCTCCCGGCCGAGGTCCTGGTGAAGCTGACGCTGCACGCGGACCAGTTTGTTGATCGTCTCCACCATGTGGACGGGAATGCGGATCGTTCTCGCCTGGTCCGCGATCGCCCGGGTGATCGCCTGGCGAATCCACCATGTCGCGTACGTGGAGAACTTGTAACCCTTCGTGTAATCGAATTTCTCCACGGCGCGGATCAATCCGAGATTGCCTTCCTGGATGAGATCCAGGAACAGCATTCCGCGGCCGACGTATCGCTTGGCGATCGAGACCACAAGCCTGAGGTTGGCCTCGATGAGCCGCTGCTTGGCGCGCACGCCCTCCCAGACGAGGTCTTCGAGCTCCGGCCGGGCGAACCTCGCGGCGAGGCTCTCGCAGAGCTTGTCCTCGGCGAACAGCCCGGCCTCGATGGCCTTCGCCAGTTCCACCTCCTCCTCGGCGGTGAGCAGGGGGACCCTGCCGATCTCCCGCAGGTAGATCCTGACCAGGTCACTCGTCGGAGCCCGTTTGCCGACGTCCTCCTCGTCCGGCTTGCTGGGCTCCTCGTCCCCTTGCGGTTCGAGGACCTCAACCCCGTTCTCGGCGAGCATCCGCACGACGCGCTCCAGCGCGTCGGCCGGCAACTCGGATCGGTCGAGCGCGGCGGCCACGTCGTCAACCGTGACGCTCCCGCGTTCCCTTCCCTTCGCGACGAGGTCCGCCACCTGATCTACCGATGGCGGCCTGCTTGGCAGCACCGATGCACCCACGCAACACAGTGTGCAGGAAAGGCGCCACTAAACGGCAGGCCTATTTTTGTCACCCAAGGTAAGGCCAAAGTCAATACCGAATCGAGATCAAAGTATATGTTTGGCGACTGTGCGGTCTGGAAAGGGAGACTTATTCAGGCCCCACTCGCGCGTTCCCGCAACACGCGTCGCTGCTGTTCCAGCGCCACCAGTTCGCCGAACAGCCGGTTGTACTCCTGCTGCTCGTCGACCGGGTTGAGCCGCTGCAACCGCGACTTCAGCCGTGCGACCGCCCGGCCGACCGCGGTCTCCTGGATCTTGGCCAGGACGGCCGCGCCGTACCGCTCCTCGACGCTCACATCCGCGCGCACGGCCTCGACCGCGAACCGCGTGACGAGCGACCTCAGGTCGACGCCGGGCACCGCGCCCGCGGCTCCGGGTTCCGTCTGCTCCAGCAGCCGGTCCACCCACTCGCGCCCGCCAGGGCCACCGGCGGCGGTCCCGCCGGCCGCGGCGACGACGCCGAACAACGCGACGTGCTCGGGCAGCGTGAACGTCTCGGGCCCCAGCGCGTCGAACTCGGGCCCGAGCAGGGCGGGCCGCTGCACGGCGAGCTTGAGCGCCTCGGCCTCCAGCCGTACGGCGGGGTCCGCCGGGTCGGGGCCCGCCGGGTCCGGTCTCGTGGCCGGTCCGCGGCCCGCCTGCTGCCCGGCCGCGACACGCCCGCCCGGGCCGCTCTGTCCGCCCTGGGCACGTCCCCCTGGGCCGCGCCCGCTCTCCTGCGCCCGGCCGGCCGTCTGCTGCACGCGCCGGATGACGAAGCCCTCGTCCATGAAGCCGAGCCAGCGGTCGAGGTCCACCGTGTACGCCTTGCGCAGCCCGGGGTCCTTGATGGAGGCCACGATGGGCGCGGCGGCGTCGAGCGCGGCCAGGCGGCCCTCGTTGGTGTCGAGGTCGTAGCGGGACAGGACGCTGCGCACCGCGAAGGCGAACAGCGGCTCACGGCCGGCGACAAGGTCGCGCACGGCGGCGTCACCGTGCTTGACCCGCAGGTCGCAGGGGTCGAGGCCGTCGGGCTGCACCGCGACGAAGGTCTGCGTGACGAACTTCTGCTCGTCCTGGAAGGCGCGCAGGGCGGCCTTCTGCCCGGCGGAGTCGCCGTCGAAGGTGAAGACGACCTCGCCGCGGAACTCGGCCTGGTCGAGCAGCAGGCGGCGCAGGACCTTGATGTGCTCCTCGCCGAAGGAGGTGCCGCAGGTGGCCACCGCGGTCGGCACGCCGGCCAGGTGGCAGGCCATGACGTCGGTGTACCCCTCCACGATCACGGCCTGGGACCGCCGCGCGATCTCCCGCTTGGCCAGGTCGACGCCGTACAGCACCGAGCTCTTGTGGTAGATCGGGCTCTCGGGGGTGTTCAGGTATTTGGGGCCGTCGTCGGAGTCGAGCAGCTTGCGCGCCCCGAAGCCGATGACGTCGCCGGTGATGTCGCGGATCGGCCAGACGAGGCGGCCGCGGAACCGGTCGACCGGCCCGCGCCTGCCCTCGCGGGCGAGCCCGCCCTTGATCAGCTCCTGGGACGTGAACCCGCGGCCCATCAGGTGCCGCGACAACGCCTCCCACTCGTTCGGCGCGTAGCCGACCCCGAAGTGCTCGGCGTCGGCCCGTTCGAAGCCGCGCTCGGACAGGAAGCGCCGCCCGGGGCCCGCCTCCGGGCCGGACAGCCGCTCGGCGTAGAACTCGGCGGCGGCGCGGTGCGCCTCGATCAGCCGCACCCGCTCGCCCTGCTCGCGGCCCGGCACGTAGCCGCCCTGCTCGTAGCGCAGCTGGATGCCGGCGCGCTGCGCGAGCCGCTCGACCGCCTCGGAGAACGTGAGATTGTCGATCTTGCGGATGAACGTGATGACGTCGCCGCCCTCGGCGCAGCCGAAGCAGTAGTAGTAGCCCCGGGCCGGGGTCACGTTGAAGGAGGGCGACTTCTCGTCGTGGAACGGGCACAGCCCCTTCAGGTTGCCCCCGCCCGCGTTGCGGAGCTGGATGTGCTCGCCGACGACGTCGGCGATCGGTGAGCGCTCCCGTACGAGCGCGATGTCATCGTCACTGATCCGCCCGCTTCGCCCTGCCACGCTGGCGAGTCTAGTGCCGCCCTCCGACAGGCCGGGTCGCCCCTCGTCCGGGCGTGCGGACATGTCACGACTTTCCGGAACCGGTCGTGATATCCGGCTTGGTCCGTTAGAAAGGAAAGGTTCGGTAACGTCGACCAGGTGGAGATCATGCGATCGGGGAGACTGGCCGCCCTCACCGGCACCGCGTTCCTCGCGGCGTCCTGCGGCGCGCCCGGGGGTGTCGCCGGGGTGAGCACGCTGCCGCCGGCGACGCCGCCGGTGAACGGGATCACGGCCGCGACCGCTCCCGCCGACCCCGGCCAGGCCGTCCCCCCGCCGGGCGACGAACCCGTGCGGATGCCGCCGCCGAAGGTGTCCCCCTACACCTACGCCTTCCCGGTCAAGGGATGCAAGGTGTCGTACTCCCGCAAGCTGCTCGTGCTCCCCAAGACCATCGTCTGGGCGGAGAAGGGGTGCGCGTTTGTCTCGCCGGTCGACGGGGTGATCGAGGCGGTCAACGTCAAGAACCAGTGGACCCCCTCGACCGACCGCGGCGCCGACCGGGAGGGCCGCTACGTCACCGTCAAGGGCGAGGACGGCGTGCTCTACCTCGGCGGCCACCTCGACTCGGTCGTGGAGGACCTCGCGCCGGGCGCCAAGGTCAAGGCCGGGCAGCTCCTCGGCCGGGTGGGCAACTCCGGCAACGCCCGCGACACCGCGAGCAACCTCTACTTCGCCATCTCCTGGCCGACCGCGCCGCAGAACTGGTGGATTCGCCGGGGCATCGTGCCGCCGTGGCCCTTCCTCGACGCCTGGGACGACGGCAACCGCACGGTCTCCCCGCGCAAGGCCATGCTGACGCTGCGCAAGAGGCTGGGCGCGACGCCGCCCTGCACCCAGCTGTGCGCCGCGAAGCAGCAGCAGTCCTCGCCGCCTCCGGAGGAGTCCCGGCCGCCCAAGAAGAAGGACAGCGACGAGGACACCCGGGTGGTCGTCCCCCTCTGAGCCACTCGTCCGCCGGACGGACTCCGGCCGGGCTCAGCCGACGAGGGGGCGGGAGGCCGACAGGCGGCGGTGCCAGCCCATCGCCGACGCGTCGGTGAGCGAGGCGATCTGGTCGACCACCGCGCGCAGCCGCCCCGCGTCGTCGGCCGCCTGCTCGAACTGCGGGCGCAGGGCCGGCTCCAGCGTCGCGGGGGCGCCCCGCATGACGAGGTCGCCCAGCTCGGCGATCAGCTCGCGCTGCCGGGCCTGCACGGCGTGGTGCGCCTCCCGCGACATCACGTAGCGGGCCGTCACGCCCTTGAGCAGCGCGCACTCCAGCCGGGTGGTCCGCGGCACCTCCAGGTTCGCGTCGTAGCGCCGGCACGCCCCTCTCCCGCCGGGTTCGGGGCGGCAGCCGTACGCCTCGCGGGTGGCGTCCTGGGCCGAGCGGCACAGGCGGCCGATGAGCGTGCTGGTGAGCCGTTTGAGCGCGGCGAGGTCGGCGAGCCCGGCGTCGAAGTCGGCCGGCCACAGCGGCTCGGCGAGCAGCCGCGCGAAGGTCTCGGCCAGCTCGTCCACGCCCGCGTCGGGGGCGTACCACTCCCGGGTCAGGCGGCACACCTCCAGCCGCTCCTCGGGGTCGCGCAGCTCCGCCGTCGTGACGTGGCCGCAGGCCAGCGCGTCCTCCAGGTCGTGCACCGAGTAGGCCACGTCGTCGGCCCAGTCCATGACCTGCGCCTCGAAGCGGACCGCGTAGTCGGGCGCCCCCTCGCGCACCCACCGGAAGACCGCGAGGTCGTCGGGGTAGACGCAGTACGGCCCGCCCTCGCCGGCGAGCGGGACGCCGGGGACGCGGCAGGCCGACCCGGCCCAGGGATACTTGCAGACCGAGTCGAGCGCGGCCCGGGTGAGGTTGAGCCCGGCGCTGCGGCCGTCCTCGGTGATGACCTTGGCCTCCAGCCGCGTCAGCAGGCGCAGGTTCTGGGCGTTGCCCTGGAACCCCCCGCACGGCGCGGCCAGCTCGTCGAGCGCGGCCTCCCCGTTGTGGCCGAAGGGGGGATGCCCGAGGTCGTGGGCGAGGCAGGCGGTCTCCACCAGGTCGGGGTCGCAGCCGAGGACCCTGCCCATCTCCCGGCCGATCTGCGCGCACTCCAGCGAGTGGGTCAGGCGCGTACGGGGACTGTGCAGGCCGCTGTAGTCGGCGGGGCCCACCACCTGCGTCTTGGCGGCGAGCCTGCGCAGCGAGGCGCTGTGGAGCACGCGTGCCCGGTCACGCTCGAACGGGCTCCGCTCGGGGTTCCCCGGCGGCTCAGGCACCCATCGTGCCTGGTCGTGCTCGTCGTAGCGGGCCATGCGTCCTCCTTCCCTGTCGCCCTCGCCCGACCGTCGCGTCCGGTCGTGTCCCGGCCGCGTCCGGCCCCCACTCGGCGGGAGATGGAGCGTACCCCCGAAGGTCGGGTTTCACGACAGATCCGGTAGTACGAAGGAAGATTGCCGCTCTTGCCCTGCTTCGCGGCGCCGGGTGATACTCGGCTTCGCTGCCGAGGAGGAGCCCAGGTGGTGGACAACGAGCTCGCGGAGGTCCTCCGATCGGGACCTTTCGAGCGGGCCCTGCGGACGGCGATCCGCGCCCGGGGGCTGAGTCTCGACCGCCTGCACTCGCGGCTGCGCGAGCGCGGCGTCGCCATCAGCCTGTCCAGCCTCAGCTACTGGCAGCGCGGGCGGTCCCGGCCCGAGCGCGCCGCCTCCCTGGCGGCGGTGCGGGAGCTGGAGATCATCCTGTCACTGCCCGAGTACGCGCTGATCGGCCTGCTCGGGCCGCCCCGTCCCCGGGGCCGCCGGCCGGAGACGGTATCCGTGCTCAGCCACCACGAACAGGTCGTCGTGGGCGCCGACCGGCGCCGGCACCGGGCCAGCGCCCGGGTCGTGCTGCGGGCGGCGGCGCCGGGCGTGGACCGGTACCTGGTCGCCCATCCCCCCGGCGCCCGGCTGCTGCGGGCCGAGTCCTGCCGCCCCGGCCGCAGCGCCGACGCCGGGCCCGGCACGCTGACGGAGCTGATCTTCCCGCATCCCCTGACCACCGGCGAGACCCGCGTCGTCGAGTACGTCACCGCGTTCCCCGCGACGGCCGACCGCTACGACCTGCACCTGCGGGACCCGGTCGAGCAGTTCCTGACACAGGTGCGGTTCGCGGGCGGGCGGCTGCCGGTGCGGTGCTTCCACACCTGGTCCCCGGACGCGTCGGCGCCGCCCGGGGACGCCGGTGAGCTGCGCGTCGACGCGTTCGGGACCGCCCACGTCGTGGACACCGCCGCCCGGCCGGGCGTCCGCGGTCTCCGCTGGGAGTGGGTCTAACTCTTCGTGATCTTCACGTCGTCGACGGCGGCCTCCACCAGGCTGGCCGACGACAGGTCGGCCGCCTCGATCTGGATCCGTACGGTCTGGCCGGCGAAGGCGGTGAGCGACGCGGTGGCGACGCTCCACGAGCCGTTCCGGTTCGCCGCCGCCCCGAGCTGCTCGACGACCGTGCTCGTCGTGCCGCCGATCACCCGCACCCGGAAGTAGTCGGCCGACGAGGCGTTCGACCCGTGGGCGAGATACCAGGAGAGCGACAGCGTGAGCGTCCCCGACGACGGCAGCGTGATCGCGGGCGACCTGATCGTCGTCACTCCCCCGTCGACGTCGTAGTCGCCGGCGCTCGCGCCCGCCGCCGCGCCGGTGACCAGGTCGTAGCTCCCGCTGACCGGCGTGCCGAGCTGCTTGGCCCCGCTCGACGACGTCGCGGCGGGGCTGCCCCGCTCCCAGGCTCCGGAGGTCGCGGTGTCGGTGCCCGCCGCGTTCACCGTCCAGCCGGTCGCGGTCTCGAAGTCGTCGGAGTAGACGGTCGTGGACGGGGTGCCGGTGCCGCAGTACGCGGACTCCTTGCCGATGACGCGGTAGACGCAGTCGGCGTTCTGCGTCAGCAGCAGCGCCGCGGCCCGGTTGCGCGAGGTCTCCCGGTCGATGACCTCGTCGGGCGGGTAGAAGCCGGGGTTGCTCCCGGTCGGATACATCTCGAACGTGTACGTGAAGATCTTGTAGGTGCCCCACATCCAGTCGTCGATGGAGCCGTCGGTGATGTAGAGGTCGCTGGCCTGCTCGGGGGTGTAGCCGTTGGTGGCCGCCATGCTGCGGCCGAGCGCGGCGTGCGCGTCCCGGTCGTCCTGCGTCATGCCGGGGCCGGTGTCGGCCGTCGTGTACCCGTACGGCCACAGGACGAGCTCGCTGTAGGTGTGCCAGTCGATGGCCGCCCTGATCTGCTGGACGCCGCCGACGACCCGGCCGCGCACGAAGTCGGCGGCGGCCTTGACCTCCGGCGCCGACTCGGCCGCCGCGCCTCGGTAGGTCTCGCTGGACGCGGTGCCGGAGGACCCGCCGCAGCAGCCCCACCGGTAGGCCCAGTTGCGGTTGAGGTCGGTGCCGACGCTGGAGCTGCCGGAGTTGGGCTGGCGGTTCTTGCGCCACGACCGGTAGGAGCCGGTGGCGATGTCGTACTCCCCGCCGTCGGGGTTGAGGTCGGGCAGGATCAAGATCTCCCGGGTGTTCACCAGGTCGGTGATCTGGGCGTCGGTGCCGTACCCGTCGGTGAACATGCGCAGCAGGTAGATGGCCATCTCGACGGTGAGGTGCTCGCGCGCGTGCTGGTGGGCGGTGAACAGCACCTCCGGCTCGTTCTCGTCGGTGGCCACGTTGTCGCTGATCTTGACGCCGATCAGGTCGCGGCCCTCGTACGACCGGCCGTAGCTGAACCTGCGGGCGATCGCGGGATGGGCGGCGACGACCTGGTCCACCAGCGTGCTGAGCTCGGCGTAGTTGTGGTAGCCGGAGTCGCCCGTGGGGAAGTCGAAGGTCTGCGGCCCGCTCTCGTCGGCGGGCGGGGAGAGCTCGGTGACCCGGAACCCGAGCGCCCGGATGGCCGCCACCTCCCGGGGCGTCGCGGTGACGACCAGGCTCCGGCCGTGGACCTCGTCGATCGCGGCTCCCGTGCGGGCGACCGCGCTGCGCTGGGCGACGTCGGCGGGGCCGTCCACCTGATACTGCCTCGACGGCGCCGGATCGACGGCCCGCACCGCCGGGGCGACCCTCGCCGATCCGGCCGGACCGGCCGCCGAGGCGTCCGGCGGAGCGGCGGCGCCGAGCACGGCGGGGACCACGCCGAGCAGCACGGCCGCGATCCCCAGCGCCGGCGGGTACAGACGTCTTCTCACTCCACGCCCTCCCTTGCGGTAGGTACGTAGAGTGATCAGTCAGGCGGCCGGGATCAACGTTCACCGGGCCGTGTCACGCGGCCCGGTGAACCATCCGCATCATGAACTGGATGTTCCACAACCAGTCTGGATGTTCTGTGGAATTTCAAGTCACCGGCTGTCGGAGCCCGGGCGGGCCAGCGCGGCGCGGCCCGCCTCCAGCCGGGCCACCGGGACGCGGAACGGCGAGCAGGAGACGTAGTCGAGCCCGATCTCGTGACAGAAGTGGACCGAGTCGGGGTCGCCGCCGTGCTCGCCGCAGATGCCGAGCTTCAGGCCGGGCCGGGCCCGCCTGCCCTCCTCGGCCGCGATCCGCATCAGCCGGCCGACGCCGTCCCGGTCGATCGACTCGAACGGCGAGACGCCGAAGACGCCGAGGTCGAGGTATCTGCCGAAGAAGGCGCTCTCCACGTCGTCGCGGGAGAACCCCCAGGTCATCTGGGTGAGGTCGTTGGTGCCGAACGAGAAGAACTCGGCGGCCCCGGCGATCTGCCCGGCCGTCAGCGCCGCCCGGGGCACCTCGATCATCGTGCCGATCGCCGCCTCCACACCCGCCTCGGCGAGGATTCGTGCCGCCTCCTCCCGTACGATCTCCAGCTCCTGCACGGCGCCGACCAGCGGGATCATGATCTCGGCCCGCGCGCCCTCGACCTGCCGGGCCGCGGCGGCGATGGCCCGCACCTGCATGGCGAACAGGCCGGGGATCGCCAGGCCGAGCCGGACGCCGCGCAGGCCCAGCATCGGGTTCTGCTCGTGCAGGCGCCGGACCGCCTCCAGCAGCCTGCGGTCGCGGTCGCCGGCCCGCTCGCCCGCCACGGCGACCCGTACGGCGAGGTCGGTGAGGTCGGGCAGGAACTCGTGCAGCGGCGGGTCGATCAGCCGGATCGTCACCGGAAGGCCGCGCATGGCCTCGAAGATGCCGGCGAAGTCGGCCGTCTGGAGCGGTTCGAGCGCGTCCAGCGCGACCTGCCGCTCCTTGCCGCCGCCCGGCGCGAGGATCAGGTCCTCCACGAGCCGCCGCCGCTCCCCCAGGAACATGTGCTCCGTACGGCAGAGCCCGACGCCGAGCGCGCCGAAGCGGCGGGCGCGGGCGGCGTCCTCGGGGGTGTCGGCGTTGGCCCGCACCTCCAGGCGGCGTACGGCGTCGGCGTGGGTCATGACGCGGTCGACGGCCCGGACCAGTTCGTCCTCGACCGGCCCGCCCTCGAAGTAGCGCGCCACCGGCGAGGCGGTCACCGGCACCTCGCCCAGGTAGACGGCGCCGGTGCTCCCGTCGATCGAGATCAGGTCGCCCTCGTTCACGACGACTTCCCCGGGCGCGGTGAAACGGCGGGCGTGCGGATCGACCTCCAGCTCCTCGGCCCCGCACACGCAGGTCGTGCCCATGCCGCGGGCGACCACGGCGGCGTGCGAGGTCTTGCCGCCCCGGGAGGTGAGCACGCCGTGCGCCGCGATCATCCCGGCCAGGTCGTCGGGGTTGGTCTCGCGCCGCACGAGGATGACCGCCTCGCCCCGCCCGGCCAGCTCGACGGCCCGCTCGGAGCTGAAGACGGCCCGGCCCGCGGCGGCGCCGGGTGAGGCGTTCATGCCGGTGGTCAGCCGGTGGCTGCTTCCCGTGGCGGAGAACCGGGGGAACATCAGGTGGGCGAGCTGGTCTCCGGTGACCCGGGTGACCGCCTCGTCCATGTCGATCAGGCCCTCGTCGACGAGCTGGGTGGCGATGCGGAACGCCGCCTCGGCCGTGCGCTTGCCGACCCGGGTCTGCAGCATCCACAGCCTGCCGCGCTCGATCGTGAACTCGATGTCGCACAGGTCGCGGTAGTGCCGCTCCAGCGTCGCCATGATGCCGAGAAGCTCGTGGTACGCCTCCGGATTGATCGTCTCCAGCTCCTGCAGGGGAACGGTGTTGCGGATGCCGGCGACGACGTCCTCGCCCTGGGCGTCGCGCAGGTAGTCGCCGTAGACCCCGCGGCGCCCCGAACCCGGGTCGCGGGTGAAGGCGACCCCGGTGCCCGAGTCGGGGCCCATGTTGCCGAACACCATCGCGACGACGTTGACGGCCGTGCCGAGGCCGGCGGGAATGCGCTCCTGGCGGCGGTAGAGGATCGCGCGGGGCGCGTTCCACGATTCGAAGACCGCGCGTACGGCGAGGTCCATCTGCTCGCGGGGGTCGGCGGGGAAGTCCCGGCCGGCCTGGGCGCGAACGATGCCCTTGAAGGTCTCGACGAGCCGTTGCAGTTCGGCGGTCCCCAGGTCGGTGTCGTCCCGGTCGCCCTTGAGGTCGTCCAGCGCGTCCTCGAACAACTCGCCGTCGACGCCCAGCACTGTCCTGCCGAACATCTGGATCAGCCGGCGGTAGGAGTCCCAGGCGAAGCGGTCGTTGCCCGACTGCTTGGCCAGCCCGAGGACCGAGTCGTCGTTCAGGCCGATGTTGAGGACCGTCTCCATCATGCCGGGCATCGAGAACTTCGCCCCCGACCTGACGCTGACGAGCAGCGGGTCGTCCGCCTGGCCGAGACGCTTGCCCATGCGCGCCTCCAGGGCGGCGAGGTGCTCGCCGGCCTCCTCCTCCAGCCCGCCGGGCATGTCGCCGTGCCGCAGGTAGTGGCGGCACGCCTCGGTGGTGATCGTGAAGCCGGGAGGCACGGGCAGGCCGATGTTGGTCATTTCCGCCAGATTGGCGCCCTTGCCACCGAGCAGATCCTTGAGGTCCTTGTTGCCCTCGGTGAAGCCGTAAACATACTTCGGCATCCGACGCTCCCTTCTGGACTTCCACAAAAACCGCACCGCGGCCTGCGACCGGACTGTACCGGGGAAAATCACCTTCAAGCGTCACCCTCTGCCTCATCCGCTGTTTACCCAGTTAGACGATGCCGCAGAGGTCTATTCCAATTGATTTTTACGAGACGTCAGAAGTGGTTCATACCAATTCGCCGCCCTGGCGCCTGTGCCGAGCGTTCGAAACCGCGGAAATGGTTTAGACCATCCGGCCGGTAAGGCCGCGTACCGGTGAGTCGGCCGTCCGGAGCCGTCCATGTGCGATATAAACGAGCCACCCTCCGACCACAGCCGAAGGGGAGGGTTTCCTGTGTCGCGAGCGGTGTCGCGAATGGTGCCGGCGCGGAGGCTGGTGACGGCGGGGCTGGTCACCGGGCTGGCCGCGCTGGCGGCGGCCACCGGTTGCGAGGGCGCGCGGGTCACCCCGGATCAGACCGTCTCGGGCATGCCGGGCCTGGCCTGGAAGCCGTGCGCGGAGACCGCGTCGTCGTCCGGCTTCGAGTGCGCGACGCTGCGGGTGCCGCTCGACTACGCCGCGCCGGACGGCAGGAAGATCGGCCTCGCCCTGGTCCGGCTGCGCGCCACCGAGCCCGGCCGGCGGATCGGCTCACTCGTCTTCAACTTCGGCGGCCCCGGCGGGTCGGGCGTCACGACGCTCATGCAGGCGGCGCACGCGTTCTCCGCCCTGGGCGGCCGTTACGACCTCGTCAGCTTCGACCCGCGCGGGGTCGAGCGCAGCAGCGGCATCCGGTGCCTCAGCGGCCCGCAGATGGACTACTACCTCGCCCACGAGCCCAGCGACGACACCCGGATGGAGAAGAGCCTCGTCGCCGAGTTCACCCAGGGGTGCAAGCGCGAAGCGGGCTGGATCCTGCCGTACGTCGGCACGGTCAACGCGGCGCGCGACATGGAGGCGCTGCGGGCGGCGCTCGGCGACTCCCGTCTCAACTACCTCGGGTTCTCCTACGGCACCCACCTCGGCGCGGTCTACGCCACCCAGTTCCCCGGGAAGGTGGGCCGGATGGTGCTCGACTCGGCCGTCGACCCCTCGGTCACCCTGCTCGACATGGCCAAGACCCAGTCGCTGGGTTTCCAGAAGGCCTACGACGACTACGTGGCCGACTGCGCCAAGACGCGGACGAGCTGCCCGCTCGGCGCCGACCCCGCCGCCGTGAAGGCCGGGGTGCTGAAACTGCTCGACTCCCTGAACCGCAGGCCACAGAAGCAGGGCGGCCGCGAGGTCACCGAGAACGTCGCCAGGGCCGGCATCACGCAGGCCCTCTACAGCAAGCTCACCTGGCCGCTGCTCACCGAGGCGCTGAACGAGGGCAAAAAGGGCGACTACAGCGGCCTGCTCACGCTGGCCGACCAGTACGCCGGGCGGCGGCCCGACGGCAGCTACTCGACCCTGCAGTTCTCGCTGCCGGCGATCCTGTGCGCCGACACCACCGACCGGCCGTCGGTCGAGGAGGCCGAGAAGCTGGCCCGGCGGCTCAGGGCGCGGACGCCGGTCTTCGCGCCGACCGCGGCCAGCGCCGGGTCCTGCAGCGTGTGGCCGGTGCCGGGAGACGACGGCGCCAGACGGGTCGACGCGAGCGGCTCGGCGCCCATCCTGGTGGTCGGCGTGACCAACGACCCCGCCACGCCGTACCAGTGGGCGCCGCGGCTCGCCGGACAGCTCCGCACCGGGGTGCTGCTGACCCTCGCCGGCGAGGGCCACGGCGCGTACGGCCAGAGCCACTGCATCGACGACCGCGTCAACGCGTACCTGCTGGAGGGTCGGGTGCCCGCGAAGGACACGCGCTGCGCCTGATCCCCCACGTGGCTCTCTCGACCGTTTACGCGGGAAGGCCCCGCCCGGGAGATGTCCCGGGCGGGGCCTTCGGCGCGCCGATCAGTCGTTCAGGTGCTGGCGCAGGTAGGGCTCGACCTGGTCGAGCGCGACCCGCTGCTGGGCCATCGTGTCGCGCTCGCGGATCGTCACGGCCTGGTCCTCCAGGGTGTCGAAGTCGACCGTGATCGCGAACGGCGTGCCGATCTCGTCCTGACGCCGGTAGCGGCGGCCGATCGCGCCCGCGTCGTCGAAGTCCACGTTCCACCGGCGGCGCAGCTGCGCGGCCAGGTCGCGGGCCTTCGGCGACAGGTCGGCGTTGCGCGAGAGCGGCAGCACGGCGACCTTGACCGGGGCCAGACGGTGGTCGAGGCGCATCACGGTCCGCTCCTCCATCACGCCCTTGGCGTTGGGCGCCTCGTCGACCGTGTAGGCGTCGAGGAGGAAGGTCAGCGTCGCGCGGTCCACACCGGCCGCCGGCTCGATGACGTACGGCACGTAGCGCTCGCCCGACTCCTGCTCGAAGAACGACAGGTCGGTGCCCGACGCCTTCCCGTGCGCGGTGAGGTCGAAGTCGGTGCGGTTGGCGATGCCCTCCAGCTCACCCCACTCGCCGCCGGCGAAGTTGAAGCGGTACTCGATGTCCACCGTCCGCTTGGAGTAGTGGGACAGCTTCTCCTTCGGGTGCTCGTAGAGCCGCAGGTTGTCCTTGTTGATGCCGAGGTCGACGTACCAGCGCAGGCGCTCGTCGATCCAGTACTGGTGCCACTCCTCGTCGGTGCCGGGCTTGACGAAGAACTCCATCTCCATCTGCTCGAACTCGCGGGTGCGGAAGATGAAGTTGCCGGGGGTGATCTCGTTGCGGAACGACTTGCCGACCTGGCCGATGCCGAACGGGATCTTCCTGCGGGCCGACTGCTGCACGTTCAGGTAGTTGATGAAGATGCCCTGGGCGGTCTCCGGACGCAGGTACGCCAGGCCCGACTCGTCCTCGACCGGGCCGAGGAACGTCTTCAGCAGGCCGCTGAACTGCCGGGGCTGGGTGAAGGCGCCCTTGTTGCCGCAGTTGGGGCAGGTGACGTCGGCCAGGCCGCCCGCGGGCTCGCTACCGTGCTTGGCCTCGTACGCCTCGAGCAGATGGTCGGCGCGGTACCGCTTGTGGCACGACTGGCACTCGGTGAGCGGGTCGGTGAACGTCTCGACGTGACCGCTGGCCTGCCAGACCTCGCGGGCGAGGATGACGCAGGAGTCGAGGCCGACGACGTCGTCGCGGCCCTGCACCATGGCCTTCCACCACTCGCGCTTGACGTTGTTCTTGAGCTCGACACCCAGGGGTCCGTAGTCCCAGGACGCCCGCAGGCCTCCGTAGATCTCGCTCGACGGGAAGACGAGCCCGCGGCGCTTGGCGAGGCTGACGATCGTTTCCAAGACGTCGGTGCGACGTGCCATCAGTGGAACTCCATCCGGCTGGGTGTCGGCGTTGAGATCGGGTCGGTTCAGATCGAGGTCAGCGGTGCGCCGGCCGTGCCCGAAGCGGGCGGGCCGGGCCGATCGCCTGCCTGCGGCGGCGGTGATGTCTGGCCACCTGCCCGGATCTGTGCCCAAGCTTAGGGGAATCCGGCGCCCCCGCGCTCACGCCTTGCCCGTGGTGCCCCTGCCCGTGGTCCCGCTGCCCGTGGTGCCCGCGTTCACGCCGGCGCCCGGAGGCGTGTAGACCTCCTCGAAGGCCCCCGGCTCGTTGATCATGAGGGTCATCAGCGGATACATCTCCATCCGCGCCGCCGACAGGGCGCGCCGGTAGTGGCCCGCCCCCTCCCACTCGCTGACCAGCGCCCACAGGGCGGGCTCGTCCACCGCCCTGCCGAGCCGTCCGCGCAGGTAGCCCGGCTGGGCGGCCAGCAGGTCCAGGATGGCGCGGGCCTGGGTGGCGAACTCCTCGGTGCGGGCGCCCGGCACCGAGTAGCGGATCACGGCGAGCATGCCGCCCAGCATGCCACCCTCCCCGGAACGGCCGCCGCGAGGGGCGGGCGAAGGGGCACGGGGGGCGGGGCGCAGGAGGCGGGGACGGCATTAGGCTCTCAGGCGTGGGAAGCGAAACGGAACCGCCGCGCCGCCAGGTCCCCGCGCATCCCCTGGCGCGCAGCAAACCCGCCGGGGAGACGCAGGCGCGGGGAGCACGGGCGGGAGGAGCGCAGGGGCGGTCGCCGCGCCCGGTGCGTCCGCTGCCCACCGGCGAGCACTTCTTCACGCCGGGCGCCACCGGGGCGCGCCGGACAGTCGAGACGAAGAGCGCCCCGCTGCTGGTCTTCCTGTTCCAGATGCCCCGCTGGCTGGCCCCGGTGGTCCTGGTGGCGCTGCTCATCGCCGGGCTGGTCGTGCCGGACTGGCGCGGCGGCGTGGCCGTGCTCCCGGTGCTGGCGTTCATCGCCTGGCTGGCCTACCTGTCGTGGCCGTCGCTGCGGCCGCTCGGCCGGTTGCTCCGCGTGGCGGTCGGGACGTTCCTGGTTCTCCTCGTCGCGACCCGCTTCGGGCTCTTCTGACGCGGGCCGTCCGGAGGTCTCCGCACCCGCCGGTTGGACGGCACCGCTCGACCCGCCGGACACGACTTAACCTGTACTTCGTAGGGCGCAAGTGCGTAGCGCGCCGCCGTACCCGGGAGTCCCTCATGACCAAGAGCCGCGACGCCGTTCACGAGATCCTCCGCCAGAGCGGCGGGTTCCGCAGCGCGCAGGACGTGTTCGCCGAGATGCGCGCGGACGGCTCGAAGATCGGCCTCACGACCGTCTACCGGGCGCTCCAGTCGCTGTCGGACGCGGGCCGCGTCGACGTGCTGCGCACCGACGAGGGCGAGTCGGTCTACCGGGCCTGCCAGAGCGACACGCACCACCACCACCTCGTGTGCCGGGTGTGCGGGCGCACGGTCGAGGTGGCCGGGCCGGACGTGGAGCGGTGGGCCGAGGTCGTCGGGGCCGAGCACGGCTTCATCGACGTCACCCACACCGTCGAGGTCTTCGGCACCTGCTCCTCGTGCGCCGCGTCACGCGGTGAGACCCCGTCGGCGACGCCCTCCGGCGCGGCGGGAAAGGCCGCCGGAAAGGGCTGACCCCGCCCCGCACGCGCTTCGCGGGGAGTACGCTTCCTGCGCCTCGCCAAGCCCGCCGCGACAAAAGGAGATGGCGTGCCGTTCAGCCATGACATGGTGTACTCGCTGGCGACGGTGGTGGACCTCGTCAACACCGGCGCCGGCGAGCGCGACGGGCTGGCCGAGGTCGCCGACCTGGCGGAGTTCGTCGGCAGGCGGGAGGTCAGCGGGGTGCGGACGCTGACCCGGCGGGACCTCGCCGAGGTGCGCGCCCTGCGCGAGGCGTTCCACGCCGTGTTCACCGCGCCCGACCAGACGACGGCCGTCAGGGTGCTCAACACGCTGCTGGGCCGCACCCGCATCACGCCGAGCCTCACCGAGCACGACGGCCATCCGCTCCACGTCCACTACTTCGCGCCCGACGCGTCGGTCGCCGAGCACCTGGCCGCCGACTGCGGCGTCGCGCTCGCCCACGTGCTCGTGGAGAACGAACGGGAACGTCTGCGCACGTGCGCCGCGCCCGACTGCTCGCACGTCTTCGTGGACGAGTCGCGGAACCGTTCCCGGGTCTACTGCGACAGCCGCACCTGCGGCAACCGCATGCACGTGGCCGCCTACCGGGCCCGCGCCCGCCGCCGCGACGCCTCCTGACGCCTCCTGACGCCTCGGCGTCACCCGTACGGCACCGGCCCGTGCCGCGGGTCCCGCTACCGCGGCGCGTGGGAGGCGGGGGCGACCTCGTTCGGGAGCGCGCCGCCGTACCTGCGGTCGCGCTTGGCGTAGATCTCGCACGCCTGCCACAGGTCGCGGCGGTCGAAGTCGGGCCACAGTTGGTTGAGGAACACCATCTCGGCGTACGCGGACTGCCAGAGCAGGAAGTTGGAGGTGCGCTGCTCGCCCGAGGACCGCAGGAACAGGTCGACGTCCGGGATCTCCGGCTCGTCGAGGTAGCGCGCGAAGACCTTCTCCGAGACCTTGCCGGGCTTGACCCGGCCGTCGGCGATGTCGCGCGCGAGCCGCACGGCCGCGTCCACGATCTCCGCGCGGCCGCCGTAGTTCACGCAGAACTGCAGGGTCAGCGTGCTGTTGCCGACCGTCCTGCGCTCGGCCTCCTCCAGCTCCTTGATCACGCTTCGCCAGAGCCGGCCGGGACGCCCGGCCCAGCGGACCCGCACGCCCATCGCGTCGAGCTCGTCGCGCCTGCGCCGGATGACGTCGCGGTTGAAGCCCATGAGGAAGCGCACCTCGTCGGGTGAGCGCTTCCAGTTCTCGGTCGAGAAGGCGTACGCGGACAGGTAGGGGATGCCGATCTCGATGGCGCCCTCGATGACGTCGAACAGCGACGCCTCGCCCATCTTGTGTCCTTCGGTCCTCGGCAGCCCGCGGGCCTTGGCCCAGCGGCCGTTGCCGTCCATGACGATCGCCACGTGACGCGGCAGCAGGTCGCGCGGAATGTCGGGCGGGGTGGCCCCGGACGGGTGCGGAGTGGGAGGACGAACCATGCACCCGAGCGTATTGCGTCCGGACCGGTCCTCAGGTGCGGAAGACGTGCGGATCCGGTGCAGGTTCGGCATCCCCGGGACGGCCGCCGGCCGCCCCCGGCCCGGCCTCACGGGGACGACCGCTCCAGGGGAACGACCCCGGCGCCCGGGCCTCCCCGGCGCCGGGCCACTCCCGCTCGACATGGCGCAGCGAGCGGATGCCGTGCTCCAGGTGCCACTGCAGGTAGGCCGCCACCAGGCCGCTGCACTCGGTGCGGTGCCGCGGCTCGGAGGCGTCCGCGGTGGCCCAGTCGCCGCGCAGCAGCGCGATCATCAGCGCGATCGTCTCGGCCGCCGGGACGGCCGCGCCGGGCGGGCGGCACGCGCCGCAGACCACCCCGCCCGCCACGATCGCGAACGCGCGGGCCGCCTCGGCGCCGCACCGCGCGCACTCCGCCAGCGCGGGGGCGTAGCCCGCGACCGCCAGTGAGCGCAGGAAGAAGGCGTCGAGCACCAGGCGGGCCTCGTGGCCGCCCTCGGCGAGCGTGCGCAGACCACCGACCAGCAGCAGGAACTGGCGCAGCGCCGGCTCCTTCTCCCCGACGGTCAGCCGGTCGGCCGTCTCCAGCATCGCCGTGCCCGCCGTGTATCTCGGGTAGTCGGCGACGATCGCCCCGCCGTACGGGTGCAGGGTCTCGACCTGGGTGATCACGTCGAGCGACCTGCCGCCGTGCAGCTGCAGGTCCACGTGTGAGAACGGCTCCAGCCGGGCGCCGAACCGCGACTTGGTCCTGCGTACGCCCTTGGCCACTCCCCGGACCTTGCCGGTGCGCCGGGTGAGGAGGGTGATGATGCGGTCGGCCTCGCCCAGCTTCTGGGTGCGCAGCACGACGCCCTCGTCGCGGTAGAGGCTCACTCCGTCATCGTAGGGTCCGCCCGGCGGCCGGCGCCCCCTCGGGCCCCGTACGAGGGCTTTCCTCCCACTCCAGCGCATGAATGGTGAAAATTCGGTAATGATCCGGCGACGAAGCCGACTGGCAAACCCGGGCGAAGCTGTACATACAGCGGCCGTACGGTAAACCTGGGGTGCCACGTCCGAGCGGAAAGGTCACTAAGCTTTGGCCTCCGGCGGACTTCCCCGCGCCGGTCAAGCCCCGAGGGCCTGACTCCCCCGTTGCGTGAAAGGTTGCCATGACCCGCGTGGTCCTGCTGGGCGCGCCGCCCGGCCCGATCGCTTTCCCGCCGCCCGGCGGCCGGCCCGCCCTGCCCGCGGCCGTCACGCTGACCTCGCTTCCCGGGGCGCCCACCGCGTACGACCGGCTGCTCGCGCAGGCCGCCGCGCTGGACCCCGAGCCGACGACGATCGCCCGGCCCGGCGACGCGGCGGCCTACCACCGGCCGTACGGCCGGGTGGTGGAGAGCCGGGACGTCGCCGGTGACCTGCGCGCGCTCGCCGACGTGGCGGAGGCCACCGAGGCCGCCGGGGACAACCTGCTGATCCTGCCGGCCGACTCGCTGGTGCACGACGAGCTGATCTACCAGATCACCAAGGCCAAGCGGGCCGCCCTCGCGCTGATCGCCCGGCCGGAGCGGGACGAGAACGCGCCGGTCGAGGAGGTGCCGATCGAGGAGGCGGTGCCCGAGATCGGCTCGGAGTTCCTCGAGGGGCTGCCCGTGCGCACCCGCGCGGGCCGTGGCCGGATCATCTCGGTCGGCACCGCCTACCACGCGGTGACCCGGCCGAACGCGGCGCTGCTCGGACCGCTCCACCTGCACCAGCGGCACCTGGCGACCCTCGCCGAGGCCGCCCGCGACCTGGCGGAGATGGCCCACCTGTTCGGCCCCGAGGACGACGTGACCGAGCTTCTCGTGCTCGGCCTGGTCCGGCGTGGCGTGTCGGTCGGCCGGCGGGGCCGCCGCGACCTGTTCTTCCGCCGCGTCCGCAGCCAGGCGGAGGCCGACGAGGCGCTGGCGGAGATGGCCGGCTACGACGAGGACCGGGCCCGGCTCGACAACGCGGTGAAGGGCGCCGACGGCTTCTTCACCACGTTCTTCGTCAGCACCTACTCGCGCTTCATCGCCCGCTGGGCGGCCCGCCGGGGCCTCACCCCCAACCAGGTGACGCTGATCTCGATCGCCCTCGGCCTGCTGGCGGCCGGCGCGTTCGCCACCGGCACCCGCTGGGGGGGCGTCGCCGGCGGCGTGCTCATCTACTTCGCGTTCGTCTTCGACTGCGTCGACGGCCAGGTCGCGCGGTACGCCCGCAAGTTCGGCGTGCTCGGCGCGTGGCTCGACGCCACGTTCGACCGGTTCAAGGAGTACGCCGTCTTCGTCGGCCTGGCGGTCGGCGCGACGGTGTCCGGGCAGTTCGGCGACGGCGAGGGCGTCTGGACGCTGGCGCTGGTCGCGCTGGCCCTCCAGTCGGTCAAGCACCTGCTCGACTTCTCGTTCGGCGCGGCCAACCGGCGCAGGGCGCCGGTGCCGCTGCCCACGCTCGACCTCACGGTCGCCGACGACCGCCCGCTGCGGGAGGCGCTGGAGGAGCGCAGGGCGAGCCGGAGCACCGGCGTGCGCGGGCTGCTGCGGCTCTGGACGAAGGCCGGCAAGTTCCGCCCGGTCCACTGGGCCCGCAAGATGATCGTGTTCCCCATCGGCGAGCGCTTCGCCGCCATCGCGATCACCGCCGCGTTCTTCGACCCCCGGGTCACGTTCCTCACGCTGATCATCTGGGGCGGCGTCGCGGCCACCTACACCCTCACCGGACGTCTCCTGAGGTCACTCGCATGATCACCCAGCCGCAGGCCATCACCCCGCTCCCCGACCCGGACGAGGAGCGCCGCCGCGTCCAGACCGCGCGCCTGCTCGCCTACCGCGACGACGGCCCGCTCGCCACCGCGCTGAAGGGCACCCTCGGCCGGCTGCTGCCGCCGGTGCCCGCGACGGTGGTGGCACTGCTCGCCATCGTGGCGGCGGCCGTCGCCGGGATCCTCACCGACGGCCCGGTCCTGCTCCTCCCGGTGGCCGTGCTGCTCGTGCTGGTGCTGCCGACCGCCGGCCGCGACCACCTGGGCCGCTTCGACTGGCTCACTCCCCCGCTGCTGCGGGCTGCCGAGTTCCTGACGATCATCCTGCTCGGGCTGGCGGAGAGCACGCCCAAGTGGCTGCTGTTCGTGCTCATCTACGTGATCGGCTACCACACGTACGACACGGTCTACCGCACCCGGCAGGGCATCTGGCCCCCGGCGTGGCTGTACCGGGCGGGGCTCGGCTGGGAGGTCCGCCTGCTGATCCTGGGGGCGGGCGCCGCGGCCGGGTGGCTGACCCCCGTCGCCGCCGTCCTCACGGCGTACCTGCTCGTGCTGTTCGCGATCGAGAGCATCACCAGCTGGGTGCGGCTGGACAAGGCGTCCGCGCTGGCCCAGGCCGACCAGGACCTGGAGCAGTCGCCCGAGGACGCCGCCGAGCAGGCGACCGGCGACGCCGACCAGGGCTGAAGCACGCGGCGCGGCGGGCGGCGGGCGGTCAGTAGGAGGAACGCGCGTCGAACAGCGCCCAGACCACCTTCCCGCCGCCCCGGGTGAGGATCCATCCCCAGGCCGCGCACAACGCGTCGACCAGGTGCAGCCCGCGGCCGGACTCCGATAGATCGCTCCAGGGTGACAGCGCGGGCACCCGCGCGCTGGCGTCGCTCACGCCACAGCCGATATGAAAACGGTGCCTCACCAGCCTCAGCCGGATCGGCGGGGCACCGGCAGGCTCGGCGGGCGCATGGCGGAGCGCGTTGGTCACCAGTTCCGACACAACAATCTGCGCGTCAGGCACCAAATCGTCGGCATCCCAGCCGCACAGGGTCCGGGCGGTGAAATCCCTGGCGACGGCGGGCGAGGTGGTTCGCCCGTGAATGTCACACGTCGCCGACGCGGGCAGGGACAGCCCGGCGACGTCGTCCTCGTCGAACATCGCGGTCAGCCACGAAGGCGCGGTCGCGGCTCCCGGGCCTGCCAGGTCTGCTGTCATCGCGGGTCCCTCAGGTCTCACCATTACATGATGTGAATTTCCCTGCCGTCGTGTATCTTGCCCTGTGCCTTGCGGGTGCAAGCGCGCGTGCACGTGCAAATGTCGGATGCCCGCGACTTTTCGTGGAAGTCCCCAGAAAACCCCGCCTCTGAACCCATCCGGTAGGATGATCAACCGAATAGTCCTCCGTCCGACCTGTTTCACCCCCTCGGACTCCCGGTTCACGAGGCAATCACCCGGAGCGTCGCCAATGGAGACCACGTGAACGCGCAGGCGGACAACGCCGCCTCGTTACCGTTAGGGCTCGCCAGGAGCGGCCCGACGGCCCTGCGGCTGGTGCTCGGCGCTCAGCTCAGGCGGCTGCGCCGGGAGAGCGGCATCACTCCGGAGACGGCCGCGCACACCATCCGCGCGTCGCACGCGAAGATCAGCCGGCTGGAGCTCGGCCGGGTCGGCTTCAAGGAGCGGGACGTCGCCGACCTGCTCACGTTGTACGGCCTCACCGACCCGGACGAACGGACGGTGCTGCTGGACCTGGCCCGGCAGGCCAACGTGCCCGGCTGGTGGCACAAGTACAGCGACGTGCTGCCGGGCTGGTTCGAGTTCTACGTGGGGCTGGAAGAGGCGGCGTGCATCATCCGCTGCTACGAGCTTCAGTTCGTCCCCAGCCTGCTGCAGACCCCCGAGTACGCGCGGGCCACCGTGCAGGTGGCCAACGCGGCACGGCCCGCCGACGAGATCGACCGGCACGTGGACCTGCGGCTGCGCCGGCAGAAGCGGCTGACCGGGCCGGACTCGGCGACGCTGTGGGCCGTGGTGGACGAGGGGGTGCTACGCCGCCCGGTCGGCGGCCCGGCGGTGATGCGGGCCCAGCTGGAGCATCTGCTCGAGGTGACCGGGCGGTCGAAGGTGACGTTGCAGGTCGTGCCGTTCGACCGCGGCGGGAAGTTCACCGTGGGCGGGCCGTTCACGATCCTGCGCTTCGACGCGCCCGAACTGCCCGACGTCGTCTACACGGAGCAGCTCACCAGCGCCATCTACCTGGACAAGGCGGAGGACACCGAGGCGTACACGCAGGTGCTGAACGCGATCTGTGTGGAGGCGTACTCGGCCGAGCGGACGACCGCGTTCCTGAAGGAACTGCTGGCCGACTACCGGTGACCCGCCGGACGGCGCCCGGAAGGGCCGGGGCTCACCCGCCGGAGGCCTGACCGGGCCGCCGGCCGGAGAAGAACGCCTGACACGTCTCGGCGAAGGCGACCGCCCGGGCGGTGGGCCGCACGCCGCGCACCGAGGCGAGCACGACGTCGAGCGCCGGGACGTCGTCGCTGATCGGCACGCAGGCCACCCGCCCGCCGTCGTAGGTCTGGTCGCTGTCGGCCCGCTGGTTCAGTATCGAGTAGCCGTGCCCGCCGGCCACGAGCGAGCGGGCGGTCTCGTAGCTCGACGTCCGGAAGCGCACGCGCGGCTCCGTCGGATAGATCGCCCGGAAGTAGTCGCGGCTGCGCGGCAGGTCGAGGAGGATCATCGGCTCGGTGGCCAGGTCCGCGAGCGACACCGCCTCCGCCTCCGCCAGCCGATGCCCCAGGGGAAGCAGCGCGTACGGCCGGGCCTGGGTGAGCGGCCGTATGTCGAGATCGAGGGCGAGGTCGATGGCGTAGACCAGGGCGACCTCGCATCTGCCGTCGAGCAGCGCCGCCTCCATCGCGGACAGCTCGCCCTCGGCGACGCTGACCCGCACCCCCGGGTAACGCCCCGCGAAATCACGCAGCAGGCGCGAGAGGTAGAACGGCGCGAGGGTGGTCAGGCAACCCACCGCGAGCTCGCCGGTGAGCGAGCCCGCGAGGCCGCGCGCCGACTGGGCGAGTGCCGCCGCGTGGGCGAGGAACTCCCGCGCCTCGACGAGGAAGCGCTCGCCCGCGCGGGTCAGCGACAGGCCGCGGGCGTGGTGGCGGATCAGGAGCTGGACCCCGAGCTCCCGCTCGACCTGCGCGATCGCGGCCGAGATCGCCGACTGCGCGACCATGAGCTCTCTGCTGGCCGCGGTCATACTGCCGAGCTCGGCCGCGGTTACGAAGTAACGCAGCTGGACGAGGGTGAAGTTGGCGTCCGCCACGCCACCCATTGTGACCGTCTCCGGCCCCGCTGGCGCCCGCGATCCGGTATCAACTTCGAATGCCTTTTCCGGCCCCTGATCAGGCCTTTTCCCACCGGAAACGATTCGCGCCCAGGGCGAGCCCCCCGATCGCGAGGGCAGCCACGCGGCGGCGGCGACCCTGGATCAGTGCGGTGCCAGAGGTAACCGGATAGGACGGTGATTACCATCCGCCGTCCACTTCACCTCGCTCAACGGAATCGCCGGCCGCAGGTTCGGCAGGCGTTCCACCAGGGCGCGCAGGCTCTCCTGGAGCTCCATCCTGGCGAGATTCGCGCCCAGGCAGTAGTGCGGCCCGTGCCCGAACGCGAGGTGCGGAGTCGTCTCCGCGGAGGTGAAGCGGCGGACGTCGAACCGGCCCGGATCCGGGAAGACGCTCGGATCGTGATCGGCCGCGTACGGGTTGGGCAGCACCACATGCCCTCCGGGGATGACACCGGACTCGACCGTGATGTCGCCGGTCGCCAGGCGCAGCAGGCCGTAGCTGCCGGGACCGTCGAAGCGGAGCAGCTCTTCCACGGCCGGTTCGACCAGGCCCGGGTCAGTGACGAGGTCGTCATATCGTTCGCGGACCAGCAGCAGCCGGTACACCCCCCGCGAGATCATGGTGGTGAGTGTCTCGTGCCCTGCGGCCAGGAGCATGAAGACGGTGTTGACGAGCTCGTCCTCGGTGAGGCGGTCCTCCTGATCACGCGCCTGGATCAGCAGGTCGATCAGGTCGTCCCCGGGCTCGGCTCGATGGGCGCCGACCAGTTCGGCGATGTAACCGAGAAACGCCCCGTAGCCGGCCTGCCGCGCCTCGGCGGACGCCTGGGACGTCGACAGGAAGGCACCGGTCCACTCGTGGAACTGGTCCCGGCGCTCGCCGGGGACGCCGATGATGTGGCAGATGACGCGTGAGGACAGCCGCAACGCGTAATCGGCGACCACGTCGAACTCGCCGGTGAAGCCGTCGATCAGTTCATGGGCGATGCGCGCGGTGCTCGTGCGCCAGCGTTCGACACGGGATCGGGAGAAGACGCCGCTCATGATCAGGCGGTAGCGGGTGTGCTCCGGGGGGTCAAGGTTGATCAGGACGCCGGGTACGTCGTCGATGCCCGGGCCTCGCACCATGCGCGGGAGGCCCGGCCCGGCCAACCGGCGGCTGCTCTCCGGAGAGGTGAGCGCGGCGACGACGTCCTCGTACCGGACGAGCATCACCACTTCGTCGCCGCTGGGCAGGGTCACCTTCTCCAAGGGCGCGCTCGCGTGCCGGCGGCGCAGGTCCGGTGGAGGGGTGCCGTGCTCTCCGGGAGAGAAGTCGGGCCACGGGCATGGGGTGCCGGATGCGCCGGTCACGATGTCTCCCTTCCCTGCGCTCTGGCTGGTGGGCACACGCCACCCCACAAACCTCTCCTCGGCTCACGGTGATTTCAAGAGGCAGGAACGCCGAATCCCTTTTCCTGCCGCTGATCAGGCCTTTTCCCACCGGAAACGATTCGCGCCCAGGGCGAGCCCCCCGATCGCGAGGGCCAGGGACACGACCGTCCCCCACAAAACGGCCGACGAGCCGTAGGAACCGGAGAACAACGCCCGCAGCCCCTCGACCGCGTACCGGAACGGCGTGAGCCGCGAGACCACGTCGAGCCAGGCGGGGGCGAGCGACATCGGCAGCAGCGCGCCCGACAGCAGCATCAGCGGGACCACCACGGTGGACATCACGGGCGCGAACAGCTCCTGCCGCATCGTGAGCGCCGCCGCGTACGACAGCGACGCCATGCCGACCGACAGCACGGTCATCAGGAGCAGGGCCGCCAGCACCCCCGCGAGCGGCGCCCGCAGCCCGAGCGCGTAGCCCGCCACGATGATCGTGGCCGCCTGGACCAGCAGCACCAGGCTGTCTCTCAGCACCCGGCCGAGCAGCAGCGTGACCGGGCTCACCGGGGCGACCCGGAGCCGTTCGAGCACGCCGAACCGCTGGTCGAAGACGATGCCGAAGCCGGCCATCCCGGCGCTGGTCAGCGCGAGCTGCACCAGCAGGCCGGGCACGAGGACGGCCCACGACCCGACACCGCTGCGTGCGAACAGCGGGCCGAACAACACGAGGAAGAGGAACGGCTGCACGGCGCCGAAGGCGAGGCTGACCTTGCTGCCGAAGGAGGCGCGCAGATAGTGGCCGGTCAGGACGGCGAGGGCGGTCACGCGGCGGCTCCCTCGCGCAGTTCGCGGCCGGTGACCGCGAGGAAGACCTCGTCGAGCGTGCGCGCGCCGTGCTCGGCCTTCAGCCGGTCCGGGGCGCCCTCGGCGACGATCCGGCCGTGGTCGATGATCAGGACCCGGTCGCAGAGCGCGTCGGCCTCCTCCAGGTAGTGGGTGGTGAGGAAGACCGTCACGCCGTCCCGCTCACGCAGCCGCCGGATGTGGTCCCACAGGTTGGCGCGGCTCTGCGGGTCGAGCCCGGTGGTGGGCTCGTCGAGGAAGAGCAGCGTGGGCCGGTGGAGCAGGCCCATCGCGATGTCGAGCCTGCGCTTCTGGCCGCCCGACAGCGTGGCCGTCGTCCGCTCCTCGACCCCGGCGAGGTCCAGGGCGGTGAGCAGGGAGGTCACCCGGGCACGGGCCTCGGCCCGGCTCAGGCCGTACAGGCGGGCCTGGAGCACGAGTTCGTTCCCGACCGGGGTGAACGGCCCGAACGCGCCGCCCTGGGCGACGTAGCCGATGCGCCGGCGTACGGCCACCGGGTCGGCGAACAGGTCGGCGCCCGCGACCGTGGCGGCGCCGGACGTCGGGCGCAGCAGCGTGGTCAGCATGCGCAGCGTGGTGGTCTTGCCCGCGCCGTTCGGCCCGAGGAAGCCGACGATCTCTCCCGCGGAGACGTCGACGTCGATCCCCCGGACGGCCTCGACCGTCCCGAACGTCTTGGTGAGCCCTCTGACGTGAATCATGGTCGGTAGAGTAACACCAAAATTGGAGTCACTTAAAGTTTGTGGCCGCCCTTAGAATCGACAGATGGAAGAGGGCCTGCGGGAGCGGAAGAAGCGGGAGACCCGGCAGCGGATCTCCGACATCGCGACGGGGCTGTTCCTGGTGAGGGGGTTCGACAACGTCACGGTGGCCGAGGTCGCGCGGGCGGCCGACGTGTCGGTCAACACCGTGTTCAACTACTTCCGCACGAAGGAGGACCTGTTCCTCGACCGCGACGAGGAGAGCATGGACGTGCTGGCCCGCGTGGTCCGTGAGCGCCGTCCTGGCGAGACGGCGGTCGAGGCGGTGCGGCGCGACTTCCTCACGGCCCTCGACTCCGGCGACTGGCGTTACGGAGTCAACGAGGGCACGGACGTCTTCGTCAAGCGGATCCGGGAGAGCCCGGCGTTGCAGGCCCGGGCGGAGATGATGAACCGGCAGCGCGAGGGGCGGCTCGCCGACGCGCTCGCCGACGAGACCGGGGCCGATCCCGACGACATGACCCCGTCCCTGGTGGCGGCCCAGATCTGCGCGGCGGTCAACGCGCTCACCCGGCACTTCGCGATGCGGCGGCTCGCCGGCGAGGAGGGCGCGGCCATCGTCGCGGACCTCCGCACGCACGCCGCGCGCGCCTTCGACCTGCTGGAGCGCGGGATCGGCGACTACTGCACGCGGTCCGAACCCCGGGCCGTCAGCCTCCCGCCAGCCGGTGAGCGGACCACACCAGCGCCTCGGTGACGCGGTGCTGCGCGAGGCCCAGGGTGCGCCGCTGGAACAGGTACACCTCGGGCGCGAACGGCGCCAGCACGCCGTCCGCCATGCCGTCCGGATCCGGCGCCCCCGACTCGGTCAGCAGCATCCGGACGTGCGCGCGCCAGAAGCCGTACGCGCCGGTGGCGAACCTGGCGCTGCCGGTCTCGGCGCCCAGGACGAGGTGCAGATGACGTTCCAGCAGGTCGACCATGGCGACACAGAACGCGGCGAGCCGCTCGGCCGGTGAGGCCCCCGGGCCGAGAGGCGGCGGCCCGCTCAGGATGTGCTCCTGCAACCGCCGCTCGTGCTCGTCCAGCAGCGCCGTGGCGATCGCCGCGATGTCCGGGTAGCGGCGGTACAGCGTCGCCCGCCCCACTCCCGCCTCCTTGGCGATCTCGTCCATGGTGACGTTCCGGGCGTCCCCGGTGGCGAAGAGCCGCTCGGCCGCCGTGAGCACGCGCACGCGGTTGCGCGCGGCGTCCGCCCGTTCCCGCACCGGAGCAGGCCGGTTCGGCTGGAGAGCGAGCACGGGAAGTTCGCGGCCGGTATCCGCCGCGTCTCGCGGGGGTACGCGGCCGTTCGTCCGGTTCGCTCCGGACTCACTCACCCCGTCGGTCATGAGGACATCGTAGACCGGGGCCCGAACTATGTGGACATAGCGTCCGGTTTTCTCCTAGACTCATGTGGACATCATGTCCACTTATTTCGCGTGCGCTTCCACCGGAGAGGATGGCGATGCACCCCCTGCTCCTCGCCTCGGCACTGTTGGCCGGCTGTCTGCTGGCGGTGCAGGCGTCGGTGAACCTCCAGCTCAACAAGGCCGTAGGCACCCCTTACGGCGCCTCCACGCTGCAACTGAGCGTGGCCACGGCCGTGCTGGCGCTGCTCGCGATCACCGTTGGCGCGATCGGCGCGGTCCACCTGGCGCCCGGCGTCCCGTTCTGGCACCTGCTGGGCGGCCTGGCCAGCCCGCTCTACATCACCAGCGGGATCCTGCTCTTCCCTCGTCTGGGCGCCCTGGCGGCGGCGGGGCTGTTCGTGACCGGGCAGATGCTCGCGTCGCTGGGACTGGACCTGTTCGGCCTGCTCGGCATCGCGCCCAAGCCGCTCAACGCCGGCATCGCGCTGGGCGCGCTCGCCGTCCTGGCCGGCATCACCGTCGTCATCCGCGGCCAGAGCCCGATCCGGGCGCCGGCCCATACACCGGTGCGGGCAGCCTCCGGCACCCTCGCCGGCGGCATCACCGGGCGTGGCGGGAGCGCCGGCGTCAGCGCCCCGGCGGCGACCGCGGAGGCGGCCCCTCGGCCGGGTGTCCGCGGCCGGAGCGGCTGGGTCCTGCTCGGCGTCGTCGCCGGCGCGGTCCTGCCCGTGCAGGGGGCGGTCAACGCCATTCTGCGCGGGGAGATCCACCAGCCGCTGGCCACCGCAATGATCAGCTTCGTGGTGGCCACGGTCACCATCGCCGTCGTCCTGGTCGCACTGCTCGCGCTCGGCCGCACGCCCCGGCCGCGGCTCGGCGGGCTGCGCACGATGCCCTGGTGGGGATGGCTGGGCGGCGGCTGCGCCGCGGTGTACGTCACCGCGACCTTCACGCTCATCCCCGCGATCGGCGCCGCGGCCACCGTCGCGCTCACGGTGACCGGCCAGCAACTCGCCTCCGCCGTGATCGACCACCACGGCCTGCTGCGGTTGCCCCGGCGCCCGCTCACCGCGCCGCGCCTGACCGGCCTCGCCCTGCTCATCGCCGGTTCGGTGCTCGTCCAGCTCGCCTGAGCGGACAGGCCGCGGGAGAGGGACAGGCGCGGCGCCACCTGATCCGCGGAAGGCGAGGAGGGGCGCGGGCCCTGCGGGGGCGCCCGCGCCCAGGAAGCCTCAGGTGTGAGGCGGCGGCTGTATACAGGTCCACGTGAGGTTGGACGAGCTCGATCGCGCCATCATCCGGGCCCTCGTCGAGGATGCCCGGGCGACATACGCCGAAATAGGCGCTCAAGTGGGGTTGTCGGCCCCGGCCGTGAAGCGGCGGGTCGACCGACTGGTCGCCACCGGCGCGATCACCGGTTTCAGCGCCCGGGTCGAGCCGTCGGCCCTGGGCTGGACGACCGAGGCGTACGTCGAGCTCTACTGCCGGGGCAAGACCTCCCCCACCGAGATCGGGCTCGCCGTCTCCCGGCACCCGGAGGTCGTCTCGGCCTGCACGGTCACCGGCGAGGCCGACGCCCTGCTGCACATCCGCGCGACCGACGTGCGGCACGTCGAGCGGGTCATCGAGCGCCTGGCGGCCGAGCCGTTCGTGGTGCGGACCAAGAGCTCCATCGTGCTCTCCCGGCTGATTAACGGATCGCCGCAAAAGGGCTGAAGGACGCAACCGATCCCCGTGTGATCGCAACGTGGGCGCATTGGATTACCGACCGCCGATTCCTACGCTGAAGTCCCGTTCACCGGTTTCCCGCTTGGAGTCGTCGATGACAATCGCGCCAGAGTTCGCGGCCACGGAAAGTGGCCGCACGGGCACGGCCAGGCACTTCCTGATGTGCCGGCCCGAGTTCTTCACGGTCTCGTATTCCATCAACCCCTGGATGCGGCCCGAGAAGGGCGCCGACACGGCCACGGCGCTGCGGCAGTGGGAGGGCCTGCGGCAGGCGTACGAGAGCCTGGGCCACCGTGTCAGCCTGATCGACCCGGTGGAGGGCCTGCCGGACATGGTGTTCGCCGCCAACGGCGCCCTCGTCGTGGACGGGCGGGTCTACGGCGCGAGGTTCGCCCATCCGGAGCGGGCCGCCGAGGGCCCCGCCTACCTGCGGTGGTTCGTCGAACAGGGATACGAGACACTGGAGGCGTCCTTCACCAACGAGGGTGAGGGCGACTACCTGACGCTCGACGAGATGATCCTGGCCGGAACGGGCTTCCGCACCGACGTGGCGGCGCACATGGA
The DNA here is from genome assembly GCF_008728085.1 of Microbispora cellulosiformans. NCBI lineage: Bacteria > Bacillati > Actinomycetota > Actinomycetes > Streptosporangiales > Streptosporangiaceae > Microbispora > Microbispora cellulosiformans. The sequence continues at coordinate 12,399 of NZ_VYTZ01000017.1, read as the reverse complement.
GGCCCAGGAGTTCCTCGGCCGCCCGGTCGTCACGCTGCGCCTGGTCGACCCGAGGTACTACCACCTCGACACCGCCCTGTTCCCGCTGGACGACCACAACGTCGCGTACTATCCGGAGGCGTTCAGCGAGGGCAGCAGGAGGGTGCTGCGGCGGCTGTTCCCCGACGCCGTGGTCGCGACGTCCGCGGACGCGGAGGTGCTGGGCCTCAACGCGGTGAGCGACGGCCACAACGTCGTCGTCAACGCCGAGGCGACCGGGCTGGTCCTGGAGCTCAAGCGCCGCGGCTTCGAGGTCGTCCCGGTCGACCTGAGCGAGCTGCGCAAGGCCGGCGGCGGTCCCAAGTGCTGCACACTGGAAATCAGGACGAGCGAGATCAGGACGGACGGGCAGACTCGATGAGAAGCGAGGACCACATCAGGCTCGGCGAGAGCCACAGCGCGCACAACTACCACCCGCTGCCCGTGGTGATCCGGTCGGCGGAGGGCGCGTGGGTCGTCGACGTCGAGGGCAGGCGCTATCTCGACTGCCTGGCGGGCTACTCCTCGCTGAACTTCGGCCACGGCAACCCGGTCGTCCTCGCGGCCGCCCGCGAGCAGCTCGACCGGCTGACGCTGACCAGCCGCGCGTTCTTCCACGACCGGTTCGCCGGTTTCGTCACCGGCCTGGCCGAGCTGTGCGGCAAGGACATGGTCCTGCCGATGAACACCGGCGCCGAGGCCGTCGAGACCGCGATCAAGGTGGCCCGCAAGTGGGGCTACGAGGTCAAGGGCGTCGCCCCCGACCAGGCCAACATCGTCGTGATGGAGGACAACTTCCACGGCCGCACCACGACCATCGTGGGCTTCTCCACCGACCCCGACGCCCGCGGCGGCTTCGGCCCGTTCGCGCCCGGCTTCCGGATCGTGAAGTACGGCTCGGCGGAGGCGGTCAGGGAGGCGATCGACGAGAACACGGTGGCGGTGCTGCTGGAGCCGATCCAGGGCGAGGCCGGTGTGCTGGTCCCGCCGGACGGCTATCTGGCCGCCGTCAGGGAGATCTGCGACGAGGCGAACGTGCTGTTCGTCGCCGACGAGATCCAGTCGGGTCTCGGACGCACCGGCGAGACGTTCGCCTGCGACCACGAGGGCGTCGTGCCCGACCTGTACGTCCTCGGCAAGGCGCTCGGCGGCGGCGTGGTCCCGGTGAGCGCGGTCGTCGGCAACGAGGACGTGCTGGGCGTGATCCGGCCGGGCCAGCACGGCTCCACGTTCGGCGGCAACCCGCTGGCCTGCGCCGTCGGCGACGCGGTCGTCGGGCTGCTGCGCACCGGCGAGTACCAGGCCAGGGCGCGCGACCTCGGCGCGTTCCTGCACGAGCGCCTCGCGAACCTCGGCCCGGGGGTGGCCGCCGTACGCGGGCGCGGGCTGTGGGCGGGCGTCGACATCGACCCGTCGCTCGGCACCGGACGGGAGATCAGCGAGGCGCTCATGCGCCGCGGCGTGCTCGCCAAGGACACCCACGGCTCGACGATCCGCCTCGCGCCGCCGCTCGTCGTCTCGCGGGACGAGCTGGCCTGGGCGGCCGACCAGCTCAGCGCGGTGCTGCGGGAGGCTCGGGCCTGACCGTCACCGTGTCGAGGTCGCCGGTGTCGGTGAACCACGTGACCACGGCCTCCCCGGGCGCGAAGTCGACGGCGGTCATCATGTTGGGGAACCAGGGTCCCTTGCTGATGCGCCAGCGCAGCGACGGCCGGGGCAGTCCGCCGGCCCGGGCCAGCAGCCCGCCGAGCAGGCCCGCCAGCCCGAACGACGCCACGATGTTGGCGAAGCGCAGCGAGCGGCTCAGCGGGTTGCGGATCGGCGAGCAGACGATCTGGTGGATGCGTCCCCCGCCCTTCCGCCGTACGGAGGCCATGTAGGAGTAGTGGACGTCGCCCGACAGCAGCAGGACGGTCGCGGGGGGCCGTCCCCGCTCGCCCGAGGCGACCTCGACCAGCACCCGCGCGAGGTCCTCGAACGAGCGGCGGAAGGCTCCCCAGTGCTCCAGGTCGAGGAACTGCCGGACCCGTTCGCCCCACCGCGCCGCCCGGCGGCCCCAGATGCCGTCGCAGACCGCCTCGTTCCAGCCCTCCACGTGGTGGATTCCGGACGGCAGCAGGACCGGCAGCGAGGAGCCGATGAGGAGGTGGCCGAAGTCGCCGGTCGCCTGCTTCTCGAACCAGCCCCACTCCTCCGCGTCGATCATCCGCCGGCGTCCCGGTTCGAGCGTCCGGGCGCTGCGGCTGTCCAGTATGACGAGACGGGTGTCGCCGAGGTCCCGGTGGTAGCTCCAGCGGACCGAGTCGGGCTCCTCGTCGGCCCGCCGGGCGAACTCGTCGAGCGTCTCCTCGCCGGCGCCCGCCCGCAGCGCGGCGAGCACGGGATCGGCCTCCCGCTCGGCCGGCGGGATGTTGCCCAGGTGCTGGTAGACGTAGTACGACCCCAAGGCGGAGACGATGCGCCGGTGCCACCACGGCACCTGCGCCATCTGCTCGCGCCAGGCCGACGAGGTGTTCCAGTCGTCCCTGACGTCGTGGTCATCGAAGATCATCAAGGTCGGGACCGTGGACAGCAGCCAGCGGACCGCCGGATCGGACCACGCCTGGCGGTACAGCTCGGCGTACTCCTCGAAGTCGACGACCTCCTGCGGGCCCTCACTCCTGCGCCCGGCGATGAAGTCCTTCATGTCCGGGGTGAGCTCGTCGGCGTACACCTGGTCGCCGAGGAGCAGGATGAGGTCGGGCCGGTCGTCCGGCGACTCCATCAGGCGCAGGCCGTACGCCCGCAGGACGTCCGGGCCGTGGGTGCGCACGTACGGCTCCTCGTGCGGCACGCTCGTCCGGCAGGAGCCGAAGATCAGCCGGTTGAGGCCGGTGACGGGGTGGATCACGCTCGGCGGCATGCCGTCGTCCCCGGGCCACACCCGTCGGTCGTCGAGGTCCACCTCGTAGGCCACCGGCCCGTCGATGGCGACGTCCACCAGGGCGTAGTGATGGCCGTGCACGGTGAAAGTGGGCTCCTCCGAGGAGGCGTCTCCGGCCCGCACGCGGACCGTGCAGGGCTCGGAGGTCTCCACCCACACGGTCGCGGCGGACCCGTCCACGTGGCGCAGCAGCGGGCCCAGCACAAGTTCTGACACGAGTACCTTCCTACTGCAAAAGGGTGGTAAAGCGCGACTCGTGCTCGTTCGTCCGCCGTACGATCTCCTCGCACAACTCGTGCGTGACCTGGGCGTCGTCGGCCGTGAGGACCCGTCCGCCGCGGACCGCGTCGATGAACTCTCCGACGGCCTGCTCGATCCCCCGCTGCCGGGCCACCGGGACCCAGTCCGCCCGCCGCGCGAGGGTCTCGCCGCCGTCGAGGTCCACCACGTCGCCGAGGTTCACGACCCGCCGTTTCCCGCCGCCGCCCATCACCTCGCAGGTCTCCTCGGCAGCGCCGCTGGTGCGGCTCATCACGCCGATCGCGGTGAAGCCGTCGCCGCCGAGGGTCAGCACCACGTGTTCCAGGAGGCCGTCCCGCACGCGGGTCCTGACCGCGGTGTCGGTGATCTCTCCCGGCGCGAGGAAGCGCAGCGTGTCGGCCACGTGGACGAAGTCGTCGAAGATCACCGTACGGGGGTCGCCGGCCAGGTCGCGGCGGTTCTTCTGCATCACGATCACGTCGCGCGGCAGCTCACGGAGGGCGGCGTAGCCGGGGGCGAACCTGCGGTTGAACCCCACCATCAGCGACCTGCCCCGCCGGCGTGCCAGCCGTACGAGCCCGGCGCTCGCCTCGGCGTCGTACGCGAGCGGCTTGTCCACGTAGACGTGCACGCCCGCCTCCAGCAGGGCCGTCACGACGGGGACGTGCGCCTCGGTCGCCGCGTGCACGAACGCCGCGTCGATCCCCGCCCCGATCAGCCCGTCCAGCGCGTCGAACCTCGCGCCGATCCGGTACGCGTCGCCGAGCCGGTCGAGGACCGCCCGGTCGCGGGTGCACAGCAGCGGCTCGATCCCCGGTGTGGCCGCCAGCACCGGCAGGTAGGCCTTCCGCGCGATGTCTCCCAGGCCAACGATCCCGACTCTCATGCCGGGGAGACTATCGGCGCGCCGTCTCCGCTCTCCGCCGGATGGGGCCCCGGCCGGGGCGAGGTCGGAGGCCGGCCGGGGCCACGGGTCCGCAGGTGCGACGTCCCGGGGTGATGGTCAGTCGGTGGGGGCGGAGGTGAGGAGCTTGTTGCCGAAGATGCCCCAGCCGGTGCCCAGGCTCTTGTAGGGAGCGAAACCGAAAGCCGTCGAAGTGCTCGTACTCCGCCAGATCAGCAGCTCGTCACCACCGTTGAACCCGATGATGTCGCCCTTGCCGTCCTTGTCGAAATCGGCGCCGAGGAACTTGCTGACCGTGCGCCACCCGGTCGAGACGAACACACCGGCCGTGGAGAAGTCACCCGGCGAACTCGTGTTGCGGTGAATCCACAGATCACTGCCCGCGACCCCCGCGATGTCCTTCTTCCCGTCACCGTCGTAATCCGCCAACGGAAGAAGCTGCGTGAAGATACCCCAGCCGGTGCCCAGGCTCTTGTACGGCGCGAAACCGAAAGCCGTCGCCGTACTCGTACTCCGCCAGATCAACAGCTCGTCACCACCGTTGAACCCGATGATGTCGTCCTTACCGTCACCGTCGAAGTCCCCCGCCATGAACTTCGACACCGTACGCCACCCGCTGGAGACGAACACACCCGCAGTGGAGAAGTCACCCGGCGTGCTCGTGTTGCGGTGAATCCACAGATCACCGCCCGCGACCCCCGCGATGTCCTTCTTCCCGTCACCGTCGTAATCCGCCAGCGGAAGAAGCTGCGTGAAGATACCCCAGCCGGTGCCCAGGCTCTTGTACGGCGCGAAACCGAAAGCCGTCGCCGTACTCGTACTCCGCCAGATCAACAGCTCGTCACCACCGTTGAACCCGATGATGTCGTCCTTACCGTCACCGTCGAAGTCCCCCGTCATGAACTTCGACACCGAACGCCACCCGGACGACACGAACACACCCGCAGTGGAGAAGTCACCCGGCGTGCTCGTGTTCCGGTGAATCCACAGATCACCACCCGCGACCCCCGCGATGTCCTTCTTCCCGTCACCGTCGAAGTCCCCGAGCGTCTGGTACTGGGGTGCCGGAGACGGCGACTGCGTGTCGTCGACGATGTTCTTGTACCGGATCGGGCGGAAGTTCTGCATGCTCGACCACGACTCGTCGCCCACCTGGCCGTGGGAGTTCGCTGTCGGCCCCTTGGCCCAGTCCTGCTCCCAGCCGTTGCCGTCGGGACTGCCCGTGCCGTTGAGGGAGTAGGTCCACGCGCCCTTGGTGTGGTCGGCGGAATCCTTCCACCGGGCGAACAGTTCCATGTGGCCCGATTTGAGAATCGCGTCTCCGGGCTTCAGATCGTGCAGGCTGCCCAGATAGTCCTTTCCGGTCCAGCCCTCGAAGTCGACGGTGCTGTTGCCGCCCTTGCCGGAGTTCGCGGTGATGTGCCACGCCATGGAGACCAGGCCGGAACAGTCGGGGCCGTACTTGTGCCCTCCGTCCACGTCGGTGTAGAGGCTGCTCGCGCTGCGGCTCTGGTTGTACTTGACCCCGCGGTCGACCCAGTTCTGGGCGCGGGCCAGCACCTCCGAGCGGGTGATCTGACCGCCGGCCGTGGAGGCCGCGGCCGGCGTGGCGATGGTGAGGCTGGTCACCGCGGCTCCCGCGAAGCCGAGGGAAGCCGCCGCCACCATGCTGAGCGTGCCTGCGATAAGGCGGTTGAGTTTCATGGGGCCTTCCGGTGGAGAGGTGGTGTTCGTCCTCTTGCACCGGAAGACTCGAGCGAGGCGCTGAAAATGCGGTGAAATTCCGCGGAGGATGTTTTTCAGCGATTCGCGGCGGGTGTTTCAGGGAGCGGGGGCGTCGCCGGTGATCTCGCCGTACTCGCGGGCGCCGTGGTCGCGGAAGACCGTCAGCACCCGCGCCCGGATCGTCGCCGCCGTCTCGACGTCACCCCTCGCCTCGTGCAGCAGGGCCAGCGTGTGCTCCGTACGAGCCTGCCAGAGCGGGGCATCCATGCCGTCCCACACCCCGATGGCGGCGGTCAGGCACGCGGCCGAGTCCGTCAGGTTGCCGTCGGCGAGGTGCAGCTCGCCCAGGGTCCGCAAAGCGATGCCGAGCCCCCACCGGTCTCCCATCGCCTGGCAGGTGGACAGCGCGCCTTCCAACGGGGCCAGGACCTGCCGCGTCTGGCCCAGGCGCAGCCGGGCCTTGGCGCACGTACGGACCGAATACGCCTCCAGCAACCGATCGCCGAGCTCGACGAAGATCTCCGTCGCGGCCTCGGCGGTCTGGATGGCCGCGTCGTAGTCGCCGGCCGCCCGGTGGAACAGGCTCATGGTGCGCAGGGTCACCGCCTCGCCGCGGCGGCTGCCGAGGCGGCGGTAGCCGGCCATGGACTCCTCCAGACCGCGCCAGGCGGCCGGATAGTCCCCACGCTCCAGCCGCACCGAGGCGGCCAGCCGCCGCAGGTACGTGACGCCGAGATCGTCGCCGAGGCCGGTGAGCAGGACGTCGGCCTGGTCCAGGAAATGCAGCGCCTCGGCCAGGCGGCTCGCCTCCCGGCAGGTCACGCCGAGCCCGGCCAGCGCCACGGCCTGGCCGCGCGCGTCACCCATCTCCCGGAAGGCGGCGAGCGCGTGGCCCAGATGCCGGCGCGCCTCCGGGAACCGGTCCTGGAGATAGCGCAGGTGGCCCAGTTCGGCCAGCACGGTCGCCTCGCCGTGCCGGTCGCCCGCCCGGCGGGCCGCGGCCAGCGCCGCACGGTTGATCCGCTCCCGTGACTCGAACCTGTTGACGCCGAGGAACGACGGACCGAGTCGCGCGGAGGCGAATTTGCAGACCATGTCGTGCAGGCCCAGCACGGCGGCGCGCTCCAGGCCGACGACCAGCGCGGGCTGTTCGATCTCGAACCAGTCGTGCGGGGCCGCCAGCACCCGCGCGGTCAGCTCGTCCGGGATCGCCGGGGCGGCCGCGGCGGGGTGCTTCCAGTCGATCTCATCGGGCGGGGCGTCGGCCGCCACCTGGTCGGCCAGGGCGAGCCAGCCCCCGAGCACCCGGCCCGCGGCCGCCGTGAGCAGTTCGTACGGCTCCTCCGCCTCGGCGCGCTCGCGTCCGTAGATGCGCACCAGGTCGTGGATCCGGTAGCGGAGCGTGCCCAGGTCGTCGACCCGGCTGAAGTCCACCATCTGGGCGTCGACCAGGCGTTCCACGATGTCTTCCGCCAGCTTGCCGTCGATGTCGCACAGCCAGGCGGCGATCCACGGGGAGAACTCCGGAACCCCCAGGTGCCCGAGCCGCCGCAGCACCCGGCGTTCGTCGTCGTCCAGCCCCCGGTAGCTCAGCTCGAAGCCGGCCCGCACCTCCAGGTCGGCGATCGCCAGCTCGTCCAGCCTGCGCCGCTCGTCGGTCAGCCGGTCGGCGAGCACCCGCAGCGGCCATCGCTGCCTGGTGGCCAGCCGGGCCCCGGCGATGCGGATCGCCAGCGGCAGCCGGCCGCACAGGTCGGCGATGTCGTGGGCCACCGCCTCCTCGGCGGCCACCCGCTCGGTTCCCGCGATCCGGGCGAGCAGCTCGACGGCCTCGGCCGGTTCGAGGACGTCCAAGTCCGTGCGGCGCGCACCGCTGAGTCCTCCGAGCCGGTCGCGTGAGGTGATCAGTACGCCGCCGGCGCCACCCGGCAGCAGCGGGCGTACCTGCGGCTCCCCGGCGGCGTCGTCGAGCAGCACCAGCACCCGGCGTCCGGCCAGCAGGCTCCGATAGAGCTCGGCCCGCTCGGCGGTCGCGGAGGGAAGAGCGTCCTGACGCACCCCGAGCGCCTTGAGGAACCTCCCCAGCACCTCGCCCGGATCGGCGGGAGCCTCGCTCATCCCGCGGAGCTCGGCGTACAGCCGGCCGTCGGGGAAGGCGTCCGCGACCTGGTGGGCGACGTGGATCGCCAGGGCCGACTTGCCGCTGCCGGCACGACCCGCGACGACCTGGATCATCGGGGCTTCTCCCGAGGTCAGCGCCGTCACCAGGGCCGCGCTCTGCGCGGAACGGCCGGTGAAGTCCGCCGGCGCCAACGGCAGCTGGGCGGGTACGGCGAGGCGGACCATCTCTCCGGACGGCGGCGCCAGCAGTGCGGGGTCGCCGCGCAGGACGGCGTGGTGGAGGGCGGTCAGCTCAGGCCCCGGGTCCACCCCGTGGTCCTCGGCCAGGATCCGGCGGCCCTCCCGGAATGTGGCCAGCGCCTCGGACTGCCGGCCGAGCCGGTACAGAACGGTCATGTACTGGCCGCGCAGCCGCTCGTTGAGCGGATGCCGCCCGACCAGCGCGGCCAGTTCCGCCACCAGCCGGCCGTGCCGGCCCAGCGCCAGGCCGGCGGCGATGCGTTCCTCGGTGGCGGTCAGCCGCAGCTGTTCCAGCCGTGCGGCCTCCCCAGACAGCGGCGAGTCGCCCAGTCCGGCCAGGGCGGGCCCGCGCCACAACGCCAGCGCGGAGTCGAGCAGCCCGGAGGCCTCCTCGGGCGTGGCCGCGCCGCGCGCGTCGGTGAGGAGCCGTTCGAACAGGTCGGCGTCCAGCGACTCGGCGGGGATCCGCGCCAGGTAGCCGGGTGCGCGGGTGACGATCACGTCCGGAGCCCCGGCCCGGGTCAGCGCCTGGCGCAACGTCTTGACATAGGTCTGAATCGCCGCCCTGGCGCTCTCCGGCGGCTCGTCCGGCCAGAGGATGTCGATGAGACGGTGTGTCGGCAGGACGCGCCCCCGTTCCAGGAGCAGCGCTGCGAGCAGCGTCTTCGGTTTGACTCCCCCCAGCGGGACCGGGATCCCGCCGACCGACACCTCGACCGGCCCCAGCAGCCGAAACTCCACCGCCACTCCCCTGTCACGTCGTCCCCCCGGACGTAGCCCCAGCGGCTCCCGTGCTGCCGGGGCGTGAAACGCGGTCCCGACGATCTTCAAGCCAGCATGGCCAGTCGGAATCCCCAATGCAAGGGGTTGGATATCAGGACCTGTGCGCTTATCGGCGCGTCCGCCACCAGGCGACCGTCTCCTTCACGCCGTCCTCGACCGGCGTCGGCGCGAAGCCGAGGACCTCCTGCGAGGCCGACGAGTCGAGCACGTACGGCCGGTCGAACTGGTAACGGGTCTCCCCCAGCTCGCGCAGGAACGGCACGGCGAGGCCGCCCGCCTTCAGCATCCACCCCGGCAGCCGCCGCAGCCGCGGTGCCGGGACGCCCCCGGCCTCGCACACCATCTCGGCGTACTCCCGCATCGTCACGGGCGGCGCGGTCGGGACGTGCCACGGCCTGCCCCACGCGCGCTCCTCCTCGGCCGCGGCGGCCAGCGCCCGCACGACGTCGGGCAGGTACGTCCAGCTGTGCGGGATGTCGGGGTCGCTCACGACGGTGGCGGGCTTGCCGCCGAGCAGCGGCTCCAGGAGCCGCGGCCCCAGGTAGGACTGGTCGGACGAGCCCGGGCCGTAGTAGTCCGAGCCGCGCACCTCGGTCACCCGGACCCTGCCCGCCTCGTGGGCCGCCCGCATCTCCTCCCACATCCGCGCCCGGACCCTGCCCTTGACGCCCGTCGCGGCGAGCGGCAGGTCCTCGGTCATCGGGCCGTCCACCGGGCCGTACCCGTAGAGGTTGCCCAGCGTGACCAGCACGGCCCCGGACGACTCGGCGGCGGCCAGGAGCGAGGCCGCGACCGGCGGCCAGTCCTCCTGCCAGCGGTGGTAGGGCGGGTTGACGCAGTTGTAGATCGCGTCGGCCCCTTCCGCGAGCCGCCGCATCACGGCGGCGTCGCCCGCGTCCGCCGCGACCGGCGACACCCCGGCCCGCCTCGGGCCGGAGCCCGAGCGGGTGACGACGGTCACCTCGTGCCCCCGCTCGGCCAGCGCCACGGCGAGCGCTCCGCCGACCTGTCCCGCTCCCACCACGACATGCCTGCCCATGATCTCTCCTTCATACCTGATTCGTCAGCAGCCGCAGCGCGGCGTCGGCCACGTACACCACCGCGAACACCACACCCGCGGTCACCAGCCCGGAGGCCGCCAGCGCGGCCGCTCCCGCGCCGAACCACACGACCTCGAAGGCTCCCCGGGCGATCCCGTGCAGCTGGTACGGCGCCTTGCCGCCGGCCATGAACAGTCCCCAGAGCGTCGCGAACGCGGCCGGTGTGCCGAGCCCCAGCAGGATTCTGACCACGATGTTCGCCTCCCGGGTGAAACCCCAGCGCGCCAGCGCGATCAGCACGCCGAGCTCCAGGAAGAACATGAGGGCGGCGGCCGCCCCCTTGGTCATGGTGAGCATCGGCACTCCTTGCGTTTGTCGCTCCGTTATGAGAACAATGCTCTCTCATGTGAGCGTCAGTCGTCAAGAGCAGTGCTCTCGAATCGGTGCTCTGATAACATCAGGCCATGAACGCGAGTCGTACCGCGCGGGAGCGGGTCAGGGCGGAACTCATCCGGGAGATCACCGACATCGCGCGGCGTCATCTCGCCACCGACGGCGCCCCGGGCCTGTCCCTGCGTGCGGTGGCCCGGGAGATGGGGATGGTCTCCTCCGCCATCTACCGCTATTTCCCCAGCCGCGACGACCTGCTCACCGTGCTGATCGTCGACGCGTACAACGCGATCGGCGAGGCCGTCGAACGCGCCGACGCCACCCGCCCGCGCGACGACTTCACCGGGCGGTGGCTCGCCGCCTGCCGCGCCGTCCGCGAATGGGCCCTGGCCCATCCGCACGAGTACGCCCTGCTGTACGGCTCGCCGGTGCCGGGTTACCGCGCCCCGGAGGACACGATCGGGCCGGCGTCACGGGGCACGATCGTGTACGGCCGCATCCTGGCGGACGCCCAGCGGGCCGGCCGCCTCTCCCCTCCGCCGATGTGCCCGCCGCCGCCCGCGATCCTGTCCCAGGACGCGGAGGCCGTGCGCTCGGTGATGCCGGGCGTGTCCGACGACGTGGTCGCGCGGGCGCTGGTCGCCTGGACCGGGCTGTTCGGAATGGTCAGCTTCGAACTGTTCGGCCAGTTCAACAGCGTGATCGAGCACCGGGCCGAGTTGTTCGACCACAACATGACCTGCCTGGCCCATCTGCTCGGCTTCTCGTCTTGACGCGCTCCCCGGCCTGAACTGAAGGCCGGAGCACTGCGGACGAATCCGGTAGCGCTTCTCTGTGCGGTAAGGCGGCCGAGAGGAGTCCCGGCCGCCTTCGCTCTGTCTCGGCTGTTACAGCCCGGCCTGCCTGACCGCGGTGCGCCAGTCCTTCGCGATGGCCTTCTGCGCGCGGGCCAGCGGCACGTCACCGGCGCAGACGGCCTTCCACAGCCGACGCTCCACGGCGTTCTTGTCCGCCGCGCTCCTGCCCTTGACCTTCCATCTCGGCTCCGGCCAGAGGTTCTTCACGCTCTTGGGCGACCCGCCGAGAAGCAGCGGAATGAGATGGTCCTCCTGGTAGCGGGCCGACCTGCGGTCGGTGTAGCCGTACTCCGCGATCTGCCTGACCTTCAGCGCGCTCAGGTAGCTCGACGTGGGCGCCGTCCTCGCGTCGAAGCCCGGGCTGCAGATCGTCGTACGGATGGTCGCCTGGGTGACGGCGGGGTTGCGCGTCCCGGGCGTGCAGCGGGGATCGGGCAGAGGCAGGTAGGCCCGCGAGCACTTCGCCTTCGCCGGCTTTCCGCCGGGTGTGGTCGTCGGCTTCGGGCTCGGCTTGGGAGTCGGTGTCGCCTTGGGAGTCGGCTTGGGGCTCGGTTCGGGATTCGAGCCAGACGAGGAACCGGCGGGCTTCCATCTCCAGTACGAGCCGTCCTGGACGCACTGGTATTTGGCGCCGCTCTCGGAATATCCGTACAGGCCGTGGGCTGCGGCAGGGCAGAATGCGCCGGGGGTGACGCATTCCCAGTGGTCCCCGACCTGGCGGTAACAACTTGCGACGGACGCGGACGAAGCCACGGCCGATTGGGTCTGAATCGGTACAAACAGGCCGATAGCCACAGCTACGGCGAACAACAGAGAACGAACGCGCAAAACCACTCCTCGACTCGGGTGGGACAACCGAAGAGAGGACGCTCGGATGAGACACAGGTTTACTTCTGATACTTATATGACGCGTAAGCAAATTGCCCGTTTCATCCTGCCCCTACTTCAGCCTCACCTAGCGAGGAACCCCGGGCGTTTACGCCCGGGAGGAATCGCTTCCCTGACTTGAATTTTCTGTCCGGACGTCAGGGTTCGGTTCCCATCGAGGTGGCAGGGGCCAAACGGTATGTGTTCGATGTGAGGCTGGTGGTGCAGGTGAAACTCCTGCCGACGCCCGAGCAGGCGGCGGCGCTGGAG